>NZ_JAAFYZ010000010.1 GCF_018274385.1 Catenulispora pinistramenti | reverse complement strand
GCCAGCCGCAACGCCCTTCCGGTCACCGTGCGCAGTGTTGCATCTAATGCAATACATCCCGTTTCGAGCAGCGCAGGAACAGCGCGTCGCCGTCCTTCCACTCGTTGGTCTGGCGGTCCAGGGTGCGGGGCGTGGACGCGACGGTGAAGTTCGCGACCGCCGCACCCGACGGGGTGAAGCGCAGCTCGGGGTCGTCGGTCAGGTTGCCGATCACGGTGATGACGGTCTCGCCCGCCATGGGCGTCTCCTTACTCCCCGGGCAGGCCAGGGCGGTCACGGCTCAGGTGCCGGGGTTGGGGCGGCCGCGCCGCCGGGTCTGCTTGGGCCAGTCGGCGATGCCGACGCCCAGGTCTCGGGCGATGTTGTTGGCCTTGATCAGGTCGGCCAGGCGATGAAGGGCCTGCTGCTGCCCTTTGGCGCTGGTGCGGTAGTCGACCACGGGCACCTCGTGGCCCTTCTCGCGGGCGCGCCGGATCCTTTGCTTGGCCGCGTCCACGGAGACGCGCAGGAGGAAGGCGACCTCTTCGATGCCGAGCAGACTGTCGGGGTCGTTGGACAGCATCTCCTCGACGATGTTCAGCAGGCGCGGAACCCCGGGGGTTTCGTCGCACTCGGGGTGCATGCACACCACCAGGCCGGTGGGGATGTTCAGCAGGGCGGCCGGGATGACGGTGCGGGTCGGGATGCCCTGGACCGGGGCGTGGTTGCGGGGGCAGCGCATCCGCACGTACTCCTCGGCGTCGGCCAGCACGCACGTCAGGACGGTGAAGTGCCGCCGCATCGCCGACGTGGTGCGCTTGGCCACCGGCTCCGGGTCGTATCCGTCGTCGAGCAGCTGTGCCAGCATGGCGCCGCGTGCCGAGCGGTCAGACAGGCGAATGTCCAGGCCAGGACCGTCCAGGGTTTCGAGGATCGCCTGGCGGATCGCCAGTTCCTGGATTTGGTCGCGGTCGTGGTCATGGACGGCGGAGGTCACATCGATGCGGACGGGTGCTTTGCTGCCGGCTTTGCCGCCGCGCCCGTCGCCGCCGTCGTAGCGTCTGCCGTTCTTGGCCGCGGCGTGCTGATCGAGTTGGTCGGCTATCTGCGCGGCCTGTCTGATGTAGCGGTGCCCTTGATCCGCCATGGCCCCTCCCCGAATCCGGCAACGCTGAAGCAGCCGGGTTGTACTGTGAGCATCTGGAACGGTGGCTCGACGAGCCGAAAAAGGAAAGCAAACCTCTGACGTGTTGCACGCTGCCCAGGTTGCTAGCTCTGTGATCACCGGGCATCCGGGCATCGTAGTTGCAGGTCCGCCGCATGCGGGACTGGTTTTCTCAGGCATCTGACACACACTCCGACGGCTCAGTCGGGCGGCGCCAGCCCTGCGGTGTCCGCTCTCGCCACCGGGCGCAGCGCGACACCGGAAGCCGGGATCCTTGAGGCCTTAGTACGCGATGCCAGCCCGGCAGACATGAGATACATGTCAGCTTCTTTCTAGAGCGACCAGGAGCGCAGTAGATGTGTCGTGCGCTTTCCGCGACGGGGGCAGTGTGGAATCGGTCCCGGGGGGTAACGGGGGCTGAGGCGACCTTCTTCACGGCATCGACCTCCGCATGACGAGATGATCAAGATGTACTGCCCGAGGATCCTGGCCGGTCACCGGTGAGCGCCAGCAGTCCGTACTACCCCGTACAACCCGGAACAACAAATTTAGTGCCCTCCGTAGGCTGTCGGACGTCGAAGATAACCAAGTTTAGTGTTCGAGGGCAACATCTTTGGTGCTAGTTGGTGCTGCTTGGTACAGTCGCCCCTCGTCGGCGCCAGAGCTGCCGACGACACGGGAAGGAGGCTGCCTCATGGCCCGGACACCGGAACTGGCGCGTCTCGGCGACGCTGTCCGCCAGCGGCGGACAGCGAAGGAGTGGTACCAGCGCGACCTTGCGGCCGCCGCGAAGGTCTCTATCGGGACGGTCCGCAACATCGAGCAGGGCAAGGGGGCCAGCGGTCTGATCCTTGCTCAACTGGAGCGAGCGCTGGGCTGGATCACCGGCAGCGCCGCCCAGATCTTGGACGGCGGTGATCCCGAACTGATCAGGGACGAGCCCGCCAGCTACGTCTCTTCCCGCACCGGCACGCCCATCGACCTGTCCGAAATTCCCTTGGAGGAGTTGCAGGCTGAGGTGAACCGGCGGGTCGAGGCGGCGGTGCGGCAGGCGGTGGCCGCCAACCCTCACGCCCTGCGGACGTAGCCGCCACCGCGGGGTTCCTCAACGCAACGACCTGTTCGAACTTGCGTTCGAACAGGTCGTTGCGCTATCAAGAGGTATTCGGGCTGGCGTGCCGGTTAACGTGCGTGAGGTGAGTCAATGGCTTGGGATCCTGGGGAGGCGCTGCGCCGTCAGCCGGAACTCACGTATGTCCGGTACAAGCTCCCGCCGGGAGAGAACGGGCGTTATTTCCGCTCGCTGCACGCCATCGTGGTGGATTCCGGGCTGGACCAGGCTGGCCGGCGCTGCGCGCTCACCCACGAGCTGATCCACGCCGAGACCCGCGACGACTGCATTCCCTCGCACTGGCTGACCGACAAGTACGAGCATGACATCGACAGGCAGGCTGCGGCCCGGCTGATAAGCCTCTCGGCGCTGATTTCGGCGCTGCTGTGGACCCACGACCCGGACGAGTTGGCCGAGGAGCTGCATGTTGATGCCGCCACCCTGCATGTGCGCCTGGCCCACCTGAGCCGGGCCGAGCGCGCCGCCATCGCCACCCGCCTCACCGAGGCGTTCAGTCAGCTGCCGTGACGACGCCAGGCCCCGACTGGGAAACCCAGTCGGGCCTGGCGTGCTCAAAGGTCAGCCGTTGTGCAGCAGGCGAGCGGCGGCGTCAAACAGGATGTCCTTGGACTCCGTGTCGAGTGTTCCGGCCTTCACCGCGTTGTTCATCATCGAGGCGTGAACGGCCAGCAGCGCGTCCCAGCCGGCGTTGAAACTCGGCGTGTCCACGCCGAGCGCGTCGACCAGATCCAGCATGGCCTGCGCGTGGGTACGGGCCTGGTCTTCAGGCAGTCGCGCCTCGGCGTGGGTCAGTGCCAGCAGGGCTGCCATCGAGCCGAGGAAACCGGCCCGGGTCATCGGATCGTTCAGGTCCGCCCCATGCGCGGCGGCGTTGCGTTGGATCGTCTCGGTGACGCCGACCTGGGTCTGGTCTAGCGTCTCACCACCAGGGGTGTGCTCGGTCATGCCGTCTCCCGTTGGCGATTCACTGGGTGTCGGCGCGGGACCGGTTTGCCGCCCGGTCACACGCAACACGTGGGCCTACAAAACGCGGACAGTATGGCCTACGAAACTATGCGCAGGTCAAAGCCCCGCTCACGGCAGGCGTTATGGGTGAACAATGGATAGTTCATATTGCCACGGGCGATGGCGGCCAAGGGCAGGCTTAGTAGCGTCCTTGACGCATCCTTGACCAAAGATCACGACACGTAGCCCGTCTGCGAGCCTGGCGTGGTAGAGCGTGGTCTGTTCGGGTCACTGGCGTGCTTGACCGGCTCGAACCGGGCCGCCGTCTTCTTGCCGATCTTCGGCCTGCGGATCGCCGCCTTCAACAGCCCGGCCCCGCGCATGTCGCCGGCGCGGCCGAGCTGCCCGGCCCACCGACCCAGCACCGAGGGCAGCCAGGCGCCACCCGAGCCGATCGCCGCCCGCGCCATCTCCGCACCCCTGACCACCCCGGACTCGAAGGCATCGCCGAACTGGCTGGCCAGAAACACCGGCATCCCGGCCGGAGCCCGGTAGTCCGCGCGCGCCGCCGCGGCGATCAGCTCGATCATCAGCGCGTCGTCGAACACCTTGGTCACGGTGTGCCCGCGCAACAGCCGGTACCGGGTGCCGTCGGCGCCGGTCACGTACACCGTCTCCTCCTTGTCCTCGCCGGTCACCAGGTCCTTGACCGGCTCACCGGTAACCGGGTCAAGCACCTTCCTCTTCCCAGAGATCTCGCCGCCGCCCAAGGCGGTCAGCTCCTCATCCAGCACCTCCCGGGCGGCCCTGGCCGCATCCGACAGCGCATCGGCTCCATCGGCCAGCATCTCCGCGGCCTGGATCATCCGGGGCGTGACCGCCGCCGGGTCGGCCTCACGGAGCTGCAATGCGTGCTCATGGACAGCGAACGCCAGAGCATCCCGGGCGTTGACGTCGGGGTCGGTGGAGGCAGCCAGCAGCTTGGACAGCAGCGCCTGGACCGCAGCCCGTGGATCGGACAACGCCGGCGGGCGCGCGGGGATCAAGTCATCGACCATGAGGCCCTCACGCCGTCCAACAGCGTCAGGAACCAATCCGGCTCCTGTCTACGCCGCGTGCCCACATAGCCGGACCCGGCGCCGATCCGCGTCGCGGCGCGGCGGTTGGCGTGCCGGGGAACATAAGGATCTGCCGATATCAAGGTCATGACGCTCTCGCTTCCGCAAACAGGGGAACGATGGAAAACGCCCCGGGGCTACGAAGTGCCGGGGGCGTGGAAGGGAAAGGGGTCGTCAGGCAGCGGAGCGCTGGGCGTCCTGGCCGAGAGTGAAGACCGCACGGTACACCTGCTTGCACTCCTCCATCAGCTCCGCTGTCTCGCCGTCGTCCAGGTTGCCGGCGGCGGCGTGGTGGCGGATGAGTGCGTGGATCCGCTCGACGTCCTTGTGGCTACGCGTGGACTGTGCGGCGCGTGCCAGTATCGCGGCCAGCGCGGCGGCGGCCGGGCTCATCGGCGGCCTGGTGCCGCCCAGTTCGGCGCGGCGCGCGGCGGCTGCGATCACCAGGTTGACGAACAGGGTGCTGTTGATGACGGTGCCGTTGAAGCGGTCGGTGAACCGGACCTCGACGCGATTGACCGCGTCCAGGCTCTTGGCAGTGGTCAGGGAGGCGAAGAAGTCCTCGGTCTCGCCGCGAGCCCGGGGCGGCTCCATCTCGACGTCCGCCAGCGCCGGGATCACGGTTAGGCCCGAGCCAGCCGGTGGGCCCTGAGCCGCCGGATCGGTGACGTCCCTCTGGTGTTGGCTCGGCGCGGCGGCCGCGTTGGTGCTTGCGGGGTGCGTCGTCGCCGGGGTTTCCCAGTGATCATCTGGCAGCGGGGCAGAGGGGGAGTGCTGCTGCTCGGAGTCCAGGTCGGCGCGGCGGCCATTGAAGGCCCGGCGCAGTAGCGCGGCCAGCGCCTCGGAAACCGCTCCGGCCTCGACAGCGCGCTTGAGCCGGGACGCGACCTGGTACAACTCGCCCATGTCGGAAGCGGCGGCCAGGGAGGTCGCGTAGTCCTCTTCCGGCTCGGTGGGCAGGTTCTTCAGCTGCTCGGCCGCGTTAGACTTGGACCACAGGTAGGTGGCGATACCGAAGCGCATCCCGGCGTTGCGGATGCCGTCGCCGATGATCTCCTTGATGGCGCTCGGGGACATCGTCTTACCGGAGGCGTCGCCGAACCCGATGCGGGTGACGGTACCGATGGTAAGCAGGATCCACATGCCCCCGTCGCTCAACAGCGGCGTGCCGTTCGAGGTGTAGGCCATGGGCCGCCAGTTCCAGCCTGCCGGGGTCAGCACCTCGTTCAGGCGCATCGTGATCCCGGCGTGACCGACGTAGTCCAGGTGGATGTGGCCGGGGGTGATGAACTGGGCGCAGACAGCGCAGCGGGCCTTGCGGGGGTGTTCGTCGCACGTCTCTGGCCGCTTGTTCTTCTTGTTGTCTGTGCATTTCCAGCAAGTGACCTGAGGTCGCTTTTCGATCTGGTCGAGGTCGAACGGCGTGGTGAGCCGCGTCCAGACTTCGGCGGGGATGTCGTCGATCCGTCCGGTCTCGCCGGGCAGTAGCGGCTCGGCATCAAGTAGCCCGGAATCCGGCCCTGGTGCAGGCTCCAGCCCGGTTGCCGGGATGACGGCGGTGGTCATGGTTACCCACTTTCGGGAGGCGCGCGACGCGGCAGCGTGGCCGGCGGCCCTGGCGCACGGAAGTGCATATGGGCGGCGCCGCGGAGAGAACGCGACGGAAACACACGAGCCCCCGGGGTCCTAGCGGACGCCTCGGGGGCTCGACGTAGTTGAAGATGAAGGGGCGGAGACCGGTTTTTGGACACAGCTCTGCCCGCCGAAAAAGAGGCTACGCAAATGCGTTCGAGTAATCAAGCCCCTGGCCGGGAAAGTTCTGATGAGGGCTTGATCGAAGCCTCCATATCGCCAGAATCGGGAGAAGTCGGCTGCTGTTCGGTGGGTTCAGAAGCCTGCGCGGACTCTGGGGTATCGGTGGTGCGCAGCCGCTCGATCTGCTCACGGAGCCCGGCGGCCAGCCGCGCGGCAAGGCGCCGTCTGGCGATCGCGTCGCGGATCCGGGCGCCGCGGCCGGGCCCCACACCGAAGTCCTTCCGCAACCCGGTAGCGGTGACCTTGTCGTATGGGCTGTCCGCTGTCGCCAACTTGATGATCTCGGCATCGGCGAGGTCCGAGGCGCCGAGCCTGCCGAATGGCACCGGACGCACAGCCACACCCTCACCCGATTCTGGGACGCGGTCACCGGTGGGCTCAAAAGGGCTCGGTTCCGTACCTCTGGTGGGCTCGGTGCCCTCCGGTGGCTCAGGCTCCTGACCCCTTGTCGGGGGCGGTGGGGCGAGAAGTTCCAGAGGGAGAAGAGACACGCCCACTGGTAGTCCGACCAGGCTCACCGGTGGGATTGGCACCTCGGGGCCGACGGCCACTAGCGCCACCGGTGGAGTCTCAAGTGGGGAGTGACCGACCTCAGACACCCCGGGGTTGTTCGCCGGTGGGTAACTGTCCGACTCGGCATCTACCGGTGGTGCCGCCGGCTGATAGCGCTGACCCACTGGTTTCGTCGAGCCACCAGCATGGGCCGTTGGGGAGACCACCGGTGGAGGCTCGTCGGCGTCGGCGAGTTCAGGGACCGACACCAGCGTCGGCACTGTCGGCCACCGGCCGCCAAGGCTCGATGGGGCGCCATGCGGCGTCGGAATCGTGTCATCGAGTGGCAGCCGGGGCCGGGGCACCAAGGCTTCGATGGAGGGCGGCACGTCCACCGCGGCATCCCCGTCGGTCCGTGCCTGCTGGGGCTCGTGACCGGTCAACTGGAGCGCTGCGGTACAGGCCAGCATCAGCCCATCCACGGTCAGCGGCAGCGTGTAGGCGATGAATGGGATGGTGCTGTAGTACTCCAGTAGAGAGCACAAGTGTAGGTAGGACGCCACAGCAACCGGAAGCCCGACCATTACAGCTGAGACGGCACGGACAGCGAACGACAGCTTGCCCTCCCGCCAGCGCGGCCGAGTGATCACCTCGGTCAAGATGAAAATAGAGACGGGGCAGAACACTGCCACCGCCACATCCCCGGGTGGCGGGATGTAGGCTGCCGGATCCCACAGGCGCGAACGTGGCCACCACGCCGGCTGAATGTGCGGCGGGATGTAGGTGTAGGCGATGTTCGCCGACACTGACGCGAGGGCGCCGAGGATCAGGCCGGTGTAGATCCAGAAGTAGATCCAGAAGCTGCGGGCGGTGGACGCTGAATTCCCACCGGTGGAAGGCATTGACCTCCTCAAGGTTCGGAGGAGCAGTGAGCACTCGGCCATCGGTAGGCTGTGCTGCTCAGTAAGGGTTTTGACCTTCTACCGCGATGGCCCTCTGGTGAGTGTGCGGGTGCGGCAGACGCTGCTAGTTACCCACCGGTGAACACGGTTGCCGCCGATCCTCGTTGCTGAGCGCCACCGATGAGTGCAATGCAGAACCCATCCTGCGGAGGGAGGCAAGCGGCCGTCCCGAGAAACCCGGCGGAGACGGAGGGGCGATGTGAAGGATCGGCTAATCTAAATTGGGAGAGGCTCGATTGACTCGACGGTGGTAGCTACAACGCGGAGCCCCAGCGTCGAGAGTGCCGCGTTGAGGAGCTCCGGGCTCTGGAGCAGGCGAACGGCCTCGCGCAACGCAATATCCTGATCATCGTCTGTCGTGCCGCAGACAAGGCGCACTGAGGCCACGACGCCCAACTTCGCTGTTCCCCCGCTGTTGATCTGACGCCATTTTTGGGCTGCTTGGTGGTCGATTGAGTGTCCGCGTTCCGCTGCTTTTGCCACAAGCTCGTTCAAATCCAACGCTCGATCACGTCCGAATTTGAACAACACGGCGGCTGAAGTTCCAGCCTCGACACGGCTCCGCGTCGTCTCGACGCTGGTGCGCAAGATTTCGGCAGCTTCGGCGATGCCCACCGGAATGCTGCCCGCAGGTACCGAACGTTTCTCACGTAGTGCTGCGACCACCGCATCCCTTGGCTCATAACCCGCAGCGACCAAGCGTGCAAGAAGCGGCGAGAGCAACCAAGCTGGCCTGCCGCCAATCACGGCATCGTTCTTTCCAAGCACACGGAGCGCAGAGTCAGCGTTGTCCGCAATCTCGTGGATCCGAGTACGGGTCAAACCGACAATCTTCGCGATCTCGGGTAGGCCGACGAACACAACAGCCTTGGCGTCGATCGCCATGTGCAGCCTCCCGGATCCAGGTCGCTGGCGTCAGCCGAGCGGTGGAATCCATGGTGCCACGTTTCCCAGAGACCGCTCGGGCATTGCCGATCACGCTGTGCTATCGCACGGACGCAAGCCGCCTGCGAACTCCCAGCCGGTGCGGCGTTCCCACTCGGCGAAGACCTTCGTTCTGCTACGGCCGGACTCGGTGGCCTGAAGCGCCTCGGCGGCCGCGAACCAGGCATTGGCCACTGTTCGCTCGGCCTTCTGCACGTGGCGGTCCGCCTCGGTGTCGGCGGCGCGCGCACTCAGCGGTTCGTCGTGGCGTTCGGCGGTCTCGGCCAGGTTCGACAGCAGTAGCGCAGTCTCGGTGGCTCGGACGACCTCGGCGTGGATCGCGTCGATCCACATGCGGGTCTGGACCGCGTCGGGGTGGGACATCTCCTCGGCCCGCTCGAATACGAAGTGCTGGGCGTGGGCTGCGGAGGCGACGAGCTCATAACAGGTCTCGCGCCGCTTGCGGCACGTCACCGCTACCGGGCCTTCGACGTCGACCGCTGGGCCTGCCGTGGGGTTGGCGATGGCGTTGATGAACGCGCCGACCAGGTTGCTGGCGGCGTACATCGGAAGGTCCAGGCTGGCGGGCAGGTGCTGGGCGGCGATGTCCATCTCGGCCTCTTCGGCCTGTTGCCACAGGGCTTCGATGCGGTCCGGGATCGGGTCAGTGCCGTAGGCCTGAGCTTTGGACAGCGGGTTGCCGCGCACCGCAGCCAGGGCCGCGCCGAGACGCATGCTGTCGCCGGCGGGGTTGTCGTAGCTGTCCAGGCAGGTGTTCCGGACTGCCTCCAGGACGGCCTCGTCGAGCGCGAGCCCCGCGACCGACAGCCGCGGTGGTCCGGAGCGAGAGGTCCGGGCGCGTACGCCGAGCAGGTTGGAGCGCGTCGCTGGGGTGTCCAGCAGCACGGCGGTGCTCATCAGATGCCGTACCCGGCGGAACAGCGCCGCGATGTCGTCGGCGTGGTTCAGGTTGGTCTGGGCGAGTTCGCTCACCGGGACGGGCCCGGTGCGCAGCAGGTGCTGGTCGTGGTCGAACTCCAGGCAGATCCATACGGTGCGGTCGGTGTGGGTGAGGGTGCTGACCTCGATGGATGGCCGGTCGGCCAGGTCGGCGAAGGCCCCGGCCAAGGCGGCACCGTCGATGATGTGCTCAATGTGCTCGGCAAGCAGCAGCCCCCCGGTCTTGGCGGTCGGGCCTGTGGGCCGGATCGAGCCGTCGTGGCTGGCCAGGTCGGCGGCGATGGCGGAGATGTCGATGGAGGTCATCGGCGGTCCCCGTCCTCGGGGCCGGTGTAGTTGATCCGGCTGTGGTCGTGCTCGGTGTCGGTGACCTGCCCGCGGTCCTGTCCGCCGGGCCCGAAGTAGTCCTTCAGCACCTGGCTGGTGACTGGGGTGCCGGGCTGCCAGACTCCGGCTTCAGCCAGGTCGGTCAAATCGACGCGGCCGCGGAAGGTCTCTGCGAATTCGAACGTCACCGTGCTGTCTCGGAGCCCGGGGACGGTCGGGATGGTGGCGCGGTGTTCGTCGCGCTCGGTATTAGTGGCCAGGCGCACGTTGGTGATGAGCGGGTCGTCCAGCGGGGTGGTGGAGGTGGTGTTGACGCGGCGCTGGGCGTGCAGCAGGTTCAGCCAGGTGCCCAGGCCGTTCTCGGGGGCGTAACCGCGCAGGTGCCAGGACATCTCGACCGGATCGTGGAACGCCTTGGTCTTGCGGCCGGCGGCTCCCAGTTCCTGGAGCAGTTCGCCGATGGTGACCAGGGCACGGTAATGCGTCGCGGCGGTCTCGTCCCACTCCACGGCGATCAGATGGTCGTTGGCGAGCGGTTCGGGCTCGGGCGCCGGACTGATGACGGTGACGATCTGGCGGTCTGTCGGCAGGTGGATGTCCCGCCACAGCTCAGGGTGTTGGTCCAGGTACTCGCTCAGGTCGTTGGTGTCGCCCAGGTCCTCAGGGATCTCGATGGTGAGTTCCCGGCGGCGTGGTACCAGGTCCTCGACGGTGATCTCGTACTTCAAGCAGGTTCTCCGATGTGGGTGGGTGCGGTGCTGCGGGGCAGGCCAGGGTGGTAATCGTGGGCTGCTCGCTTGCGGCCTTGACCGGGCTGAGCAGGTCGAAGCCGTCGCGGGCCAGCGGGGCAGTGCCCCGCTCGGCGGCTTCGGCGAATTCAGCGGCCACGGAATCCAGCACAGCTTCCGCACGGCTGATAGCGGCACGGGCAGCACGGATGGTGTCGAGCTGCCGGGCCCGGTCGGCGCTGGCACGGGCAGAGATCTTCACGGCGGTCTGGAGCCGCCAGGTCCACAGCAGATCGCTCAGCCACGGCGCGCCCAGGGCGTACCGGGCCAGGGCGTGACGGACGTCGACGACGCGGCGGGCTGAGGCGGTGACGCCGGCGTAGTCGTCCCGGTCCGGGATCACGTCAGCAGCTAGCTCGGGCAGGTGTGCCATGCGTTCGCCGAGCCGGTAGCGGCTGGCCGGGACGCCGTAGCAGGTCAGCGGGTCGGTGCGGATCACGTCGTTGCGGCGGTCACGGATGCCGGTGGAGTCTCCGGAGTACATCCGGCAGCGGAAGTTTGCTGGGCCGTCGGGGTCGTCCAGGTCCCACGGGTCTTCGCGGGTTAGCCATACCACGCCGGTGATGTGCGGGCCGCGCACCATCCAGCGGACCGTGCCGCGTGCCAAGTCGACGTCCTCGGACAGGATTCGCAGTTCTCCGCCGAGCTTCAGCGGCAGCGAGGCCACCGCCGCCTCAGGTGGGGTTCGGCTCATCGGCTGCGCCTTGCTCGATCGCGGGTGCGGCGTCGCCGGTGCGCGTGGCGGTGCGCGCTACGCCGTTGTCCGACCGCGCAGCGTGCGGTGTGGGCAGTGCGGCAGCGGACTGGATCAGCGCGAGGACTTCGGCGCGGGACAGGCTGCTGAAGGACAGGGTGCAGTGGGTGTCGTGGGGCCACAGGTCCAGGCAGAACTCCATGCCGATGGCGTCGCCGTGTCCCCAGGCCGCTGCCTCGTCTCGGCGGCGGTTGCCGTTGTCGCGCCAGAGCAGCCCGGGAAACAGCTTCTCGGCGGCAGTGAACAGGGCGTCGTCGGCGGCCCGACCTTCGGCGATCAGCGCTGCTTTGGCGTCCAGGAGCCGGTTGTTCTCGCGCACGATAGGCAGCAGCCGGCGCCGGATCTCTGCGGCCATGCGGGCCGGGGTTTTGGTGGCGCTGAACCCGATCTCGGCACGCCGGTATGCAGCGACATCCCAGTGACGGGTACGGCCCAGGTCCTGGTCGTGAATGCTGCGGGCTTCGATCCAGTGCGGGCCGACGCGCAGTTGGATCACTTCGCCGGCTGGGCCGTGCAGCTCGGCCCACTGGGTCTGGCCGTACCGGTCTGGCCGGGCCTCCCACCCATCGAGTTCGTAGGCGATGGTCTCGACGAGTTGCCTCGTGTTCGTGTCGGTCACGGCCGCCTCGCCTTCGCCGCCCGGTTGCTGCGCCGGGCGTGCCGGCGCGCGGCGGTGTCGGCTCCGTGCGGTCGACGGCGCGTTCCGGTGCGGCCTTCGATGAGGTCGATGACCGAGCACGCCACATCCAAGGGTAGGTTGCGCAGATCCAGGGCGACGGTGCGGCTGTTCGAGGACAGGCGCGCGGTGTTGTAGGAGCCGTGCCGGTCCTTCCAATACTTGTCGAACCGCAAGTCGCGGACGCTTAGATCCTTCGCGGTGTGTCCCGGCAGATGGGAACCCAGACGGGCGGCGGCGTGGGCGAAGCGTTCGCGCCGGTCCCGCTCGTGTTCGATTCCGGGGCGTTCGATATCCAGCGCCTTGGCGTAGACCGGGAACAGCCGGCGGCGCATATCGGCGGCGATGGCATCCGGGTCCCGGGTAGCCGTGAACCCGATACTGGCCTGTTTCGCGTCACACCACCAACGGCCCTCCAGCGTTGGCGTCAGGCCGATGGCTGCGGCCTTGTGCCGTCCGCGCTCGACGTTGATGGCGATCCGCCAGCCGTCATCCGGACTGACCAGGTGGGTGCGGTAGTAGTGGTGCCCGACCTGGTCGTGGATCCAGGGCGGGCCCAGGGCTTCGGCGATCTCATCAGCCAGGGCCAGCAGCCCGGTCTCGGTGAGGCGACCGTCGTTGGAAAAGCGCATCTCCCCTCCGGGAAGCATCAAATTCGGCGGGCGCTCGCAGCCGCACCAGGGGTCGCAGCGTGCGCAGTCGCAGTCGTGGATGCACGCCTCGCAGTCCCGCTCGTCGCAGTGCACCCCGTGCACCAGGTGGGTGCGCCATCCCTCGGGCGCGTGGATCCGGCCGTCGGCGCCGATCCACGAGGACGGTCTGGGGTGCCAGTGCCGGTCTCGCCCGGACAGGTCGTCCCTGGCGCGGACCCTTTCGGCGGCTGCGTGCTGACCGAGCCAGTCCAGTACCTTCGGCAGGTTCTTGTTCGGGCCGTAGCGCAGGAAGGTGCCATCGCAGGATGCTGCGCCGAGCGCGTCGGCGATCAGCAACCGCTTGTGGGAGTTGACCCGGCCTACATGCACGCTCTTGCCACGCGTGACCGCTTCGGCGGCAAGGGCTTTGGCATGTTCGCCGAGCTTGAACTTGTCGGAGCCGGCGATGAACAGCACGTCGAACTCGTCCCAAGGCGCCATGCCGTCGGCCTCGGCGCCGTCCTGGGCGCAGAACGCGGCCGGCAGATCTAGCGCGCGGATCATCGCCAGCCACGGCCTGGAGCACTCCAGCGTCGCCGCGGCGTCGAATGGCACGTCCGGCGCTACGGCGAACAAACACTTGTCGGAGCCGTAGCGCTTCACCATCCGGCACAGCCAGGACAGCCACGCCTGGTCCCCGACATAGTTCTTGCCGAACTTGCCGTTGTCAGCAGCCCATACCGCGTCGACCGGGATTCGGTTGCCCTGGTTCGGGGTGGTCATGCAGCCGATCAGTCCGGCCGACATCGCGTCACGTACAGCCTTGCTGGACGGGGTGGACAGGTACAGCACAGCCGACCCCCGATCTCATTCCATGATTGGCATGCTGTTGATTTGCCCGGCAAGAGAAAAGACCACCCGGCCGGACGGCCCTGCTGCTGCGGCTTCAATCAGCTCTGATACGCGGCGAGTATCCAGCGGGGCCGCTGGCCGGAGGCGTCCAGCCCGAGCAGCCGCGCTGCCCGGTTCAGGTTCTCCTCGGCGCCGTCGGGCACGGCCGTGTCGAGGTCCACCGTCTCGTTCCAGTCGGTGGAGGTATCAGTCGTGGCAGAGGCCAGCAGGAAGCCTTCCACAGGGTGGTCGTAGCCCAGGGCGACCAGCTTCACCCCCAGGTGCTCGGCCACGGCGGGGGCCAGGCCATCCAAACCGTCTAGTTCGCCCAGCCGGGGGTCGTCGGGGCCGTCGATGGCTCCGAGGAGTTCCAGCAGGTGCCGCTCGGCGGCGCGGGTGAAGATCTCGTGGTGCCGCTGCCACGGCGGGACTCTGGTAGTCAGGCTGGCCGGTGAGTCTGGGGCCGCTGGCGAAGTCGTAGCCGTAGGCAGCGACGGCGCGCGGAGGGTTCGACATGTTCACGTCTCCTGTCGAGGGTCAGGGGTTCTGGAGCGCGGCGCTGAGCACCTGTTCGATGTGGTTGCGCGCGAAGGCGGCGGCGTACGGACGCCGGTCGGCGGCGGCACGGAACCCGCACGTGCACACGGCTGTCGAGCTGAAGTCCGGCACCTGGTAGGGGTGGCGGCGGTGCTGCCGGGTGGTGGGGAGCCGCCCGTTCTCGGGGTCGTGCCAGCCGCGCGGCGTGGTGGTGCGCACCGGGTGTTCGAAGCCGGCTATCGCCAGCAGCCCGGCCACCCCGATGCTGATCTGGTCGCCGCCGGTGGCGACCAGAAGGCCGCGGCCGAGCAGCCGCCTGGCGGCGGACGGTGGCACCTGGCAGAACATGCCGCCGATCCGTCCGTCGGCCCGCAGGCGGGCAGCCTCGCCGGCTTTGCGGATCCGCGTCAGGTCCTCGTACTGGGTGCGGGTCAGCCGATGCGCCCGGGGTTCGGGCCGAAGGGTGAGCACGGTCCGCCGTTCGGCGGTGTCCTCGCCATGCAGGACCAGCCGGGTGCGGGTGATGGTGACGATGTGGTCCTTGTCGGCGGCGACGTCGGCGTGCAGGTGCAGCCCGCGGCGAAGGATCCGCAGCGCCTGGCCGTCGGTGACGGTGCTGCCGTTCTCCTGCCCGTCGCTGCTGCGGGTCATGGTGTAGGGCATGTCAGAGTCCTTGTCTGCCCGCCCGTCAGGCGGTGCCGTGCTTACCTGCGTGGTCGTTCTGGGCGTGGATGTCGCGCAGCGCCGCCGACACGACGTCGGCCAGCGTCCGGGGCACGTCCGAGTGGCGGATCGCCTGGCCCAGCAAGTGCCAGCCGTCAGGGTCCAGGTCGTCGCCGAGGGTCTGCACCGCCGACCAGATCGCCTCGCACAGCCCGGCGTCGCGCTCGGCGCGCTGGCGCACGGTCGGCTCGGCCTGGGCGGCGGGCGGCTCGGTCTTCTCCAGGCCCCACTCGCGGCGCAGTTCGCGGTTGGACTCGTCGCCGTGCTCCTCGTCCAGGAACGCGGCGTGCCGACCGAAGTGCTCCTCGACCCACTCCCACAGGGCGTCGGAGTCCCCGCGGTCCCACAGCCTGCGGGGCACCTTCAGCGTCCAGCGCTCGTCGGTCCAGGTGTCGGCCTGCGCGCCGACGATGACGTAGACGCCATCGACTGTGCGCCGCTCGTACTCCAGGTCCGACGCCTCGTCCTCGGACAGGACCGCCGGGCGGCCCGAGATGCGGGTGAACCCGCCGTCGGCGACAGCGAAGAACTGGTCACCGATGGCGATGACGTCGCCGGTCGACAGGGAACGGTGGCCGCGGCGCCGGTAGTCCACGGCACGCGGATCCGGGGCGCCGAAGGCCGGATCCTCACCGACTTGCAGCAGCGTCCACACCGCATCGCAGACGTCGAAGGGTTCCCGCTCCGGCACGGTGTCGGTGAAGACCTCGCGCAGCCGGTGGCCCGGTTCGTAGGCGTCGAAGCGGCCATCGAGGTTGTGGAAGACGCGCACCTCCACCGTCGCGTCGTTCTCCTCGCCGAGGGTGCCGGCGTGGGTGATGATGTCCAGCAGCATGTTCGGGTTGTTCGGCAGGCCGTCACGGCCGGCAGGCTCGGGGGTGATGCTGTCCTCCGGGTTCGGTGCGGTGTCGGTGGTCGCGGGCGGCAGGGTGCAGGGCCCGGCCAGCGCCGCCAGGTAGATCGGGACCAGCTGGGGGGTGGTGGCGCGGGCGTTGTCCAGGTCCGCGCTGATGGCGCGGCGGGTGCCCGCGTCCACGGCGCAGTGCACGACGTGGCGGCAGCCGGACTGGGCCGCGCGGTGCTCGGGGGTGTCGAAGCCGTCGAACTCATCGCTCACGGGCATCAGAGGGTGCTCCTTGGCAGGTCGTTTCCGGTTTAGGCCGCGGCCGGCAGAACTTCGTCGACACGGTCGGGTTGACGGGTGCCGGGACTGCCGGTGCGGTTCCACCGCTCGTCGGTTTCCAGCAGGAGCTTGAACGCGGCGTAGGCCTGTGCCGGGACGACGCCGTTGCCGATGCGGGCGAGCTGCTCGTTCACGTGGACGTCCGGGACTTCGGTGACCCAGCCTTCGGGCAGGCCCATCAGCCACTCGCAGAACCGCGGGGACAGCTTGATCCCGCCGCGAGGGCCGCGCATCACCGGCACCGGCGCGGCCTTGCGGGTCAGGACTTCCCACCGGTGCACCGCCGCTGCGAACTTGCCCCACCACTGGGGTGGGGAGTGTGGCCCGGCGGGGGCCTGGTCCTCGGGCTGGACGTTCAGCAGGAAGCACACCTCGTCGGCCAGGGTCGGCCCGTGTCCGCCGGCTTTGCGTTTGTCCGGGTGCTGTGCGGCGCCGTTGCTTCCGAGGTTCGCCGTGGGCGTCTTGAACAGCACCTCCGGCTCCGGCAGCATGGCGCTGTTTTCCCGGTAGAGCCGGACCACTACCGTCACCAGGTCTTCGCCGCCGGCGTGGGCGGGGCTGTTGAACGTCGGGCCACGCCGACCGTCGGCGGCTCTAGGCGTGGGAAGGAGTGGCGATGGCGAACCAGCGTTCGCGCTGGTGGGCGGCGCCGATATCTGAAGCTCGTAGAGTCGTCCAGCGCACGTCATACCGGATTTCGTGAAGCGATGTGAGCACCGCGCTTTGTCCCCGATTTCGGATTGCTCCAACGTTCTCCAGGAACAGGAGTCGGGGTCGAATAATCCGTACAGCCTTGGCGATGGTGAACCAGAGTCCTGATCTTTCACCGGTGATGCCCTTCCGCGTTCCGGCATCGGAGATGTCTTGGCAGGGGAATCCGCAGCTGATCATGTCTACTTCGCCACGCAGCGACTCCCACTGGATCTTGGTTGCGTCGCCCAGGTTGGGGGCGTCGGGGAACCGCTGGGCCATGATCTTGCAGGCGGCGGGGTGGACCTCGGCGACCGCGGTGGTCACCTCTCCGGTGAGCGCTTCCACGGCCAGGGCCAGGCCGCCGTAGCCGGCGCACAACTCCAGGATGGGCATCGGCCCGCTTTCTTTTGGAACGCCCACAGGTGATGCGTGCGGCACCGGGGATCTGGCCGTCGGCTCCCGGGTGTCGCCACCCGGCGTTGCTGAGCAGATGGATCGAGGCTGGGCTATACGACTCCGACGGCCCGCAGCCGGTCACGCAGCACCGTCAGGATGTGTCGGATCGCGTCGCAGACGGCGACTGGGCCCGCGCGTGGGCAGGTACAGTTCGCGTTCCTGAATCCGGATCGACACTGTGCCCCACTCCAGGCGGAAGACGCCGTCAGCCAGTAGCGTCCACACAGCGTTCGCCGGCAGCAGCTCTTCGGCGATCGCGGTTTCCACGATTAGGTCGATGAATCCGGTGCGGACGCGGATCCTGCCAACGGGGTTCAGCCCTGCTGAGGCGGACAGCTGTTCCAGAGTGTCGTCGGTCAGCTCCGTCAGCTGTGCTGTTCTGCGGATGGCCCGGCGGGGTCCACCGCCTGCCGGACCCGAGCCATCAGCAGACGCTGCTCGAAGATGAGCAACTGGTCCCACAACAGCGGGTCAGTGCGTTCGGCGATATGGGCTAGCAGCCGCGCCGTCTCCTTCAGCTCTGTGATCGTCAGCCCGTCGGCGTCGGTCTCCACCACATCCCGATACAAGGGGGGTCGTCCGTACCGCGGGTTGGGTTCAGTCTGGGTCCACGGTCGCTCATCGACCGGATCCACCTCGACGGTGTCCAGGTGGATGCTGCGCGGGAAGGTCTCCAGTCTCACCGGCGTGGACAGTGCTGCCTTCACAGTGGCGATAGCCGAGGGCAGATCGTGGGCACCGGCATTGACCTTGAGGATTGCCGGAACATACAGGGCAAAGTTGCTGTGACCTTGCATTCGGGTCCTTTGCCTCAAGGGCGCCCTCGGCACCAGGGCGCGCCGGGGAGGCAGGTCGGTTTCGGGTACGGCATGGCCGGAAGCGCGATGCGCATGCGGCGCCGGAAGCGGGCGGCGGTGGCCATGACGAAGCGGTGGTTGCCGGGGTGGGCGATCGGCGTCGCGCCGATGGAGACCAGAGCGTCGCGGATCCATGCGCCGGGATCGGGCCCGATGCGGGCTGGCGCTCCTAGGGCGATCAGGC
Organism: Catenulispora pinistramenti; assembly: GCF_018274385.1. Classification (GTDB taxonomy): domain Bacteria; phylum Actinomycetota; class Actinomycetes; order Streptomycetales; family Catenulisporaceae; genus Catenulispora; species Catenulispora pinistramenti. The sequence continues at coordinate 87,392 of NZ_JAAFYZ010000010.1, read as the reverse complement.
GGCGCTCAACAGCGGTATGTCCGCGCTCGGCGCGGCGTATCTTCGACACTGCCCGCGCGGGCAGGCTAGTGCCGTCCGGCAGCATGATCACGGTGCGGGCGGTGCCTTGGCCGGTGTACACGGCGTTCGAGGCCTGATAGATGATCCCCGCGTGGCCGGGCATAACCATCCGGTCGCCGACGGTGCGCGGGATCGGGTCGGAGAAGGCCACGATGCCGCGCACGTCGCGGGCTGCCAGGTGCTCGAAGCAGCGCGCGAGAAACCAGGACTCGATGTTGGCCGGAGCCACGCCGGGGGTGGCGCCGGGGTGCTGCGGGTCGCCGAGGATCACGAACCGGGACAGCTCCAGCGTCTGGACGTAGGGTTCCCAGTCCGGCAGCGGGTTGGTCAGGACCTTCTTGCTCATCGGGATCCCGAACACCGCCACCCCGATCAGGTTCGGGGTGCCGCCTGCGGTGTGGAACAGGCCCAGTCGGTAGCGGTCGACGACCCAGGAGGCGGCGTAGTGGTGGGTGGCGACGAAGCCGCGGGCGGTGGCCACGTCGACCGGTTCCACGCTGTAGTGCTCGGAGCGGAACCCGCCAGCCGAGCGGGGCACGAAGGAGTGCCGACCGTGCCGCCACCGCTGGCACCAGCCCTCCGGCAGGACCAACTCGGCGGCGTGGCGTGGCGGTGCCCGACCGGCGCGGTCTGCAACCCGTGGATTCACCCGAGCTCTGCGATCCAGCCGAGGACTTCCTCGACGATGTCGGAGTGCTCAGGGTCTTCGCAGTAGTCTTCGTCGTCGCATCCCCGAATGCAGCTGCCGCCTCCGTAGGACTCCCAAATGGCGGCGGCCAACGTGCTGTCGTCCGGGTGCTCGGCGGCGTAGCCGGTGGCGTTGACGACCAGGTTCAACAGGTCATCCACCGCCCCCTCGTACACGTCGAGTTCTTCCTTGAGCCAGTCCACTGCGGTGTTCACGGCCTGCACTGCCCTCAAGCTGACGTCAGCGCCGGTGGTCGTGGTCAGGTGGCCGGTCAGCAGTGCGATCACGTCCAGGGTGGACATGGCCGAGCCGGTGATTTCGCCCTCGTCGCCCTCGTCGGTGTCGCTGTAGCGAACCACCATCCACTGACGGCCCGCGACGACGTTCCTGTCTTCGCTGGCGGTGATCCCGAAGTAGAAGCCGTGGGGCGTGGATACGTGCACGACCATGCAGAACCCACCGGTCTGGTCGACGTCGTGGTCGATGCCGGCGGCCCGCAGCGCGGAGCTGATCGGGTCCAGGCCCTGATCGGTGGCGGCCCACCGGCAGGCGGCGCCGTAGCCGGTGTGCTCGGCGAGCCAGGCTTCGAAGTCGGCCCTGCCTTCGGCTTCGTCCTGGGAGGTTGGCCGCCCGGCAGCCAGGCGGGCCCGGCGTACAGCGACCGGATCCACCGTGTCCTCGATGAGCGCCGCAGCCATGATGCGGGCGGCCGGGTAGGAGTGCATCACGTGCTCGATGACCGTATGCGCCTTGCGGCGCAGCTCCAGCGGCCACTGATGCAGCCGCGCCACCTGATCGGCAGCCCATTCCACTGCGGTTTCGGCGCTGGCCGGGCGGGCATCGAATAGCGACCCGAGATCCAGGGTGTGCACCTGCTGGACGGGTCCGTGGGTGTGGCTGAGGATTTCGTCGTCGGGTTGGCGAACGTTCAGAACGAACACCGGCTCGGGGCCGCGCCAGGCGGCCAGCCCTTTGGATGCGGCGGAGATGGCGTTGGCCATGCTCTCCAGCACCTTGCGTACGCTCTGGCCGACGTCCGGCTGCGGCTGGCCGGTGCCGTCGCCGGCGAAGTCGGCGGCGAGGAAGTCCAGACAGATACTGACGCCGGGCGCTGGGTGCGGCAGGGCGATTGCGCCGCCTTCGCTGCTGCCGGGGTTATCGTCGGTGAAGAACCAGGTGCCTCTCGGAAGCAGCCCGGTCTCGACGGCGGCGTGGTGGATGTCGAACAGGTCTCCGCCGTTCACGATCGGCAGCTGCCCGCCAGGCTCGATGCCGAGGCGTTTCACCAGGGCGGTGATGTGTGCCTCGGTGTAGACCGGGACGGTGCCGCTCAGCAGCATCTCGCCGATCGGGTCGGCGGCGACGATCGGCAGCGTGGCGCCGGGGTGCCATGGCCCGATCCGGGCCCAGTCGTCCAGCGGCATCCACAGCAGCAGGTCGCGCCCGGCGAACCAGTGCAGCGAGGAATCGGCCATGTCGAACAGGAAGGTGCACTCCCGATCAAAGACGTCCTCGCCGGTGCGGGTGACGTCGATGTCTGCGGTGTAGGCGACGCCGACGCCCGGCACGTCCAGGTAGTGCTCGTCGCCGATGTATGCGGCGGTCTGCACAGGGTTCGGGTTCAGCAGTGCCCAGCCAGCGGTGTGCTTGAGCAGCACGGTGCGCATCTGGCGCAGGTCGCGGAAGAACGTGTCGTGGAAGACGGTCCGCAGCAGCGGGATCTGCCGGTCGGCACGCCCGTCGAAGTCGAGATAGATGCCGGTAGTGGATTCGCCGTCGCGGAAGGCGACGACCGAGCGGGTACTCACGAAGGCGGCTCCGGGGAAGCGGTGATGGGACAGGACGCTGGTCGGGTCTAGGCGGCGAGGCGCACACTGACGTCGGTGTCCTGGTCGACGATGTTGCGGTCCTCGTCGAAGGCGTCCCACGCTGCGTTCATGGCGCCGTCCTCATCGACGGCTTCGACGGTGTATTCGTGGTCTCGGCGCATGCTGACCCGCACCGTCCACTGTTTCGGCTCGTCGTCTTCGGGTGCCGGAGTCGGCGGTGGTGCAGTGGGCGGGGCGGAAGCGAGAGGTCGGCGGCGGTAGCGGCGGTGGGTCCGGCCCAGCACGGCCGCGAGTGGGAAGCGCTCGGCCAGGGCCAGCATCTCCTCGGCCAGCTGCGCCACGCCAGCGGCGTCGGCGCCGTCGGTCGCGCCGCTCTCGGCCTTGGCCAAGACCCGCAGCAATTCTTCGCGACTGATCGGCACCTCGGCCACCTCGAACGTGGTGGTGCGCTCCAGGGAGTCCACGCCCATCAGGGAGTAGGTGCATCCGCAGGCGCCGAACGGCTGCGGATGCAGGCAGGGCCCGGGATACACGATCTCCCCAGGCAGGGTGCGGCAGAAGTCGTAGGCTTCCCGGCCCTGGGTGGCTGAGGTGGCCACCAGAAGCCGCAGCACCGGCGCCTCGGCCGGCTTCGGCTCGGGCTGTGTGTCGGGTCCGCGGGTCTCGGCGTGGAAGTGAATTAGCCCGGTGTCCAGTAGCCCGACCGGATCCATGGCCGTGCCGTGGGCGTAGTGCAGCAGGTCAGCAATCATGTCGGAGATGTGCTGACCCCAATCCGGCGTGGACAGCTCCTCGGTGTGGTCGAGCTGCTGGTAGTGCTCGATGAGGGCTTCGGCACGACGAACGGGGGCTGGGACGGCATGCAGCAGGGGCCAGCCGTCGGCGGCGTCCCACTCGAACCGCATCCGGTAGTCGTCGGCGTCCACGCCGAGGGCTTTGATCAGTTCGGTGCGCACCCTGCCTGCGGCATTGTGGGCGGCCACGGCAGCCTCGTTGCCGACGTCTCGGATCTGGAAGAGATAGCAGTCGGCCGCCTTCAGCAGTGGCCACTGGTCCACATCCAGGCGGTGGTGGAAGTACGGCGGCGGGTCCTCATCGGTGTCGGCGGCGAGGCTGGCGGCCGTGTAGTTGGCGTCGGTGAGTACCTGGCCGACGTCGTCCGGCTCGACCCCGTTGGCCAGGTCGAGGTCGCAGATGGCGGTGGTCAGGGCCCGGATGTGCGCGGTACCGAGGATGATCGGGATGGTGTCTGCTCCTTCCGTGGGCGGGCGGCCGGGAGAAAGGGCACGTCGGGCCCGCAACTGCATCACGTGCAGGACAGCGTCCCGGGCAGGGACGGCCGGGGCTTCCGACCGGCCGATGTCCATGTCGGCGACGTCCAGACCGAAATCTCGGGCTACCTCAAGCCGGTGGAACTCGGCTACGAGGGTGGTGGCGATCCGTGCCTGCTCGGCCGCTGGGCGCATGTCGCGCCAAGCCTGCCCCGGCGTGTCGTCCGGCCAGGCCGGGGCGCCGGGAAAGGAGTGGCGGGGGACGTGTACGACGTCGGGCCGGATCGCAGGGTCGAAGCCGGAGCGCCACACCGGCCCGTCGCGGTTGTCGATGCGGAACCCGACGATCCGCAGCTCATGGCTGGCGGCATGGTAGGCCAGCGCGAGCGCGCGGGCGGTGCGTTCGTCGGCGGCGTGCATCACGTAGGTGTAGGGGGCTTCGCCGTCATGGCGTTCGGGACCGGCAACGGTCACGGTGAACACCGGCGGCTGCGCCGACGCGGCCGGTACGTAGTCACGGGCCATCGGCGGCCTCCGCTGGTGCGGCCAGGATGTTCTCGGTGCCGGTGGTCTTGTGCAAGCGGGGTCTCCAGGTTGCGGGCAGTCAGCGGGATCTGGACTTCGACCAGGTCGGCGCGGCGCAGCGGGTGCAGCCGGCAGTACAGGGAGCCGGTGGCCACTGTGCGTTCCTCGTCCACGTACAGCACCAGCACCCACTCATCGGTTTCAGTGTCGAAGAACGTCGCCGCCGTGGGTGTGGGCGTGCCGATATCGAACCCGGCCAGGTCGCCGGCGGTGAACACCACGCCCGATCTCTCGACGCGATCTGCGTCGGTGTAGACGGCACGCAGGGCGCGCCACCGGTCCCGGATTCGGATCGTGTCGTCGGCAATCAGGTCGGCGGGCCGCACCAGACCGGTAGTCCACAGCATCCGCGCTGTCACGGCTGTGCCTTTCCGGTGCGGGTCCGGTCATCGAGGGCGTGGCGGCGGATCCGCTCGGCGATCTGCTCGGCGCCGGTGGTCCGGTTTTCGGCGTAGAACAGCCAGCGTCCGACGCCCGGGTTCAGCCCGAGCAGGTGGGCGGCGGCGCTGTAGGCGTTGGTGGTGCCGATGCCAGGCACAGAATCGGCGTGGATCCACCGGGTCCACTGCTTGTGGCAGCCTCGGGCGTGGCTGACGCCGTACCGGCTCCAGTCGAATCGGCCGCCGGCAGCGGTGATGATGGCCCCGGGCAGGCTGTGGGTGGTCATGGAGTGGGTGCCCCGCCTCCAGCGGATCACCGGAAACATCGGGTCGTAGCGTTCGGGATCGGCGCGTATCGCTTCCAGCGCGGTATCCAGCAGTGTGGCGTTGAACATGGTGGGCTCCGAGGTGTTCAGTATTCGAGGGCTTCGATCACCCAGCGGGTCAGTACCGACGCGTCCAAGGCCTCCAAGCCGTTGCGCTGAACCCATGGAGCGGGCCTGGTGACGAGGTTGTGTAGCGCTGGCCGGTGACCCGGCCGCATTAGCGCCACGGAGACGGTGCGCTGTGAACGCGCCTCGGACAGGTCTAGGAGCGCGGTTTTGATACCGGCCTCGAAGGCGGAGTGCGCGGCGTACTCGTCGGCGTAGGTGCAGATCTGGTGCCGCCACAGTTCGTGGTGCAGCGGGGTGTTCGACGCCTCGAAGCTGTTGATGTCGCGGCCGGGCAGCTCCCACCAGCAGATCAGGACGGCATCCGGCATCCGTGGTGGTGCCGGTATGTCGGGCCAAGGCTCCTGGTGCAGCAGGTCTGTGACGGCGAACCAGCCCATGGCGTTGTCCACACCACCGAGCACGGCCAGGATCTCGTCTGGCCTCAGGCCGGCGTCGCGGGCGGCCCGGATCGCGGCCCGCTCGGCGGCGTTGCCGGCACGCCGGGCAGCCTGGGCGGCCACCAGGTCGTGGACCAGACGCGGCCTGCCAGAGGGGGTACCGTCGTCGGTGTTGGAGTCGGGCTCGGCGATCCAGCCTTGGCAGCGGGCGCAGGCCAGCCCCTCCCCGTCGCCGTGGTTGGCGGTGTGTTCGTAGATCTCCCCGAACCGGTCGTCGGCCTCGGGGGCGGCCCTGTCCAGGCACCGCAGCAGGTACGGCACGGTGAGCAGGGCCGGGTTGGGGTTGGCCGCAGGCAGTACGTCCGAGAAATCGGTGAGGATCGCCTGCACCAAGCAGGGCTGGCACAGGTTCAGCCACTCGTCGTCCGCGGTGGTGTAGCGGTAGCCGATGGGTGTTACGGCAGGTCACCACCTTCACGGCCTGATTCGGCGGTCACGGCGGCGCACGCGGCACAGTCCGGGCCGCAGCTGGCCGGGGCGGTTCGGGCCCAGGTGATGAATGCCTCGGTCTCGGCGATGATCTCGTTCATGTCCTGGGTGCCGCGTTCCTCAAGCCAGTCCGCGGACTCGGCGTCGACGCCCGCCCGCAGCATCGCGATCGTGCCTCGGGCGTCGCGCTGTTCCCGGTGGGCGGCGGCGACGGCCCGGCCAAGACAGGAGGTGCCGACGCTCGCCATGAACGCCGCTCTCTGCTGGTCCTCCTGCTGTCCGCTGGTGGGCTGCTGGGCATCCGTGGCCGGGACCTGCTGGTGCTCAGACGCGGCTGGCTCCGGTTCAGGGGCGGCGTCCTGGCCGGGGGTGCGCAGCGGCATCATCAGGTAGCGGTAGCCGTCGTAGTCGTCGGCGGTCAGGTTGTGGTGGCCGGTGAGCACGGCCGGTTTGGACGCGATGGTGAAACCGAAGCGGACGTACTGCGTGCCCAGGGTCTTCAGCCCGTCGATGAGGTAGGCGGGATTGAACGACGCCACCAGCGGCGTCTGGCCGGGCCAGGCCGCGGCGACGGTTTCGCAGGACTGCGCCTCGTCACCGGCTCCGGCCTCCAGGAGTACGGCGGTGCCGTCGAAGCTGAGCCGGATCGGCGAGGTGCGGTCGGCGACCAGAGCGACCCTTTCGACGCCGGCCAGCAGGGCCTTGGTGTCTGCGACCGCGCCAGTGTTTTGCGTCGGGAACAGGGATCGGTATCTGACGTACTCGCCGCTCAGGCAGCGGCCGGTGGTGTGCTGCTCTCCGAAGGCCAGCCCGGCGAGCCCGGCACGATGCTCGGCCGCGATCCGCAGCTTGGTGCGCTGCTCGGCGACCTCCCGTGCCTTCACCACGTCCGGGTGGCCGTGCCACATCCGAGACTCCAGCTCGGCCAAGACCTGAAGTGCCTTGGCTTCGGCTGCGATCTCGTCGCTGGCGTCAGGCTGCCAGGTCAAGCGTAGGTCGCCAACGGTCTTGGCCCAGCGCTTGGCGACCGTCTTAAGGAGCTTCGTGGGCAGCAGCGCTGTCCACGGTTCGGCGTCCGGGTCGTCGGGGATCCACGGGACCTCGGCGGTGGCCAGCCGGAACCGGTCGGTCCCGGCCAGTGTCAGCGTCTTGCCCACACCGGTGATCTGGATGCCGGTCAGCATCGGGATCGTGTCCTCACTCGCTGCCGAGATGATGACCCGTTTGATGGCGGCCACCAGCGCCGGGGCGTCGACCCAGCCGCCGCCCGGTGGGATGGCGGGCAGCTGCGGATAGTCCTCGACCGGCAGGGTCTGGAGGGTGTAGCGGGTGGGCCCGGCCTGCACGATCGGCTGGGAGCCGTCGGCGACCAGGGCGACGCGGTCGGCGTCCAGCTTCTTCAGCAGGTCCGGCAGCAGTTTGCCATGGACCAGCACCCTGCCCGGCGTGGTTGTTTCGGCCGGGATCCGATCCCGGGTCGCGTGGTTGTAGTCCCATGCGGACAGCGTCAGGTGGCCGTCGGCGGCTTCGAGCAGGATCCCGGCCAGCACCGGGGCGGCCGGTCGGATCGGCAAGCTGGCGGAGACACCGCTACCTGCCTCCAGCAGGGCCTTGCGATCGACGTTCGTGTTGAACCGTGGTGGGCTATCAGCGATGGCCGCGGCCTGTTCGGCTGCGGGCGCCACGGCATCGACGGTAGTGGTCAAGCAGGGTCCTCCGTATCGGATGGTGCCTGTCGGGGATGCTGGTCAGGCGGTCTGCCCGGCGTACAGAGGTGGCGGTGTCTGCGGTGTGCTCACCCGCCGGTCCTTTGCGGCCAACTCGTCGCCGACCTTGATGTAGTAGGCGGTGTTGTCCACCGTTGTGCGTGCACCGATCAGGTCCTGCTCGACCTCGACCGCCAGACGGGCCTGCTCGGCGGGTTCATTGCCGTAGGTTGCCCGGGTGTAGAGCTGCTGGTCTTCGACGAGGTCGGCCATCAGGGAGCTGATGATCTCTAGCTTGGCCGCCGGGTCGTTGATGCTCTGCCACAGCCGGGTGATCGCGTCGCCGGGCGGTTGCGGTGCGGGCAGTGTCGGGCGTGGGCCGTAGTACTGCTCGATGAGGCGGCGCAGATCGGCCAACGAGTTGAACTCGTCGAACAGGGCGAGGGCACGGCCGCTGTCCAGGCCCAGCAGTGTCATCGCCACCGACGCCACCTCATCGGTGTCCAGGCTGAGTGCTTCGGGCGCATATGGCTGGAGCTGCCGGTCGGGGATATCGATGGCGACCCGTCCGGACGGCAGCAGGGTGCCTCCTGCCAGGACGGCGGTCCAGCCGGCGAAGCAGGCCACGGTGCCGCAGCCCCGGCCGTCGCCGCGTTCGGATACCCAGCTCCACTGGTCGTGGGATCGGGGGTTGTTCTCGATGTGGTCCAGGACAGTCCAGGCCAGCGCGCCGTCACGCAGACCGGTGACGTAGATCGGGGTGTGGATAGCGGAGATGACTTGCTCCTTCGGTATAGGTCAGGCGGCGATGGCGTACAGGCGCTGCTGTCCCAGCGGCCGGTCCAGGACCTTGGTGAGCAGCTTGATGGTCCCGGTATCCAGGGAGTCGACCTCGCCGTTGACGGCGCGCAGCATGTTCCGGTCCGCTCGGGTGCCGCCGCGCACGCTCTGCGAGTGGTGAGCCCAGGTGTTGACGGCCTGCACTACGCCCCAGCCGGTGCCGTTCCACGGCGCCACGCGCTCGTCTGCCTTGTACAGCCCGGTGATCTGCTCGCGCTTGTTCTCGGCCTTGGTGATGGTGCCCTTGTCCGCGTCCTTGTCGGGCAGCGGCGCCCAGGCGTCGACGAACTTGGAGAACTCGGTCGGACTAACCGGGGTGGCCAGAAGCTGGCGCACCTCGGCCTCGAAGTCGGCGGCTGCGCTGACGACCAGGTCCAGGGCGGAGCGTGCCTTGATGACGTTGCCCAGAGAATTCTTGGAGTGCTTGACCTTGATCTGGTGGCCGAGTTCGGCCAGCCCGGCGGCCATGGTGTTGTCGCAGACCACGTTGATGATGCCGCGCTTATAGGTGGAGGACAGCGACCCGTTGAAGCTGGTGGCGGCCAGCAGATTGGGACGGAACACCACGCCGGTGCCATCGATGTGGAAGCTGTCCGGGACCTCCACCTGCACCCAGGCCACGGCGCCGTCCTTGAGCAGACCGGCCGATCCGATGCGCAGCTCGTCGTCGAGCAGCAGGGAGATGTTGTCCAGCAGCCACTGGTTGTACGGGTGCGGCTTGTATCCGTCGGTGAACAGTCCCAGCAAGGCCTCGGTGTCGGAGCGGACGATGGCCTGCCGGTCGGTGGCCCGCACGGTCTTGCCGGTGGTGGGGTGCTCCAGCAGGACGTTCCACTGCTCAGCCTCCCAGTGGAACAGGCGGCGGCGCACGTCCTCGATCGGGATCGCGCCCGGGTAGTGGTTGGGTTCCCCGCCCTGGTGCTCGGCCCGGTAGTGCCAGGCGTGGCCGCGCTGTTCGGTGAACCCGATCAGGGTGTTGGTGTTCAGGTGCTCCAGTGTTTCCTTCGACATGGCGTGATCACTTTCTTCTCGGCAGCGGAGGGGAGCCGACAGCCCGGTGGCTTCGGCGGCCGGGACGGGGCGTTCGGCCCACGGCCCGGTGCGGATCATCAGGGTGATCACGTCGCGGGCGGAGGTGCGCATGCCGTCGTCGAACCACTGCCGGTCGACGGCGTCGCCTGCGGCGTCGGTCCATCGCAGGTGCCAGTCCACGCCCCAAGTGCGGTCAGCGTGGCCGATGCTGACGCAGCAGCAGCCGGTACCGCCATGGCAATCCTTGGCCGCATCGGGCCGCTCCCATCTGGGCAGCGCCAGCAGATGCGGCGGCACAGTCGTTCCCGCCCACGCGCTGAACTCGTGCTCGGAACCACCGGGGCGGACCTGGTAGCCGATCTGCCAGGCGTAGTCCCGGCCGGCGAACCTGGCCGTGCCCCGCTCCCACCGGTTGGTCGCAGTGGTCGAGGCTTGCTCGGGATCGGTGACAAGCACAACCTGCTCTGGCGCGGCGATGATGCGACCGGTGACCGGATCCAGCCCGGTCTCATCCGGCAGCCCGGCGGCCCTATTCGCCTCGAAGAGACAGAACACACAGCTGCGCGGGCCGTGGTCGGGGAACCACACCGGGACGGCGAGTTCGGGATGTGCGGCGGCGTAGCTGGCCTGCACCTTGCGGCCGTCGAGCACGATCTGGTGCCGGAAGTAGTCGGACTCGGCATCCTCGCGGTCGTCGTACCGGGCATGGGCCTCGGCCCACTGCGGTGTGATCCGCCGGAACGCGGCTACCGTGTAAGCGACGCCGGAGATCGGATGAATCTCGAAGGCTTCGGCACCGTTCAGAAGGTTCAGGGCGCAGCGCAGGACCGCCCGCTCCTCCTCGCAGCGGGCGGACAGGATGCCCAGTCGCAGAGTCCGGCGGACGCGCTCGGTCTCCTCGTCGGTCTCAGGCACGGCTGCCGCCGGGGTAGAAGGCGACGGGGCCCTGCACCGTTTGTACGGCCCCGCCGGTGGTGGTGCAGTAGGTGACGCTGACGTTGTAGAAGCCGCGCGGCGGGGCCCACGAGTCCATGGCGTCGCAGAACCGGCCGTCGAAGTACTCCGGGGTGCGGCCGGTCTCGGTGTTGCTGGCCCCAGGCACCGGGATCACCTGGCCGCGCACGACGTGGTTGAGCTGCACCGTGCACGAGCGAACCCGACCCGAAGCGTGGTTGATCTGTTCGCCGGGCCCGAAGCCGGTCATGCCCTCGCCGCCGAACGTACCTTCCGGCAGCGGCCCGTCGCAGGCGTCGGATTCGACCCCGCGGAACCAGTAGGCGGCGACGTGTGCCGAACGGCACGAGTACGGGTTGGTGACGGGCTGCGCGGTTGGCGTCGGTGAATACGCGCCGGTGGCGGCGGCCAGCAGCCAGGCGGCGGTGCTGCGCAGGAGGCTCATCCCAGCCACCCCTGCCGCCGCAGCCAAGCCCCGAGCAGCACCAGCGCCGAGACACCCGACGCGGTAGCGATGCGCACGGTGCCGTGGAGTTGCAACAGCGCCCACACCCCGGCGCCGGCGAGATAGACACCTGCTGTCGTCAGCAGCAACCACACCGGGCCCAGAGAGTGGGGCGTCCGCCGCGCCTTCAGCACGGCGCGCCGCGCGGCCTTCAGTGCAGCCAGCGGGCCCGGGACGGGAGGCGTGGTCTCGGGTTCCGGCGAGTTCGGCACGGGGGCCGAGCTCTCGTTGTCGTCGGGCTGGTCAGGCATCAGCGGCTCCGATCACGGCGATGGTGGAGGAACACAGGGGCCGGGAACACCGGGCGGCCCGGACCGGTCAGGGCGATGGCTGGTCCGGGCCGGGCGGTGCGTCAGCCCACCGGGATCACGGTGTGGCGGGGGCTATCACCACTGCCGGGTTCGGGTGCCCCGGCGCTATCACTCGCACGATCTTGATGATGTTGGGGTAGGACCCGAGGCTGTCGTGGCGGGCGCCGCGTATCTCGACCTCGTACACCCCGCCGTACATCAACTGGTCGAACAGCCCCTGCGAGTTCAACTTGTGTGCGGTGATTTCGTCGTGGTCGGCGAATATCCCGGCGTCGCTGACGATCGTGTAGGTGCAGGACGGGGGCGTGGCGGCGGTGCAGTCGGCCCGTTTGTCCTGAACGGTGATCGTGACCGTGGCCTGGGTGGCGGCCCGGTGCTGCTGTATCGCCTTGTAGCCCAGGGCGATAGCAGCGAGTGTCAGGATCACGGTGGCCACGACGATCAGACCTATGATCCAGCGTTGTCTGCGGGTGATCGGTTCCTCGGCCAAGGATTCTCCCGTGCCTGGTGCGGATCCGTGCCGGCTGGCACGCGGCGCCGCCCCGACCCAGGCCGGGGTGACGCCGCGCGTCTGCGGACCGGACACTGGGCGCGCCGGGTTAGGCGATCTGGATCGGGTCGCCGCCGCGCCAGTCGGTTTCGGTGTTGGCGCGGCCCAGCTCGCGGTCGAAGTACAGCTCTGCGACGAGCCCGTCCGGCACGTGCAGCTTGTGCCGGGTCAAGGCGAGTAGGAAGTACACCAGGGAGGAGCACTCCTCGTGCTCCCGACCCAGATACACCGGCTCGGCCAAGGAGTCGTCGGACGGCTCGATCGTCAGGTAGTAGGTCAGCATCTGGGTGTCCCAGCCGACCAAGGTCTCAGTGCCGGGCTCGGCACCGTCGGGGCTGGGCAGCATGTGACGGCTCACGGCCGTCCTCCTTTCGTTCGCGGACTACGCGGCAGTGCTGCGCGGGTGGTCAGGTGATCGAGCTTGGTTCGCCGGACCGCCAGTCCAGTTGCGGGGCGTTGGCTGTCGAGGCGGCCAGTTTCTCCAGACGCAGCCGGGCCACCAGCACGACCGGGATGCAGATCCCCGCGTCGGCGAGGATCGAGGCCAGCCAGTCAGCGCGCGGGATCTCCTCGGCTGCACCACCGGCTACCGGCTTACGCACGCCATCCGAGAATTCGAAGTCACAGAAGTACGTCCGTAGCTCCGGATCCCACCCGACCACGGTCACGGCGTCGGGGTGTTCGTGGATCGAGTTCGCTATCAGGTGGCGGCTCACATACCGTCCTCTCTGAACACAGGGCGGAAACGCCGACAGGCCGCGCGGAATGCGCGGCCTGTTGAGGCGTCGAGACGAAGGGCTTCAGAACGTGGCGGGCTCGGCCTTCACCGCGACGTGGTTGATCCGCTTCAGGGGGACCAGCTCGGAGGTCTCCTCAACCAGCTCGTCCTCCTCCTCCGACTCCTCCGCGACCGGCGTGTCCAGCAGTTCCTGCACGATGCGGGCCGCAAGGCCCAGCTTGGTCAGCGTCGACACGGCCTTCTTCGACTCGCCCTTGAACACCGTGTCCAGCGCCGTCGCCAGCAGGTACGTCACCGACTCCCACATCTGCTCGGCCTTGGCCGCGACCGACTCCAGACGGGTCTCCGGGTCGACCGCCGCCTTGCCGCGCGCCGGCTTGCGGATCTCTCGGCCGTACCCGTTGAACGCGGACTCGACCAGGTCGTCCAGCTCCTGGGCCAGATCCGGGCCGGGCTCGGTCTCTGCCAGGATCGCCACCACCGCCCGCTTGTCGCCGATCTTCACCAGCGACAGGACCCGGGACAGCGACGGCACCACCTCAGCCAGGGAGTCGGTGTCGTCCAGGAGGGTCTGGATCCGGCGGATGGTCTGGTAGCTGCTGAGCCCGCCGTCGGCGACGAGGGTGATCTCCAGGTTCTTCACGGACGCGGCCATGTTCTCTCCCTTGATGGTGGTGGTGTTCTTCGACTTGCGGCGGAACCAGGTACGGAGCCCCATGTCACGGCTCCCTTCGGCAGCAGGCGGATATCGGGACCGGGCTCACAGGTCCTCGACCTCGGACAGGTCGGAGATCGTGGCGATCTGCTCGCCGTCCTCGGTGTCGCGCACCACGAACCCGGACGAACCCGGGGTGATCACGTAGCGGCGGCGGCCGTCGGTAGCGGTCCAGAACAGTCGGGAGGTGTGGATCTCGATGGACATGGCGGAGCAGCCCCTTCAGATGGGAATCAGACTTCAGATGTGCGCGGGCCTGGCCGGACCGGCCTCCCTTTGCGCAAAACAGCGGCGACCCCGCAGGGCCGTCAGCGCCCCGACCGCCATGACAGCGGCAGGGCCACGGGATTCAAAAGGCGGCTCCCGCCAGCCGCACAACCCCCCGGGCTGCGTCAGCGCGCGCCGAGGTCCTTCATGAACGGCCGCACAGCGGACACACCCTCGGTACGCTCCAGCGCCGGGTCCCACGGTGACCCCAGCGGGCCGAACCCGCCCGCCTTCATCACGTCGCGCCGCGCCCTGGCCCACGCCACTGTCTGGGTGTCCTCGTTCCACACACACGGCGGGCACGCCGGACCGCCCATCACACCGTGCGAACACGGCTTGCGGCCAGTAGAGGCGATGAGGGCCGCTGCGGCATCCATCAGTGCCATGTGGGCGTCGGCAACCAGCTTGACGTCGGCCTCGGTTGCCTGGCGTGTCGCGAACTCCTGCCGCAGCCGCCCAAGCTGCCCGCCGAGCCGATCCGATGCCGCAGTACGCGCGGCCCGAAGGTCAGCCATCTGCGCCATGCGATCGATCCAGGACGACTCCACGGCTATGCGCGGTCGAACCTCCATGAACCAGACCCCTGATCTGTGATAAGAGATGGAAAAGCCCCGTCCTTGCCGGTTGCGTCGGCACGGGCGGGGCGTTACTGATCTGTCACGCCACAAGGCGTGTCACCACGGCGACACGGCCTATCGGGACGGCGAAGTGTCGCCGATCGTCGTGGTGACGGACGCCGGGGGCGCAGACGGGTCGTTGACGATCCCGTGGCCGGACAACAGCACGACCAGTCCGATCGCGCCCAGCACGGCGACCAGTGCGAACGCGCCGAAGAAGACACGGTCCTCGTTGTTGTCGTAGCCGCTCACGCGGGCACCAGCGCACAGGTGTCGGCGAGCGCTTCGGTCGGTGTCGGCCGCCACGCGGCCGCGCTGCGCAGCAACTCCGCGACCTGATCGGCGGTGCGTCCGGGTTCGTCGTTCCACTTCGGCAGGGTGTAGCCGGTGTGGTGGATCCACATGTAGTCGTTGATGCGATCGATGACCGCGTTGTACCGGTCCGACGACCAGCGGTTGGGGCTGGGCGTGCCGGAGATGACGATGTGGATGGTGCCGAGACCGCACACGCGGCAGTCCTTGAGCGGGATCTTGTCCTGATCGGCCTGTTCGTAGTCGTACAGGCTGCCCTGGTTCAGGCCGTTGCGGAGGATGACTCGCGCGGCGTGCTCCAGGTCGGAATCGACCTGGGCGGAGAGGTCGGCCATGTGGCCTCCTTGTCGGTGGCGTGCACCGCAGTCGGTTGTGTGGGATCCCCGCGCCAAGTCCGGCGCGGGTTCGCATCCGGGCACGGGTTCGCACCGTGCTTCCGCGCCGCCACCGGGAGATGGGTGGCGGGGCGGCTCACCGGTCCCACACGGGCCGGTGCCGGACATCCTCGGCCGGTGCCCGTCCTCTACAACGGGCAGGCACAGACCGATGGGAATTCCCTTATTGGCCGCTTACGCGGACCGTGGATAGCAGGGTGGACAGACCGGCTCCCGACCGTCTGCCGCTGGGGTCACCCTCCGAGGCTTAGCTCCCCTGCATCCACACGCGAATTCGCTCGCGCAGCCTTCTATGACCTCCGACACCCGAGGGTGTGCGGTGGTGTCTCCCGGTGCTCCGCAGCACAGGGGAGATCGTTAGTCGTCCACGTCTGGCAGCCGTGGGCGGGTTCCCGACCGATGCCGGACCCGTGAACACGCCTTCCCGTCGGTAGCGGGCGGCGACGTCCATAGCCGGGCGAGGCGTACGGCGCATGGGGTGTGAAGTTTTGGGGTCGGCGGTCAGACCGCCGCGCCAGCCACCCGACCGCGATGGGGGTCGGGGGGTTCGCGCGGCGACCCGTCACCGGGCCACGCTGATGGGGCTACTGGTTCGCGCCGGTGGCGAACCATTTCCGATCCGCACCGACCGTGTCCATCACCTGTGTAAAGGACTGCGGCGCGGGAGCCATCGGCACGGCGCGCGCCGGTTGGATCGTGCGCACCGCAGCCGTCACCTGTGCGTCCGCCCGCTTGCGCCTGCCTCCGCTGTACGGGGTGAAGCGCGGTCCGGACAGTTGCCACGCCACCTGGCGGTTAGCGCGTTCGTCCCGCTGGCGCTCCCGCTTGACCCGCAGCGCACCCGCAAGGCGCGGGTCCGTCGAGTACACGAACCGGTGCGCCGTCTTGCCCGGGATCCCGCTTGCGGTTCCGGCGGTGCGTGCCTTCACCCGCTCCAGCTGGGCCGCCCGCTCTTGTGCGAGCCGCGCCAGCGTTGCGGCCTTCCGTTCCGCCGCCCGTTCGGGCGAGGTATCCGGTTCCTCCACCGTCCCGCCTCCCTTCCGTCCTGCCGTTCCCCGCCGGTCCGTCCGGCGGCATGGAGAACGTTAGGTTTCAGCATGGAGGTCGTCAAGCTTTGCAGCTCAGAATGCTTATCGCGCGCCGCCGCGAGTCCGCTTCCACGTCACTCCCGTGCAGCGCTCCGAGTGCCGTCCGTGAGTCCGAAGCAAGATCAAAGAGCGTGCGAGGCAGGGGACTGATATGCCCTGTCACCAGCGCGAATCAAGATCGCTGACGCTCATTTGATCTTCTTCTTGTTATTAGGGGGTTTATGGATGGTGCCGGCTCCCGGGATTTTTGACCCCCTGGAGATCAATTTATAAGGACCTTGATTTAACAGCGTCTTGTCTGACCTGCGAAGAATCGTTTGTGCTCGTTCTCCGCGCTCCGTACCCTCTTGATCGGCGGGCATCGGTGTGCTCAGATGCGCACGACCGCCCATCTATCCCCGGCCCGACCGGCCGCGGCGACATCCCCGCCACACCTAGTTCTGGCCCCCGTGGCTCCCATGTGAGCGGCGGCCGGCAGAGGTCTGGCTCCCTGGTTCACCTCGCCCCGTGCTGCGGGGCGGTGCTTTGCGCTGTCCGGAAGGGATCAAGCGATGACGACGATGACGGCGCAGCCGCGGCTCGCGGCACTGATCGGCGAGCTTCCGGCGTGGATGTCCTACGGGGCGTGCCGCGATGAGGACCCGGACTTGTTCTTCGGCACCGACCCCGGGTTCGGCTGTTACGGCGAACGCAAAGCAGCGCGTGTTGCCCGGGAGAAGGCGGCGAAGGCCGTGTGTGCTGCCTGCCCAGTTCGCGAGTCCTGCCTGGAGTTCGCGATGGCGACTCCCGAGCACGACGGAGTCTGGGGCGGGCTGACTGACAAGGAGCGCAGACGGATGCGCCGGGCCACGCTTCGGAAACCCACACCCTCTACCTGACCAAGCCCACTGCGAGCCCAGATCCCCCGGGTTCTCCCAGACCGCCGGCCGCCGGATGTCTCGGCGCGAGCGGCCATGCCCGCGTGAACCCCTAATCGCAGCGGCAGGCCCACGCCCACCCCGCCCCCTCGGGAACACATGCGGCGGCCGGCACACCACAACTTCATACACAACTGAATCAGGGACCTGACGTGACTGGGACTCCCACGTCTCCAACCGGCACCCCGCAGCCGGTCAGGGGATGCAGCGCACCGGCCTGCACTAACCCGGCCACGCTCCAGTGGCAACGACTGGCCACTCCCGCCGAGCTGACAGCAATCACCTTGGCGAACGGTGAGACCAGCGCCTGCATCGCCGTGTTCGGCTGTAGCCAGCACGCCCTGGGCCTGCCAGCAGCGGCCGTGATCCACAATGCCAACTGCCCATGGCCCGCGCCGTGTACCTGCCCCGGCGTGGTGGTACGGACATGACCGGCGGCAAGCGCTCGTCCCGCGCCCGCGCCACCCACGCCCAGGTTGCCGAGCGCCGCGCCAAAGCCGTACGGATGAAGGTGTCCGGCGCCCGCCTGGAGGACATCGCCAACGCCCTGGGTTACGGCAGCGCCAACCACGTCAGCGTCGACATCCGCCGGGCGCTGGCGGCGAACGTACGTGAACAGAGTGCGGCCACCGAGGAGTACATCGCGATCGAGCAGCTGCGCCTGGACGAGCTGCTGTACGCGGTGTGGGAGGAGGCGATGGCCGGATCCCCCCGGCATGTGGAGCTGGGGGTGCGCATCGTGGAGGCCCGCCGCCGGCTGTTCCCGCAGCAGCAGGTGGTCGCGCTGACCACGGTCGAGTCCGAGATCCTGCGGCTGGAGAACGAGTTGGCCACCCGCCAGCTCGCCGTCGGCGGTGAGATCGAGGAGTCGGGGTGACCCGGCCCGCTGGCCGGCGAAGCCAGGAGACCCTGGAGTCAGTAAAGCTCCAACGGCTGCACCGGCTGCGGCAGCTCCAAGAAGAGATAGACGCGGCCAGGGCCCGCGAGGCCGCCGGCCGTGATGTTTTCGCCGCGTTGGACTACGTCCCCACCGCCAGGCAACAGGAGTTCCACGACGCGACCGAGTTCGACGTGTTGCTGGGAGGTAGCGCTGGCGGGGGAAAACGCGTGCCCTGATCTCTGAGGGGATCAGGGTGTGCATCCGCTATCCGGGAATCAGGCTCGGCGCGTTTCGGAGAACGTACGGGGAGCTGAAGGAAAGCCTGCTCGCGGAGTTGGCGAACTACTCCTACGCTCAGGCACTCGGCGGGGTGTGGAACGGCTCGGAGTTCGAGCTGCGGTTCCCGAACAAGAGCGTGGTGATGTTCCGCTACGCCGAGACGATCCTTGACGCGACCCGTCGCCAAGGCGGCCAGTACCAGCTGCTCCTTTTCGACGAACGGACGTTGACGCCGCCGGACGTGATCGCGTTCCTGGAGTCCCGTCTACGCTCCGGGCGCGCAGACATCCCTGTGCTGGGTATCCGCTCCGGCTCCAACCCCGGTGGCCCCGGGCACCTGGCGGTCAAGACGCGCTACGTCGACGCCACGAACTACGGCAAGCGTGTCGTGAAGGACGTGCGTGGGCGCACGGTCCGGTTCATCCCCTCCGGTGTTACCGACAACCCGCACCTGAACAGCGAGTACGTCGACGACCTGAAGGCGTTGCCGGACAAGTTGCGCAAAGCATTCCTGGAGGGCGACTGGAACTCTTTCGCCGGGCAGGCGTTCGACTTCCGGGTTGATCGGCACGTCATCGCCCCGATCGCCATCCCCGAGTCTTGGCGCCGGTACAACGGCATCGACTGGGGCTTCGCCAAGCCCTACTGCGTGTTGTGGGGTGCGGTCGATGAGGACGGCCGTGTCTATATATACAGAGAGCACTACGGCCCCGGCGTCGGCGAGGGCGAGCAGGCGCAGCGGCTCGCCGCGGCCGAGACGGAGATGGAAGTCGTCGTCGCCCGGTATGCCGATGACGCGATGTGGGCGACCCGCGGCGACGCCAAGCCGATCGCCGACGTCTACGCCGCCAATGGGGTGCATCTCACCCCGGCCGGCAAGGGCAAGGGCTCCCGGGTCACCGGGTGGCAGCGGGTCCGTTCCTATCTGGCCGAGGGGCCGGCGTGTCCGCACCACCGGGCGCTCGGCTGGGAGACCTGCCCGCTGCTGCACGTCTTCGACGTCTGCGAGAACTTGGTCCGCACGCTGCCGGCGTTGCCGCACGCGACCACCGGCGACCCGGAGGACATCGACACCGACGCTGAGGACCACGCCGCCGACGCTCTGCGCTA
The DNA here is from genome assembly GCF_018274385.1 of Catenulispora pinistramenti. Taxonomy (GTDB): domain Bacteria; phylum Actinomycetota; class Actinomycetes; order Streptomycetales; family Catenulisporaceae; genus Catenulispora; species Catenulispora pinistramenti. The sequence goes on along the minus strand of NZ_JAAFYZ010000010.1, from coordinate 68,041 downwards.
CATGCTGATCAACCTCGGTGCGGGCCCGGAGTTCGTGATTTTCGATACCGCGACCTCCGAGGTCGTCCCGGCTGTGATCGGCGCCTTCGGGTACCGGCTGCCGGAGTATGAGCCTTCGCCGTGGTGGGAGCAGCCCGCTCCCCCCGACGGTGGGGACCAGGACCACGACCAGCAGTGGTGGCCCTGACACAACTGAATACACAACTGAATACAGACGGGCGGCGACGCCGTGGGTCTACGTGCCGCATTGCGCCGCCGCCCAAGTAAAGACATTGTCTACACGCCAACACAGGTTGAGCGCAGGGGCTTCGAATACGGGATCCCCGACACCGGGTTGACCGAGTACGACCAGGGCATCGGCGCATCCGGCCCGGCCGACCGCCGTACCACTCTCAAAACGCTGCACGACGCGTACGTGGCCTGCCCGTGGGCGTTCTCCGCCGTCAACGCCATCGTCCGCACCATAACCGCCGGTGGCCTGGTCACCGACTGGGACACCGACACCGGACAGGGCGACCAGCCCCAGCCAGCCAAGCCAGCGAACGTCTTGGCGCTGGAGCGGATGCTCGCCTGGTGCAACCAGCGCGACGACATCCGGCAGGTGATGCGCGGCGTCATCGTCGACCTGCTCGTCTACGGCGACGCCTACCTGGAGTTGGTGTGGGTCGGCGATCAGCCGGTCGCCATCTACAACTTGGACTGCCCCAGCATCTATCCGATCGCTGACGCCCACGGCTTCATCACCGGATACGTACAGGTCACCGAGTATGGGCAGCGCGCGGAGTTCGAGGCACGCGAGGTCATCCACATCCCCTACGACAGCTTGCGGACCGGGGTGTTCGGGTTGTCCCCGACGCAGGCGGCGATGTTGCCTGTCACGTGCTGGCTTTTCGCCGCCGGGAATTCCAAGCAGGTCTTCAGGAGAGGCAACCCGCCCACGGTCCACGTGGACATGCCGGCCGGGATGTCCTCCTCTGACGTGCGTCGCTGGGATGCGATGTACGCCCAGCGCAACTTGGGCACCGACAACGTCGGCCGCCCGATCATCACCAAGGGCGGCGCCCACGTCCAGGAACTGGCCCCGGCCCGAATCGTCGACGCCATCTCCTTCCTGGACCAGAAGCGCGACGAAATCCTCGCGGTCTACGGCGTCCCACCGGCGAAGGGCGGTGTCATCGAGGCAGGCCACTTGGGTGCCGGCACCGGCGAGGCGCAGGACAGAACCTTCCGCGTCAACACTTGCGCGCCGATCGCCGAGATCGTCCTGGAAAAGATGAACTTCCACCTGGTCAGGAACGGCTTCAAGATCGACGGGTGGCGGTTGAAGTTCGGCGACATCGACTGGCGGGACTCCCGCGTCGTGGAGGACATCCGCGACTCCCGACTGCGCAACGGCTCCTGGACCTTGAACAGATACAGGGCCGAGATCGGGGAACCCCCGGTGCCCGGCGGCGACGCCGCGGTCCTGGTCGACCGCCAGAACCTGGTCCTGTGGAAAGACATCGCCGTCATGTCCGAGGCGATGGTCCTGGCCAAACGCGCCCCCGGCGTCGCAGCACAGGACCCGACCATCTCCGCCAACCCCGCCGCCGACCTCAACGGCGGCCAGGCCAAACCACTCACCGGCATGGGCCAGACCGAAGAGTCCGAGTACACGCCACCCTGGGCGCAGGCGATCCTGGCGGGCCTGGCTGACTTGTCGAAGGCGCTCACTGCCCTGGCCGATGCTGAGGCAAGCGCCGAAGTGTCGGCGATGCAGACGTAGACTCGTTGACTGTAGTCAGCGACTGAGGCCCTGGGCGTACCGGTGAGCTGCTGCACTTGGGCTTGCTATCAGGATCTGCGGGATCCGGATTGCCCCATAACAATGACGGCACCTGATGATAGGCTCCCTGACAAGAATTACTTGACAAAGGCAACGCCGCAGGAGAAAAGAATGCTGGGGCGTGCAGCGTCTTCCACGGCGTTCATATGCCACATGACTGGCATCCCGGAGCCGCCATGGCCGAGTCTGGGCGCTGTCCAAAAGCGGCGACGCCGCCCGCGAGATGCAATCGCGGGCGGCGTCGCTTGTCAACGTTGCTTGTAGTAGACGGTGACCCCTAGCCCAGCGAGCTGGATAATCAACGTCAAGACTCGGATCTGCTTGTCGCGGATCTTCCTCTTCATGACTACAACCTTCCTCTTCGATGGACCCCCCGGGGAGATCGATCGACGCGAGGATGCGTTGACGGCTACAGCGTAGCAGGGTCAGGATGCCAAACTCGGCCTGCTTGGAGGATTTCAGAATTGACGATTACGACCCGTGATGTCGAATACGTACATGCGACTGCCGAGGCCTGCAACAATGCAAGATCAACTAGTTCTCGGGGGACTGAATCGGCCTACGAAGTCGATGAAATTTTGGCGCTGGAGCCGTCCATGCTGCCGTCCCATCCGCTGCGCGCGGACGACGTGACCTGTTTCCTGCCCAAGCTGATCGGCTGAGCCGAGAAGGGACGCCTCGTGTCCAACCCGGTGTACGCACCCAATGCCACAACGCTGTTCAACTCGGCGGTCAACGGGTTCGAGGGCTTCGCCGCTGGATCGGTAGCCTCGGGCAGGGTCGATCTGTCCGCCAGCACCGACGTGCTGCTGGCCGTCACCGTCCCGGCAGGTGCCCTGTCCGGCACCAACCCGGCCATCACGGTGCAGCTGGACGGCATCGACCCGGCCGGCAACACGATCCCGGCAATGGTGAAGACTGCCGCGATCACCGCTGCCGGCACCTACACCGTTTCCGGCGGCCTGCACAGCTCCGGACTGGTGCTGCCCGCGACCGGGCAGCTCACCGTCACAATGACCGGAGCTGGCGCTGCGGCGGTCGGCATCGAGATCTCCGTGACCGGCCGGTAGTCGCTCAGGCGGAATCGAGCGCTCTCGCCGCTGCGTTCACCCTCTGGTCGGCCTGGTAGCGGTTGGCCTGTGTCGCCCACCATGGGTGCGCGTACAGACCCGTCGTGATCCTCGACCGTTCGGCACGGGCCGCAGACAACTCGGCATTCATCGCCGCCTGCACCTCCGGATCCGTGCTGTCAGGCCGGTCAGCCAGCTCCGCGCACTGCTTGTCGGCGGCCCAGAACGACCGCTTCAGCTGCACCAGGTCATCGGGAACGTCATCATCGGCCACAGCCGATCATGCTACGCCACCTAGTTGGTTCCGAAGACGCAGGTCAAACCACAACTTCATATCGAGGAGCCCGGCGTGGCCAAGCCGCCGCTGGCGCGTATCACCGGTGTCGCGATCGCCCCCGGTGTCTCGCGCAACAACCGCCTGTACACCAGCCAGAACATCGGCCGCCTGGTGGAGCGCGCCAACACCCGCATCAACAGCGGAGACGCGCCGGTCACCATGCGCACCCACCACGGCGCGGGGGATGACTCGACCCGCATCGTCGGCCGGGTCACCCGTATCTGGCAGGACGAGACCGGCGCCGCCCGCTACGAAGGCGAGATCGCCGACGCCGGGCACGGACCCACCATCGCTGGACTGCTGCCCACGTCCGAGTCCGACACGTCGGCGGCGCTGCGCGGGGTGAGCATCCGGGGCCGCTGGGCCGCGCCGCCGCGCAAGACCACCACGGAGAACGGTACGCAGGTGGAGACCGCCGATGATCTGGAGATCGACGGCCTGGACTTCACTGCGAACCCCGGGGTTTCCGGCGCGCACGCCGTGGTCGTGTCCGCTACCGACGTACCGAACGTTCCGCCAACGCCCCCGAACTCCGGCAAGTCCTGGGAGACCAGTGTGGAGTTCGGGATCGTAGAGTCTGCGCCTGATGCGGAGTTCGTCGAGACCGCCGACGCCGCGGAACCGGTGCCGGCCGCGGCCGGGCGCGCGCCAGTCACGTATGCCGACCGTGGTGACTACCTGCCCGGCGGTGCCAAGCGGTTTCCGCTGGACACACTTGAGCACGCCAAAGCCGCCTGGTTCGCGCTACGCGAGACCGACACCGCCCGGCAGTACAGCGCCGCGCAGCTCAAGCGGGTCCGCGGCCGGACCGCCAAGGCACTGACCGAGTTCGGCGTCTACAGCGACCCGGCGGCCGGTTGGCTGATCGAGGCACCGACCCGCGACGTCGTCGAGGACATGGGCGACGGAACCCCAGGCTTCGGCGGCGCCTACCGGATCTGCCTGACCAACGGCCCGACCCAGGTGTCGGTGTCCTGCTACCAGCTGGACCCGCACGACCTGGATGCAGTCGGGCGCGCCGCCATGACCGGCGCCATCGCGGCGATCAAAGCGATCGACCCGGACCTGGACGCCGACATCGACATCCCGGATGCCGGCGCCGAGTCTGCACCGGCCGCGCCTGCTGTCGAGACTGCGGCGCCCGAGCCGCCCGCCCCTTCCACCGCGCCGAACCCGGCGTCGGACACCCCTGACCCCGTACACGTAGAGGACGATGCTGTGGCCGAGGAGCCGACAAACCCGACCGCCGGTTCCGCGCCGGCCGACACCGTACCTGCCGCCGCCGTGGCCCCGGCCGCCGCTGAGCCGGACAAGCTCGACAAGCTGACCGACATGATCGGCAAGTTGGTCGCCGCGATCGCCCCCGCTGCCCCGGCCGCCGCCCCGGTACCGGTCGAGACGGCCCCGGCCGCGCCGGTGGCCGAGGCCGCCGCCGCGTCGACCGCCGCCCAGTTGGCCGCGCTGGCGGGACTTGTCCAGAGCCCGGCTGGCGCTGCCGCCGTGGCACAGGCCGCGGCGGCCCAGACCGCTGCGATGCAGGCGCAGGCCGCCGCCGCACCCGCGCCGGTCGCCGAGACCGAAGACCAGCGCATCGCGCGCCTGGTCTCCGAACAGGTCGCCGTCCGCGTGCAGGACCTGGTCGAGTCCGGGCAGCTCGGCGGCGGGCGCAAGGGCCTGACCGCGACCGCGCCGACCGCTGTCCCGGGCGCTCCTCCCGGTGCGGCCCTCAACGAGAACGGGCTGCCGGAAGGCTGGCCGAACAAGCCGCTGCACGAGTACAGCGAGCAGGAATTCAGCCGCTACGCGTTCCCGCAGTTGGAGAACTACGTCCTGAACGGACGCGTCCCGCGCGCCTGAACGCAGGCCTGGCACCACGAACTAGCGCACGACCCCGCGGCGGGTAGCCGCACGACCCTAGACCGCCACGCCCCCGGACTCGGGGATGGTGCCTCACGGCAGCGATGGTCACACACCCGTGACTATCAAAGCATTGAGGTTCTGTTTTGAGTGCCGAACTGCGCGAGGCCCTGAACGCCGCCGGCGCATCCCCGTTCCTCCCGAAGGTCATCGATCCGGTTCTGGTCGAGCTCCAGCGCCGCTACTCCCCACTGGTCACCGCGATTCCGGCGATCCAGTGGCCGACCGACGTCTACAACTTCAACACCCGGACCCAAACCGCGAGCGGTGGCTGGGTCAGCGACGGCGGGGCCTCGCCCGTCTCCAACTCTGTGTTCATCCAGAACCAGTACAAGATGGCCCACTTCCAGACTGTCGGCGCGGTTACCGGCTACGCCCAGGAGGTCACCCAGCAGCTGGTCAACCTGCGTGAGACAGAAATCAAGGGCAGCATCCGCGGCATGACCTGGGACGTGGAAACCGCACTGCTGTGGGCGAGCGCCGGCTGCACCGCCAACGGCGCCCGGCCGCAGTTCGACGGCCTGGACACGTTGATCTCCCAGTACTCCGGGGCGAATCAGAACGCGATCGACGCCAACGGCGCCAGCCTGAACCTGTCCACGTTGGACCGGATGATCGACATGGTGGAGACCAACGCCGCCGAGCCCACCGGCAACTCCCCGTGGGCACTGGTGATGTCCTCCACCGCCAACTCGAAGATCGCGAACCTGCTCACCCCGCAGCAGCGGTTCGTGGACAAGGTGGAGGTCGCCCCCGGCCTGAACGTGATGGCGTACAGGGACATCCCGATCTTGAAGTCCAGCTTCCTCCAAGCCCGCGCGCTGTCCATGGGCACGGTGACCGCGACCCCGTCCGCCAACGGTGGCAGCCTCGCGGCCGGGCAGTACTTCTACCGGATCTCCCCGATCATCGCCCGCCAGGGCGAGATCTCCCCATCGGCGGAGGTATCGGCGACCACCACCGGCGCCACCGGATCGGTCGCGCTGGCGTTCGCGATCCCCACCGGCCTGGAGGGCGCGCAGCCCACCCTGTACAAGGTGTGGCGGGGCACGGCGGCCGGCGGAGAGACGCTGCTGGGCTGGGTCGACGCCACCGTGGGCCTGGCCGCCGACGGCATCACCGCCATCCCGACCACCACCATCACCGACACCGGTACCGCCCTGGTCCCGTCCAACGGCGCCACGGTCCCGGGGATCCAGCCCGCGCAGTACTACGGCACCAACTCCGGCATCGGGCCCGGCGGGCAGGGACTGGAGAACATCTACCTGATCTCCCGCGACCCGCAGAACCTGGTGCGGCCGTGGGTGCGGCAGTACAAGCCCCTGGACCTGTACCCGACCACCGCGTCCCCGGACTCCATGCCGTACGCACTCATCACCGACACCACGCTCGGCGTGCGCGCCGCGAAGTTCGTCGGCCGCACCTCCCGCGTCGCAGTCTCGATCTGACCCCCGGGCACTCACCCGGCCCCGATCGTCCGCGCCGCCACGACGCGGCTTGAACGTGCGGGAGGCTGCCAACCAACAACCGCCACGCCACCGCACCGGCCGGGCCCCGAACAGCGCCGGGGCCCGGCCACACCCCTGATCGTCCCGTGGCGCGCGGCGCGCCTGGAAACCCGCCTGGAGAAGGCGCGCCACGGGGCACTCCGTTCTTCTTCACCCATGCGTGAGTGCGCCTGCCGGCCGCGCGACACGGAATTCAGACGCGCCACCCACCTCGGATCACCCGTACGTATCCGCCCCCGGGCGCGCGACTCGGGCCCCGACTTCCCCCGCACCCCGATTCGAGGAGTACCACATCCGATGCCCGACATGGTCAACGTCCGCAAGGCGCACGCCGGGGCTGACTCGGCCGGCCATACCTGGCCGAGCGACGGCGCAGTGATCGAGGTCCCGGTCGAGCACGCCCTGATGCTGGCCCGCATTCCCGACGGCGGCTTCGTGATCGTTGAGGGCGCCGATGATGCCGCCAGTGATGCAGGCTCAGACATGCTGGACAAGGAGTCTACGAAGTCGGCATCAACGCGCCGGAAGACTTCCTGACAACTCGCGCCACCGAGCCATACCAGCGGCTTCCCCCTCCGGGTAGGTCTGCCGTCAAAATGCGTGCTGTCTGAACCGCAGCAGACAACGAGCCGAAGGGAAACCGCCGTGACATTCGATGACCTGGGCCGCGTCGCCTACGAGGCGTATTGCCAGGCACGCGACTGGAGCGCGTACGACGGTCAAACACTGCCGCAGTGGGAGGACCAGCATCCGGACCTTCGCCGTGCCTGGGAAGCGGCAGCCGCCGCCGTGGCCGCAGCGGCCGGGAGTGAACAACACAGAGAACTCTGACCCTCCTCCCGCCGAGGGCGGAACGGGCGCCAAAGGCGGCGCCGGTCCACCTCTCCAAGCCACAGGACCAACTGCACAGCACGCAGGCAGACGGCTGCGATCGGTCGATAAATAACTGAATATCGGGTGGGGCGAATGGTGCTTGATGCTGTCACCCCACTGGCTACCGTCGCCCAACTCGTCAGTGGGCCGTTCGCGGACCTTTTCGTCAACTTCCCCCCGGACGTGGTCGCCGGGTTCCTCGCCGATGCCACGCGGATGTGCGAGGACGAGTGCGACCGGCGTCTGGCGCCGTTCACCGGAATCATCGAGTCGCACCGGGCGGCCGGGATCGACCCCGACGAGTACGGAGACGCCGGCGGCATCCCCATCGACCCGCAGGGTGTGGTCGGCGCCTCCTACGCCGCCGCCCTCGGCACGACGTCGCTGGTGCGGCACGTATACCTGGAGCAGTACGCGCCGCGGTACCCGGAGATGTGGTCCTACAGCAGCATCAGCGTTCTGATTCTGCGGTCGTTCGGCGGGTCGCAGCTGATCGACCCGGCCAGGCTGGTCGGGCCGGAGCCGGACACCGGTCACTTGTGGTTCCCGCTGGGGACCTATCTTCCGACGGGGTCGCTGATCCGTGTCACCTACTCCGGCGGCTACACCAACACGGTGCCGGCTTCCCTGTCGCGGGCGTGCCGGTACATGGCCGCGCACTTGGCGGTCACCGAGCTGCGCCCGGGTTCGACCGCGCACGACGCGGACGAGTTGAAGGCGCAGGCCGCGGAGATCCTGGCCTCCTACGTCAGGCCCGCCTGATGGCCGGTCGTCGCCGCCGGCGTACCCCGCCGCGGTCGGTGCACTCCCGCTATGCCCGCAAGGCCCGCCCGGCCTACCAACTCCCCAGCCGCAAACGGCGGGTGCGGCGCGGCTACTCCAACCATCTGCATCACCGCGGCCGGCACGTCACCAGACACAAACACCGGCGCCGCGGGCATGCGCACCGGCATCACCGGAACACGGTGCGCCGGGTCGGGCACCGCCAACGCCACATCCACCGCGCCACCACCAGGCACCACCACATGTCGGCCGCAGCCAGGGCGCGGATGTCGGCGCGGCAGCGCGGTCGGCACCTGCACCTGTCTGCCTCGGCACGTATCGCTGCTTCGGCGCGGGGCAAGGCCAGGTGGCTGACGATGTCGGCCGAGCAGAAGATGCGGATCCTCAACTGGCTGCGGTACCAGCATTTCCTGTCCAGCGGGCAGTGGATGCACTTCAAGGGCGAGCACCTGACCGCGTCGCAGAAGGCAGCGATGGCCAAGGCCGCCCGCGAGCGCTGGGACCGGATGAGCCTGGACCAGAAAGACAAGATCCTCGGGTTCCTGGCATGGCAGCGGTACCAGAAGACCGGTGTCTGGATCCACCGGAAGTGGTCGACCATGTCGCCGGCACACCAGGCCCGGCTGCGGGAACAGCTGAGACTGCGCTGGACGCGGATGGACCCGGTCAAGCGGGACAAGGTCATCGAGTACCTGGCGTACAAGCGCTTCCAGGCCACCGGCATCTGGACACACCCGAAGTGGTCGCGGATGTCACCAGCCTGGCAGGCGGCGCAGCGGGCGAAGCTGCGGGCCCGCTGGATCAAGATGGACCCGCAGAAGCGGGACAAGGTCATCTTGTATCTGATCTGGAAGAACTACCAAAAGACCGGCCGCTGGATCCACCCGAAGTGGTCCCACATGTCCAAGCAGTGGCAGGCCAAGCAGCGCGCCAAACTCAAGGCCCGCTGGGCCCATATGGATCCGGACAAGAAGCAGAAGATCATCGCGTACCTGGTGGCTCGCGACGGCGACAACTCCACATTCAACTCCGGCGGTTGGGGATGATCAGATGCCCTCCACCGCCGACGTGGTGTCCCGTGAGACCGAGTGGCTGAACACCTCCGGCGACGGGCTGCCCGCGCTGAATGCCAGCGCGGGCGGGCCGTTCGGCGTTGTCTCCGGCTACTGGCCGCGGACGCCGGCTACGATGAAGACCAGTCTGTACGTGACCCGTACGCAGACCGCGGAGGAGCGCACCGCGCACATCCGGATCATGGCCCGGCACCGGATGGTGCTGCACGCTCTGTGGCCGCTGAACAATACCGGCGGTAGTGCCGAGCTCGACCAGCAGAACCTGGACGATGCGGTCGAGCAGGTGCTGGGCCGGATCCGCGGGTTCCCGCACGACCACTCCCACGGTGGCCGGTTCCTGTCCGCCGGCGAACACCCCGGCGCGGTGACCGTCGCCTTCACCCCCGCGTCCGAGACCGTGAACCTGGGGATCTTCAAAGCCACCATCACGTACACCGTCGACGATTTCGAACTCTTCGCCTGACGGTTCAGGAACGCTCCCTGAGGCGCCGGATTTTGGCGGTCGCCTCGATCGCTGCCCGGCCGGGCCAGTGGAAGTCGGCCATGCCGTGGTCCGCGGCCTCGTTCCCGCTGTCGAAAAGCGGCACCGGGGACACGTATTCGATGGCCGCTTCGATCACCTCCGGCGCCAGCGTCTCATGGGCTGCGGCGACCCGCAGAGCCAACAGATGCTCGCCATCGTGGCAGCCGCACCACCCGGCACACAGCCGCTGCTCGGTCGTCGGCGTCGCCGAGGAGTGGCAGATCCAGACCTTCTGCGGCTGCCCCCAGGTCGGTGCGTCGTAACCGCGCAGCTTCTCGTACTCCACCTCGTCCCACACTCCCGAGGCCACGTCCCGCCGATACGGGCACGTCGTGCACGGACTCGGCGCCGGCCCACGGACGTCGTTCGCCACCTCATCACTCCTCACCATCGGCCTCGTCGCGCGCCCGCTTCGAGGACCACCTGAACATCCACAACTTCATACCGGAGGCGGCGCGTGCGCTACCGCAACCCCCACTCGCACACCGTGCAGCTGCCCGAGCACCGCGCCGAGAACGGCGAACTGTATTCGGCCGTCGCGGTCGGGCCCGGAGAGGCACTGGAGTGGCCGATCCCGATCGCCGGGTTCGAGCCGCTGGCTCCCGACCGCCCGGCCAAGAAGCCACCGGCCAATACGGCTGAGGCCGAGGCGGCTCGGCCTTCGGCGAAGACCACGCCGGCTGAGGGGGCTGCGGCATGACGCAGCTCTCCCGCGCCTCCACCTTGGGCATCGCCCGCGAACTCGCCCTCGGGCAGTACCTCGCGCCGACCATGGCCGTGCCGTTCACCAAGGCCACCTTCGAGGACGTGTACGCGCAACTCAAGGACGAGTCGGTCCGAGGCGACGACTCGATCCTGCACGGCATGTATCAGGGCTCTGTCGATGCCACCTGGGACATCGAGTGCATGTGCTACCCCGACATCGTCGGGATGTTCCTGCGCGGCATGATCGGCCCGGACACCGTCACCCCCGGCATCGCCACCACCGTCGCCGGAACCGGGACCGCCGTCGGGGCGAACTCGATCCCCCTGGCCGCCTCCATCCCGGTCGGCTCCACCATCGCCATCGACACCGGCGCCAACATCGAGTACGCCATCACCGGCGTGCCCACCGGCACCGGCCCCTACACGGTCCCGCTCACCTCCACCGGTACCGGCGCCGGCCTGGCCAAGGCCCACGCCGTCGGCGCCACGGTGGTCTCGCAGGCCGTCCACCTGTTCAAGCAGTCCGCGTTCCAGCGCAGCACCTTCAGCCTGACCGTGTTCGACACCATCGGCACGCTGGGGTTCTCCTCGGCGGCGATCTCCGACATGCAGATCAAGATCGACCCGAAGTCCGCGGTGACGCTGAGCATCAAGATGCTGTCCTACCCCTCGGCGCCGCAGACACCGATGGCCCAGCCGTACACGTCGCTGCCGCCGATGCTGGGTTGGCAGTGGCAGATGAGCAACGCCGGCGCCGCCTCTACCCGAGGCATCAGCCTGGACCTGACATTGAAGCGCGCCACCGAGGCACTGCACCTGTCCACCGGGCAGCAGGCCCCGCGGGAGATCTTCGCCGGCCCCATGGAGGCCGACGGCTCTTACAAGGCGATCTTCGAGAACATGGCCGACCTGAACCTGTACCAGCAGTACATCCAGGGCCCGGCCGTCTCCACCCTTACCCAGCCGCTGCCGTTCGGCGGCGCCACCTTCGGGCTGACGATGTCCCAGTCTGGGTTCTACAAGGGCGCCCGCGACCTGTCCGGCCCCTACGCCGCGGCTTCGTTCTCGCTGTCCGGGATCGCCAACGCCGCCGACGGCGGCGGCGTCATCCAGGCCACCGTGAAGAACTTCGTCCAGACCGCGTACTGACGGCCACCGCCGTCGAGTGGCGGTGGCCGTCAGACTGGGCTGCGGTCAGGCGCGCGCCTGCTTCCACTTCGCAGCGATCTCGTCATCCATCCAGTAGTGGAACTCGCCGTTGCTGTCCTCGCTCCAGTCGAACGGCCACCCGATGCCCTCGTAGTGGGCGTTGAGGTGTCGGCTCAGCGCCGACAGGCGCCCCTGGAGTTGGTTCCGTTCGACCGCGACCATCGAGACCAGGCCGGCCATCGGGTACTTCTTCCCCGGCGCTGCGGCCAGATGGTTCATGACCTCCGCGATCGTCTTGATCGACGGCAGGTCAGTGGCGGCCAGCCGGGCCAGTTCCTCCACGGTCCAGGCGTCGTAGCGGCGAGCCGCGTTGGCGCTCACCTTTGTCTGGTCGGCTCCGAGCCGCGCGAGGAAGGCGTACACGTCCATCACGTGCTCCGCCGGTACCGGCACAGAGACGAACTCCCGCCCGCTGTCTTGAGGGCTCATCACATCCGCCTTTCCTGGGGCCCCAACGACCCCTTGCGGCAAGGCTATTCCTTTGTACTGTCTTCTGTCCAGACACTCCAGGGGACTCAGTCTAGATACTGAGTCCCCTGGAGTGTCGATCCTCCAATGCCGCCCGCCGCAGGCTGTCGGCGTGATCTCAACAACTGAATATTGAAGGGGGCAGCCGTGCCCGGCTATGCCAACCGAACCGTCCGCGTCGAGTTCCCGGAGCTGTCCGAGCCCGGCGATCAGGTCTACGTCGTGCTGCGCAACCGCAAGACGGTGCCGCTGGAGACGCTCACCGGCCCGGAGGGCGCCGACGGCGGCGAGCAGGCCGACCCTGCGCGGTTCTCCCGCGAGGTGATCGCCCGCATGGTCACCGACTGGCACGTCTACGACGCGTTCGACGATGCCGCCGACCAGGCGCCGCTGCCGCTGCCGGCCACCCCCGAGCTGGTGGCCAAGCTGCCGGTGGAGATCCGCACCGCGCTGTCCAAGGCGCTGTCGCCGGACCCTACCCCAGCGGGCTAGACCCCTACTTCGAAGAGGTCCTGCTGCCCGCCGAATCCATCTACGAGGGCACGTGGAACTCCGGCGCGCCGCCGGAGGAACTGGTCGACTTCGAGGTCATGCGTGAGATGGGCTGGACCTGGCACCAGCTCCAGGAAACCCCCTGGTATGTGCGCCGGTTCACCTGGGATCTGATCTGTGCCCGCCGCACCGCGGAGACCGAGCGCCGCGAGCGCGACAGCTGACCGACCCGGGAGAGGAGCCGTGCGTCATGCCGGAGATCCTGGAGCCGGGTCTGTTCACCCAGCTGTTCACCTCGATGGTCGAAGAGGGCGCGGCCGAGACCGCGTCGATGATGAACACCCTGGCTGACCTCTCGGTGGCGCGGGCCCGGGAGTTGCTGCTGACCTACCGGGCCGATGTGCTCGGTGCGTCGACGTCGCCGCGCGGGGAGCCGCCGGCGCTGCGGTCGGGGAACCTGCGGTCCTCGATCGGTCACGAGGAGCCCAAGCCGGGGGACTACGGCACCTACTCGGTGCTGATCGGTCCGCGCCCGGGGTTCACCACCTCCTACGGCACCCACCGCGAGGCCTCGCTGTACGGCGGGTACCTGGAGCACGAGCAGGACCACCCGTTCCTGAAGCGGGCGGTTCGTGATGCGACGGCGCTGCACCGGGATCTGGGCGGGTTCCGTTTCACCCAGTGGATGGGCAAGGGCAACGGCCACCCGTGGGGGTTCCGCTGAACGATCACACATAACTGAATATTGAGCAGCCCGGGAGGCCGCGGTGGCCGATGTCATCGCGGACTTCGCGGTCCGCATCGGCGCGATCGTCTCGCCGTACAACGCGGCCCTGGCTGACGCCGCGGTCAACGGCGAGCGGTTCACCGCGCTCCAGAAGGCGAACGCTGATGCGATCCGCGAGTCGAACGTCCAGACCGCCGCCGGGTTCGGCGCGGTCAAGGTCGCTGCGGAGGCCGTCGGGGTCGCGGTGGTCGCCTCGGCTGCGGAGTCGGTGAAGTGGGCCACCGATTTTCAGACTCAGGTCACCCGTCTGTATACGCAGGCGGGCCTGGACGCCAAGCAGTTGTCCAGCGCGCACCTGACGGCCGATGGCCTCAACCAGAAGCTGCTGGAGTTGGGCGATCAGGCCGGGTTCGCCGGGGACCAGGTCGCCGCCGCCTTGTACTACCCGGTCTCGGCGGGCCTGGGACTGTCACAGGCTCTTGATATCGTCGCGGAGTCGGAGAAGGCCGCCAAAATTTCCGGCGCCGACCTGTCGGACACCACGGTCGCGCTGACCTCGGTGATGCGCGGCTACGGCGACCAGCTGCGGGACCCGGCCAAGGCGATGGCCGAGATCAACGCCATCGTCGGTCAGGGCATGATGCGGTTCAGCGACTTCAACGCATCGGTGAAGTCTTGGGAGCCGACCGCGGCGACCCTGCATGTGTCGCTGATGTCGGCCGGCGCGGCATTGGACTTCCTTACCGACCGGGGCGACTCGGCGTCCACGGCCGGTACTCGGCTGTCGATGATGCTGGCGATGATGGTCGGGCAGTCCAAGCAGGCCGCCAAGTTCACCAGCGAGTTGGGCCTGTCGACCTCCGATGCCATGTCCACGCAGGCGGCGTTCAACGATGTCTTGAAGACCAGCGGGCTGACCGTCAACCAGCTGGCCGACGATCTTCAAAAGCCCGATGGTGTCTACGTCGCGCTGAGCCACCTGCGTACGGCGATGTCCGAGCACGGGATGAGCGAAGACGCGCAAAACAGCTTGCTGACCAAGCTGTTCGGTGGCGGCAAGTCCTTCCGGGGCGTCGCGGAGCTCACCACCCAGCTCGACCAGCTCCAGGTCAAATACAACCAGGTCACCACGCAGGCCAACGGTGACGCGTGGAATCAGGCATGGACCCGCACCTCAGCCACGCTGCGCCAGCAGCTGGACGTGATCGGAGCCCGATTCCACAACGTGGGCATCGAAGTCGGGGACTACATGGTGCCGAAGATCTCCGCCGGGCTGTCCTGGCTGGAGACCAACGGCGCCGCAGCCTGGAAGAAGTTCTGGGGCGGCCTCACCGGCGCACCAGCTGGCAGCCCCGGCAAGGACACCGCCAACCCGTTCGCCCCCGGCGACCTGAACACGCACACCGGTGCGCCGCTAGCTGATACCGAAGACACCTCCAACTGGCGCACCGCTGGCGAGGGCGTCCGCGAAGTCGGCCAGGACATCGCCGACTTTGCCACCGAGACCCGCGCCGCCGCCGCGGTGGTGCTGCCGATCCTGCTGAGCATCGGGCAGTCGGTGGCCGGCACCGTCGGTCGCGATCTGCTGGCCGGGGCACACACCCTGGTCGACATCGTCGGGCCCGGCATCGAGTGGTTCGCGAACCTGGTCAGCGACCACCAGGGCGAATTCCAGTTCTTCATCGAGGGTGTGCTGGGCGCTCTGGCGGTGAAGTGGGCGATACTCGCTGGCCTTCGCACCCTCACCTTCATCGGGGACATGGCCACTGCGATCATCAGCTTCCCGTTGCGGCAGGCTGGCCAGATCGGGGACGCCATCTCCGGTGTCGGCGCCACGTGGTCGGCGTTCGGTCGCAGCGCCGGTGCCATCGGATCCACCGTGGCCGGCGCGTTCGGCACCGCCTACCGTGGTGTCTCCGAAGGTGCCGACGCGATGGTCCGCTACGCGGCGATCGCCACCGGCTCCTTCGACCCGGCGCTGATCGCGCAAGCCCGAGCTGCCCAGGTCGCAACGAACGCACAGCAGGAGCTGGCCCGGCAGACCCTGGAGACCTCCCAGGTAGAAGCCGACGCCGCTGCGGAGAAGGCCGCGTTCATGATGCGGGCGCTCCAGTCATCGGAGGGTGTGTCGCTGGCTACCCGCCAGTCGATGCAGGCCGATGCCGAGGCCGCGCTGGTGTCCGCAGAGAAGTTCGGCGTCTACGCCAAGGTGGCTGAGACCGACGCTGCGGAGGCTGCCGCGGCAGCTGAGCAAGCCGCTGTGGACGTTGCCGCGGCTGAGGGCCGGATGACTGCCTCGACGGCGGCGATGTCCGCCGACGCCGGGGCCGTCGAGACCGCCGGGGCCGGCCTGATGGGCGGGCTCGGCGCGGGCCTGCCCATCATCGGCGGCGTGGTCGCAGGGATCGCGCTGCTCGGCACCACTTTGCTGTCCACCTCCGATGATGCGAAGACCGCTTCGGTGAGCGTCGACCAGTTCACTGCGGCGATGGCGCGCAGCCGGGCCGGCATGTCCGATGTCTCCGCCGACCTTGGTCAGGCGGCGGTGGATCTGCGGGCGTTCGACGCCTGGGAGAACACCGCCTCGCACGTCAAGGACAAGTTTGACGGCGAGAACATGATCGACATGGTCAACGGGCTCAACGAGCTCAAGGCCGTGATTCCAGCCGCGATGGACCCGATGGCCCGGATGGGCGTGATCCTGGGCAAGTTGAACCAGCAGTACGGTACCGACGGCGCCACCCTGAAGTCCTACGACGCCGCCATGGCCGGGCTGGTTTCCTCCGGTCACGCTGACCGCGCGGCTGAACTGATCGACCAGATCCGTTCGGTGGTCGGCACCAATCACGAGGCACTGATCAACGCCGAGAAGGACTTCCCCCAGTACTACGCCGCACTGGCCAAGATCGACGCGGAGCAGGCGCTGGGGATCGGCACCACCAACCAGGCTGCTACAGCCAACAGCGGCCTGGACGACTCGCTGAAGAAGCTGTCGGACACCACTGACCGCGCCAAGGCTCAATACCAGGCCATGTCGGACACCATCAGCAAGAACACCTCGGTCGACGCCCTCCAGAAGCAGTTCAACGACCTGAACCAGACTCTCCAGAACAACGCGTCGAGCTTCAAGGGCTCGGCCACCGACATCCGATCCAACTCGGATGCGGCGATCGCCAACCGGCAGGCCATCGCCGACATGGCCAACGCCATCCTGGACATGCACTCCAAGGAGCTCGACGCGGGCGGCGACATCGCCGCGGCGAACAAGGTCATGGCCGATCAGGTCGTGCAGCTCGAACAGGTAGCGGTCAAGGCCGGGCTGTCCAAAGACCAGGTCGACGACCTTCTCAAGCAGTACCAGCTCATCCCGCCGGAGTTGGACACCAAGTTCCACATGGACTCCAGCGACCTGGACAACGCCCTCAACAAGATCAACCAGATCCAGGACCAGACCGGGGCGTTCATCAAGTCCGGCGGTAAGGGCGCCATCCTCACCTACGACGACGGCGGCTGGGTTCCCGGCGCCGCCGGCCAAGCCGTCCCGGCGATGGTGCACGCCGGGGAGTACGTCCTGTCCAAGGACATGCTCGCCGGTCGTGCACCGATCGACCCCCGTGCCCTGGCCATGCTCACCGCTCCTCGCGGCGGCGCGCTTCCCGCTTTGGCTTCCGGTGGCGGTACCGGCGCTGGTACGACGATCGTGGTGCCGGTCACTGTGCAGGGGGCGATGCTGTCCACTGAGGTCGCGGTGCAGCAGGCGGTGATCACCGCCATGACCCGGTTCGGGCTGCGGAATTCCAACACCTATGTGCCGGCCTCAGCCGCTCGCAAACGCGGCTCCTAGCCGACAGCGTCGTCCTCGTCGGGTCGCGGCGGCCACAGTGAGTTGTCCGTCATCTTCCATCGGGCATACCAGCGGTCGTCTGGCAGAAAGCACCGGACGATGTGCATCGCCGGCCAGGGCGGATCAGTGAAGTCGACGATTGCGGTCAGCAGCAGGATCCAGCCCTTGTCCAGTGCAAGCCACAGCTGCCCGGTGTCGCCGATCGGTACTAAGCATCGTGCCTGATCACCCCACCGCCGGTTGATGGACGCTCGGAACTGCTGCACCAACTTCTCCAACGCCTTATACGCGCGGTCGTTTGACTCCCGCACCTGGGTCAGCAGAGGCAGGTCGATCGGGTTCACCTCCCAGTAGTCGAACTCAACCCAGTCGATGGCGTCGATGTCCTCCGCTGTCGCCCTCGTCCAACCGTGCAGGGCCAGAAACGGATCCGGCGAGCGGCGGAAGCACATCAGCTCTGCGGTCTGTAAGTCTTCGCTGACTAACCGGGGAACCGGCAGCCGATCTTGCAGTTCAGTCATGCGCCGGACCGTAGCCGTCGGCATCTGCACCTGCCGGCAACGACACGGAATCTCTGCTCCGTGCGGCTCTGTAAACAACTGAACATCATGGAGTGGCGGCGATGCCAGCGAACCCCAACTGGCCCCGGTTGCAAGCGTTGTGGTCGCCGAACGGCCACATCGGCTACGGTCCGTCGGCGGCTTCCTACGACCTGTTGCCGTGGCTGGATGTGACCTCGCGACTGATCGGGTCCTGGACGATCGCTCGCGGCCGGCAGTACGAGCTGGACCAATTCACTGCCGGAACGTGGTCGGGTGTCTTGGACAACCGGGACGGCCTGTTCGATCCGGGCAACACCGGCTCGGCGGTGGCTGGGCAGGTGGTGCCGTATCAGCCGTTCCGGATCGGGGCGCAGTGGCCGCCGAGTGCGAACCTGCTCACGATCGATCAGGCCACCGGCGGGGAGGGCACCCCGCTGGCTGTGGGCACGGCCGGCACCGCTTTCGGGGTCATTGGCATATACGGCCAGGAGATGGTGTCCGCTTCGGCATCGGCGTGGCAGGGCACGCAGGTATGGCAGGCGCAGGTCCCAGCTGCCGCAACCGCAGGAAGCTCGGTGGCCAAGATAGGGCCGCTGCCTATCGCTGTCGGAGCTGGCCTGCCGTATGCGTTCTCGGTGCGGGCCTGTTCGGTGACGGTCGGGGCCAATCCGGTGGTTGCCCCGTACATACGGTGGCAGGACGCCGCCGGGAACTTGATTTCCACGGTTACGGGCTCGACGGTGAGGCTCACCGGTTCGGCTGCGGCTGGGTGGACGTTCGCGGGGGTGGCGGCCACGGCTCCGTCCGGTGCGGCTGGCGCCTTTGTCGGGCTGGTCCTGGAGGCGGGGCCGACGACCGCCTGGACGTTCCAGATGGACGGGGCGCAGTTCGAGCAGAACGGCGGCACCACCGCCTTCCAGCTCCCAGGGACCTGGTTTGACTTGTTCACCGGCGGAATCGAGCGGTATCCGCAGACGTGGCGGCAGCAGGGGACGCTGGGTCAGGTTCAGGCGATCGCGGTCGACGCGCTGGCGCTGTTGTCGCAGTCGAAGCTCACCGATCCGTTCACCGCCGCGGCGTTCCGCACGCCAGGCGCTCCGCTGCCGACGTTCGCGTACATGCTGGACGACCAGGCCGGCGGGGTGTTTCTGGACGCGACCGGGCAGCGGGATCCGGCCCAGGTCGCGGTCGGCATCGACGGCGGCGGCGCGGTCACCGCCGGGGTCACCCGGTCCGCGGCCGTGCCGGCTGGGAACTTCGCATGCCCGGTGGGGACCACGGTGGTGAACATCGCCTCCACCGCCCCGACCGGGGTGGGCGACTACGACCTGCCGCGCAACATGTCGTACATCCAGCTGCCGCCGAGCCGTGCCGGCGTCTACGGCCCCGGCAGCCAAGGCTTCACCCGCATGATCGCGTTTCGGGTGCTGGCGGCTCCGAAGGTGCAGTCGGCGATCTGGCTGGCGAGCTGGAAGGGCCCTCAGACCACTGCGGTCGGGTTGTGGGTGAACCCGGACCTGTCGGTCTCGGCGGTGTATCAGGGCCCGTATAATCAGGGCTCCGCGGGGATCCGCTCTATCGGCCAGGCCGGGATCGGCAACTGGCACCTGGCCTACATCGCGCTCACCGCCGACGGTACGCAGTGCAGCGGCGGCTTCGACAACACCGGATTCGCGACCGCCGTCACACCTGCCTTCATCCCCCCGGCCGGAGGGTATGGACAGGACCTAATCGGTGCCGCGAACTACAACGGTCTCGAATACAACTTCTCCGGTGACGTAGCGCTGGCGATCGAGTGGGCCGGGGTCATCGACACCGGCCAGTTTGAAGCCATCTACGACGCGTGGCGAACCGGCTGGGCGGGTGATCCAGCGTACGTGCGGTTCGGCAAAATCCTGTCCGCGGCCGCGTGGATGGGGCCGGCCCGCTTCGACGGCGACACCGCCTCCCTGATGGCGGCCACCGATCTGGTCGACACCGACGCGGCCTCTGCGTTGCAAGCCGTCACCGACACCGAGGGCGGGATCATGTACTGCGACGCCGCCGGGACCGTGGTCCTGGAGCCGCGCTCGCACCGCTGGAACCCGCCGCCGTCGCCAGTGGTGTTCGGGGAGAACACCGCGGCGGGGGAGTGGCCGTACGAAGACCAGCCCGGCTTCGACTACGACCCGACACTGGTCACCAACCTCGCCGAGATTACGCAGGCCAGCACCAACATCATCTTCACCGGACAGGACTTCGCCTCCCAAATGGCCAACGGAGTCCGTGACCGGCAGGTCACGTCCCAGTCCAGCAACCCGCAAGAGTGTCAGGACCAGGCCAACTTCCTGGTCAACCGCTACAAGACGTCGCACACCCGGGTATCGGCGCTGACGGTCAACCCCTCGGCCCTCCCGGCGATGTGGCCGGCGGTGCTCGGCCTGGACCTGGGTTCGCGGGCCAAGGTCATCCGGCGGCCGCCGGCGCCGGCCGCGCCGGTGACGGTCGACGGGTTCGTGGAGAACATCGCCTGGTCGGTGGACATCACCGGTGAGGCCAAGCTCACGTTGCAGATCTCCCCAGCCGACCCCAACCCCTACGGCCAGTTCGACTACTCCACCTTCGACCACTTCGTCTTCGGCTACTGATACCGCGTCCCAAGGGGGGGTCGTCTTGGTCACGCCCCCGGCAACTGCGGCGGCCTCCTCCAACGCGGTGTTCACCTCCGCCATGTGGGATACCGGCCCGGCCGCGCTGAACTCCTGGATGAGCGACCCGCCGCGGGTGATGCTCGCGCAGACCGTCGCCCAGTCGATCCAGGACAACGCCAACACCGCAGTGGCCTTCGACCAGGTCGTCTACGACAACTATCAAGGCCGCAACGCCGCCGGGGACACCTGGTACGCGCCGGCCGCCGGGGTGTACCTGGTGTCGGCGGTCAGCAACCTGGCCTGGACCGGGGCCGCGGGTGCCTTCATCGGCAACACCGTGGCGGTTGTCGGCAAGGCCACGTGGGCCGCCTACGAGATCCCGTCCACTCCAAGCCCGGTGCGGTTCCAGCTGTGTCTCAACGCCCTAATTCCCATGGTCGCCGGCGACGGCGTCCAGCTGCGCATCTATCAAAATTCTGGCGCCGCACAGCCCACCGGTTTCATCACCACCGGCTGCCGTATGAGCGCCCGCTGGATCGGCCAATAGCCGCACCCATGCACCACGGCCACGCCCGAAACTACCGGAGCCGCCAATGACGCGCCTTGTCCCAGCCGTGCCCCAGGCCTTCCCCGACTCGCCGATCACGGCGACAGCCTGGAACAGCTACGTCTACGCCGCCGGATTCCACATGCGCGCGCCCTCGGCGCTGCTCACCCAAACCATCAGCCAATCAGTACCCACGTCGACCTCGACCCGGATCGCGTTCGACTCGGCGGTGCGGGACACCGAAGGCGGCCACGACCCGGTCACCAACAACACCCGCTACACGGTGAAGACCCCGGGCACCTACCTGGTGTCGGTGTGCGCCGGGATGTTTCTGGCCGGATCGGCCGGCGGTGAGGAGTCGGCGGCGATCATCGTCAACGAAACCGTGATCTGGGCGATCATCCTGTTCGGCCGGGACATGACCTTCGCCAGGATGGGCGGCTGCGCCACCGCCGAGATTCCGCTGCAAACCGGCGACTACGTCGAGACGCAGCTGTGGCAGGACTCCGGCCAGACCGAAAGCAACGGCACCGGCGCCTGGATGGGCCTGCACTGGGTGGGCCTGTAGATGCCGCCGCTGTATCCGCTGCCCGCGCCGGTAGGCGTGAACGTCGCCCAAACCGGCACCGCAGCCCTGTGGAACACCACCATGCCGCCGGTCGCGAACTTCCTGCTCAACCGGCCCTACGCCTACCTGTGGCAGTCGGTGGCGCAGACCCTGCCCGGAACCAGCACCAGCGAGACCATACCGATCGCTCTCGACACCGGTGTCGACAACGCCGGCGGCCACAACCCGAATGTCAACAACTCCCGCTATGTCTGCCAGCTGGCCGGGCTCTACCACGTCACCGGGCAGCTGGGCATGCAAACCCCCGCGGAAGTCGGCACCGCCGAACCCAACTCCTCCCTCACCATCTCGGTGATCGGCTCCGCCAACAGCATCGGCACCCAGCTGCGGTTCGATCAAGGGCCCGCGAACGCCGGCGGCACCGTCCAGGCCAGCGGCTACCTCCAGCTGAACCTGGGGGACTACGTGGAACTGGTCGCGACGCCGTACTTCAACCCGATCACCACCTGCACCGACCACCGCTGCCCACGCATGTTCATCCACTGGGTCAGCAACTGATGGGCGACACCCTGATCGGCGCCGGCCTGATCGCCATCCTCACCTACGGCATCGTCAGGTCCTTCGCCGTCACCGCCGAGCCTGCCGCCCGCCAAATCGCCCGAGCAGTACGCGCTGCCGCGGCCGCGATCGTCTCGCGGGCTGGAGGCGGACGCGCACCATCCCACCCTGAATCCGCTAGTAAGGAGCAGCCCGATTGAGCATCGAGGCCATCGCCGTCACCGGTGCCTCGGCCACCGCGGTCATCGCCGCCGTGTATGAGGTGATCGTCAAGGGCGGCCGGCACACCCGCCGGATCATGCACGCGGTGGAGACGATCGAGTCCCACTCCGCCGAGCTGCTGCCCAACCACGGCTCTTCGCTGCGCGACCAGGTCGACCGGATCCGCGATGAGCAGCAGCGGCACACCACCGCCCTGGCCGACCACACCGAAACCCTGGCCGAGGTGCAGCGTGCTGTCGCCCGAGTCGCCCTGGTCCTGGCCGAGCACAACACCGACCCCGCCACGCCCGTCCCGCTGCCGAAGAGCACCCCGTAACCGCCGGGCTCGGCATACACAACTGGATACAGTCTTGAACCAGCTCCACCGGGGAATCACCCCTGCCCACGCCCAGGCCGTCACCAACCACTACACGATCCACTACCCGGACCACGCCCCACGCGAGTCCGATCCGCACTACAAGGATTTCGAGCACTACCGCGCCACCCACGTCGACACAGCGGCGTGCCAGTTCGCGCTCGACCGCGGCGGCGACACCACCGAGTGCGCCGGCGGCCTGGAGCTGCACCACGCGATCGTCGAATTCAGCCTCGCCAACTCCATCGACCTGGAACTCCTGGAACGCGACTACCCCGGCATCTCCGACCCGGCCAAGCTCGGCGCCTGGATCGAATCCGGCAAGAACCTGGCCTTCCTGTGCGCCAAGCACCACCGCGGCCACGGCGGCATCCACCACGCCTCAGCCTCCGACTGGGTCGCCGAGAAGTACATCAGGAACCTGATCGAATGAGCCCGGCCGCCGACGCCCCAGACGACGAGGGTCTAGAGCTCGAACTAGAGCGGCGCCTGGCAGGCAAAGCCGATTGGCACTACGCCGGCGAACTCGCCGACCGCGTAGCAGAGCTGGAGCGATGGCGCGCCGCCGTCGAGGCCGTCGCCGCATCCCGCCGCTGGGCCCTGCCGGTCAGCGTCTCGATCGTCGGCCTGGTCCTCACCGTCGCCAACCTCGCCAACCTACTGATCCACCACAAGTGAATAGGGAACGCTGTGCCGCTGTTCGACCACGTCCCACACCCCCATATCGCCACGCGGGCCCGCGCCGCCCGGGATCCGGTCCGCCGCCGCGGCCCCGTGGCCCGGTTCAACAACCGCCTGGCCGTCCTCATCACCCGCGGCGTCGGCACCATGTGGTGCGCGTACCTGTTCACCGCCATCGCGCTGGCGTCCCTGCCAGCCTCCATCGCCACCGGCGACCCAGTGACCATCGTCTCCTGGGTCGCGCAGACCTTCCTGCAACTGGTGCTGCTGTCGGTGATCCTGCTCGGCGGGAACATCTCCGCGGCCTCCGCCGACGAGCGTGACGAGCGCACCTACCTGGACGCCGAAGCCGTGCTGCACACCGCTACCGAAATCCAGCAGCACCTCGCCGCGCAGGACGAAGCACTCACCTCCACCCTCGGCGCCCTGTCCGAGCACTCCGGCCTGCTGTCCGACATGCACACCCGCCTGGGCGGCCTCACCCCCAGCACACCGCCCGCCACCGGACAGGCGGGCGCCGACACTGAAGGAGGTGGTCCGGCGTGACCGTGTTCTTCCCCGACATCTCCAGCTACGAGAACGGGCTGACGATCCAGCCCGGCACCGTTGCCGTGATCGCCAAGGCGACTGAGGGCACCTACTACAACGACGGGACCTACGAGGAGTTCAAGGCCCAGGCCGCACGGGTCGGCGCGCTCTTCTCCGCCTACCACTTCCTGAAGGCCGGCAACGGTGCTGCACAGGCCGAGTACTGCTTCGAGAAGGTCGGCTCCACACCGGTGATGCTGGATGTGGAGGTCGAGGGCGATTCCAAGCCCACCGTGCAGGACTGCCTGGACTTCATCACCCGCATGCGCGCCCTGGGCGGCCGGGTGTGGGGCGCGTACTTCCCCCGCTGGTTCTGGGAGCAGGTCGGCGGAAACCTGGCCTCCCTCGGCGTGGCCATCGTCGCCTCCGGCTACCCCGGCGGCTACTCCGACACCGATCCGGACTGGAACGGCTATGGCGGCATCACCCCCGCCATCTGGCAGTACACCGACTCCCAGCCCTATGGCGGGCAGCGCGTGGACTTCAACGCCTACCGCGGCACCACCGCGCAGCTGGCCGACCTCATCAACGGCACCAGCTCCAGCCCCGCCACCCCCGAACCGCCTGCCACCAATCCCACGGAGGACGACCACATGCCCGCCTTCGCCACCGGCGAGATCCCCAACGACACCAACGCCCACATCGTCGCCCCGCCGCCAGCAAACACCGGCGGCAACTGGGGCAACGTGTGGTTCAGCCTGGGCTGCGACTTCGGCGACTGCACCGTGCGCGTCGCCGCCTACATCCCTGGCCGCGGCTGGGACATCCGCGACAACGTCGTGGTCCCGGCAGCCGGAGGCCGGATCAACCCCTGGGGCGGCCCGCTGCCGAACGGCGTGCAGAAGATCAGCATCGTCCGGCACACCACCGGCCCGGCCCTGGCATACCTCATCGAGGCCGCCGCCCGCTGAGGACACAGTCCTCAACCAACGCAGCTCAGCACACAACCCCGCAGGCCGCCTCGCAGAAGCAGGGCGGTTTCTTCGTGCCCATCCACAACTGAATAAGGACACCGCCAGTGGCATCTCTGCTGTCCATGCTGGAGAAGCGCCTCGCCGAGGACTTCGCCCGCTACCACGTCCGCACCCAGGCGCTGCGGTTCGTCGCCTCCGTTGCCTCCACCTTCGCCATCCAGCTCGCTACCGGCACGGGCGACATCGGCTGGAAGGCGGCGTTGGCCGCGCTGTTCGGCATCGCGGTCACCACCGGCCGGCAGCTGTGGCCGACGCTGCCGTGGAAGCTGGTCACTGACCACCTGCATGCCGCGCAGGCCGCCGAGGTCACACCGCGTACCGGTATGGCGGCGAACCCGCCGAGCACGCCGGCGCCGCCGTCGGGCCCGGCGCCCACCGCCTGATGGCTCTGCTCACCCAGAACCGCGAGCTGAAGCGGATCGGGGTGTGGAACTGGACGCTACCGGCCTTCGCCGGGCGGTTGCCGGACGGCCGCACCTACAACACCTGTCCCGAAGCGGGCGCTGCTTGTCGATCACTTTGTTATGCCAGTAGGTTGGCACGCATACGTGGCCGAAGGTGAAGGCCAAGCGCGAGCGGAACCTGATGCTGGTCCTGGACGAGCCGGGCCGCTTCAAGGCGGAGATGGCCGCCGAGCTGGGCCACCGCCGCTTCCGCGACGGCGGCCTGATCCGCTGGCACGACGCTGGCGACTTCTTCAGCGAGGCCTACCTGCTGATGTGCCTGGAGCTGTTCCGGGCACACCCGCACATCACCTTCTACGCCTACACCAAATCGATCGAAAGCTTCCGCCGCCTCGTCGAACCGGACCCGCCACCGAACTTCCGGTGGATCTTCTCCTACGGCGGCACCCAGGACGCCCTGATCAACATCACCCGCGACCGGGTCGCCGACGTGTTTCCGGACGAGGAGGCGATCGAGGCCGCCGGGTTCTCCAGCCAGGAGGACTCCGACCTGCTCGGGCCGCCGAAGGTCGGGATCCCAGCCAACAACATCCCCCACCTGAAGAAGCGACTCGGCAACCGCTCGATGTCGCAAATGCAGGCCGAGCATGACGCCTCTGCTGCCGAGCGCCGCCAGCGGCGGGCCGGGTCGCCTGGTGCATCTTCATCCAACTGACCCGGCGTTGCCCGGGGTCTCACCTCCTGCGGGAGGTGAGACCCCGGGCCCCCTTTTTTGTTGTCGGAATTGGTGGCGGCAGAGGGCGCAGCGGACCCACACGGTTGGGCCGCACCAGCACCGCGACGCCATTCTCACCCTGCCTTTGCACCGCGCGCATCCTGCACTTCTGCCACAGGCTGACGCGTCGGGATGTGGAAGACCTGTCCCCATACACGTTGCCGGTCCAGTACCGAGGAAGTCGGCGACGTGGCGGAAAGGCTGCTGAGGTGGCATCGCGTACCGGCATGGCCGCCAACCCGTCGACCGCGTCTGGTCCGGTCGTACCGCCGTCTGCTCAAGCTCCGCGAGCTTGAGGGAAGTCGTGCCCCAGAACCGGTAGTAAAGATTCGCGGGCGGGATAGAGCAGCCTCTTCGCCCGGCTCTACGGTTGCCGTGATCCGCCACAGCCCGGGGTTCAGCTGTTACGTGGAACCGAGCCTCAGGTATTCTGATGTAACGCAACCGGTCCTGCGCCCCCAAAGTGTTGGGGCGCAGGACCGAGTTTGCATTTGGAACAAGACGAGCTTCCTGGCGTGGTATCCGGAACTAGCGCTTCATGACCACTACGGCAAACAGCTGATATGCCGTGAATGCCCACCCGACTATGGCCACCGTGCCCGGAATGCGTCGTCTTGTTTTACGGAATTCGAGGGTCGCTGACGCTGAAGCTACGGCAATCAGGGCGAGGCTCAGCTCTGCGGCCGCACCCATGAGTGCGACAGCAATCACTACCGCTGTGAAATACGCGGAATCCCAAGACTTGATCCCCCGTGATGCCATAGTCGTCTCCTTACGTCAGCCGGTGCGGCGGTGCTAGAGGGTGCAGTTGTTCTGGATATTGGCTGAGCCCGCGTCTCCCCACATCAACGGGCAGATCGACGAATGATCGTCCCCTGCTGTCCAGGTCTGCCACGAGACGCCCTCACCTCTGATGATCCAGTTCTTCGTACCCTCAGTGTGAGAGGTTAGGGCCCAGCCCCACGCCCCGTCTCCACGGACGTTTTTTAGAGTGACCGACTGCACGACGGACACGTGATAGCAGACTTCCAGAGTCTCGAAGCTCTTCGTTATCCAGTTGCCGAGGAGAGCGGTCGTTGTCCATGTGCCATCCCAGTCCCAGCACCCTTCGGTGTTCGGAGATGCTGCGAACGTCTTCCCCCTGTTGGCCCCGACTCCTACGACGGACACCGTGCTGGTCCCCTTGCCGCTGGGGGTCTCAGCTTGACGGACGATGTCCTGCTGAGTCGGCGTGAGGTGCTTGAAGGCGCTAGCAGGGTCAGGCGACGAGAAGACGGCCTTTTCCAGCGCGTCGAGGGTGGCCTGTGAGGGAGGGCTGGGCGTCGACGTCGCTGCGGACGCTTGTGTGGCGGTGCCGACTCCGGCCGTGATTAGGATGCCAACTGCGAGTAGTGGCAGTAGGGTGTTGCGCAGTGTCCTCACGGAACCTCCATGTGGAAGTGGGTGGCTGGTGGGGATCTCGGCGGTCGGGTGTGCTATCACCCGGCCGCCTCCCCACTTTGCGAGACCAACTGATCTCAAGCGGTAAATCTGTCAGTACTCTGTGACGCTGTCAACGTCATATGAAGCGGTCTGAGATCAGGTGATTGCTATGGGCAACCGTGTCGCCCGGCCCCAGAATCGCGCGCGGAGTACCGATCATGGAAGCTGATACAACGGGAGAGCGTGAACTAAGTCACATCTCGGCGTTGAGGTTGGCAGACCAAGCACGACGCGCCCCAGGCCGCCCGCCGCGAACGTCGCGCCGTCCTGCCGCCGCGATAGACGTCCGGCCCGAGAAGAGGCATGGATCTCCCCGCTCTGTGCGGGAAGAGCCGAGGTGGGTGCTACGCGGGCCGTAGATGTCTTGCCGGCGCCTGGTCGAGGTCGACCGGGGCGGCCGGTCGACGTCGCTTCGTGGATGGCGCCGGTCGCGTCGGGAAGCCATAGTCGGACGCTGGGTTCGTAGCCAGCGGCGGCGCGGCCGGTGGCGGTGATGGTGACCTGTCGGCCGGTGAGGTGTCCGCTGCCCTGGCCCAAACCGGCCCACTGCGGTTCGCTGGCGGTCAGGTGCAGGTCGGCGTCTTGCCAGGTGTGTGGTGCCGCGTTCACGACCAGAGCGGCGCCTCGTTGCCGCAGGGCCGGGCGTATTCGATTCCTGATGCGCCGGTCAGCGGCGGCCAGCAGGCGGCGGGGCGGGTTCCACACGATGAGGTCGTAGGCGTCGGCCATGATCGCCACAGCATCGGGTGTGCGCCCGTCGGGGTAGTCGAGCATGTGGAACCGGTCCAGCCGGGCACCGAGTCCTGACGCTGCGGCGATACCGAACGTCGGGATGCCGACCACCGAACACCAGGCGCAGGCAGCGGTAGCGGCGTCTGCGAGGGCCAGCGCGAGATAGGTGGTGCTGCCGTCGAAGCGGCGCGGCCCGGGGTCGCGGATCGCGACCACGTGGCCCCGCTGGATCTCGCCGCCGCGTACCAACTGGGGCAGGAGCGCCGGTACCCGGATGGACGGTGAGTCGGCCGGCGGCAGGGGCGGTTCCCCTCTCGGCGAGCAGGAGGCGTAGTTTGGCCGCCGCCTCAGCGCGGTTCCCGACCGGCAGTGAGGCGGGCCGGCGCGGTAGGTCGGCGGCCACGGCAAGACCCTGCTAGGTCGTGGAGGGGTAGACGACGAACGTGGCGCTGGGCATCTCCACTTCGAAGCGGAGCCCGGCACGCGACAACCGGGCCTCGAACATCTGCCTGACTCCCCACACCCTCCGCAAGCTTTCGCCGCGCACGATGACGGTTCCGGCGCTCTGGTCGACCTTGACCGCGATGTCCAGCTCCATGCCGTAGTCGAGGTACTCCCCGATCAAGCGAATGATCTCGTGGGAGACAGCATGGAGCAGCGGGCGTATCGGTTCGGCGGTCACCCCGGAACGCTATTCGAACATGTGTTCCCTCGCAACGTCATGGTCTGCGTGTTCACCGAAACGGGTGACTGCGACTGGACTCGACAACAGGTTACGAGCCGCTCTGCGCGCCAGGCCACGTCTGCTAGTAGGCGATTGGCCTTCTTCCGCGTGGGGTTTGCCCGGCGAGGTTGCTGTCCGTCTGTTGGAACTGGGCCGCGCTGGCGCGGGCCATGCTCGACAGTTGTGCGGAGTAGGTGTTGATGAGTGTGGCGGCGTTTGCCCAGGAGCGCGTGAAGCTGTTGAGGGCGTCGAGGAAGTCGGTGTCACCGGCGACCCAGTCGATGTCCCCGATCTGGTTGTTGGTCCCGTCCCACTGGCCGTTGAGGTTTTCCAGTGCGCCGGCGAAGCGGTCGAGGCCGTCTAGGTCGAGGCTCAGGTCGGCATCTGGTGGTGGGCGCATCGCTTCTGTTCCTCTGTGTTCGTTGGCAGGGGCTCGTCGGTGCCGACTATGGCTTGGTGGGCCGCCAGTTCCGGGTCCGGTTGATCCGCTCCGTGGTGGCAGGGCCGGCACCGGTGAGGTCGACGGGGTTCTCCTTCAGGGTGTAGCCGGCGTCTATGAGTTCGCCGATAATCTGGTGGTCGACGGCGTCGTCGATGAGTGAGTCGCTATCGGCGAGGAGCTGTTCGACGGTGTCGAACAGGCGTGCCCGCTCCTCAGGCGATCCTGTCCTCAGACGCGGGGTCATGAATTCCTCCGCGAATGTCCGGAGCAGGACGTAGCGAGTTGAGGGGTCTGTACCCCAATCATTGAGGTGTGCCTGGTACAGCGGTGCGAAGTCCGGGTGGCGCTCGGTGAGGAACTGGCCCACGTTGGCATCGGTGATCATGTGCACTCCAGGGCCGGTCACACTAGGGGGTCGATTTCGGGGAGCTCGGGGAGCTCGTCGCCGGGGCCGATGTCTCCGCCGTCGATGCCGTCGTTCACCGGATTGGTTGGCGGGGCCGGTGGCAGCGTGGGCAGACCGGTCGCGGCGTCCCAATCGTAGTCACCCTGATCGCCCATGATCGATCGGCCAGACGGGGAACTCATGGCAGATTTCAGGGTGTTCTCCAGGTCGGTTGCCCGACCGGGGTTGTCCTTGAGCATCTGACCGACGTTGCCGGTCTTGTCCTGGCCCAGGATGCTGCGCCACAAGCGGGTAGCCATGGAGGCCGCCACGATCTGGTCCTCCGGTGTGAGGTCCGAGTTCGGGTTGTCGAGAACTTTCATCAGGCTGCTCAGGGTGCCGGCAGCCTTGCTGATATGCCATCTCCCGCCGACCTGGAGACCTGTGTCCAGCTCATAGTCGAGCGCTGTCGACAGCTGGCCGTCGCCGTCGATCTGGGACTCCTCGCCCGGCCGTATGTATGCGTCCTTTAGTGCCTTCGCCAGTTGCGGGCTGGAGACGGCAGGTGGCGTCTTGCCGTCGGTGTAGTACCGCACGCTGCCCAGCAGTGCAGCGATCTCCGGATTGCTCTGCCAGTAGTGCTGGCGCTCCTCATCGGTCAGTGAGGTCCACCAGTCCGGCACGCCGTCAGGCCCGGCAGCCGGGTCTAGGACCATTCCGTCTTCGAGGTCGGTGCCCACAGATCCGGGAAGGATCAGGTTCAGATCGGTAGCGGCGCCACCGAAGGCCGCGAAGCGGGTGCCGAAGTCGGCGGCGTTGGTGCCTTTGCCGCCGGCCAGCTTCGTGACTTGGGAGGCCATGGCCGCCGCATCGTGGATGGCATCCAGAAGCGCCTTGCGCGCGGTGGTGGTTTGGGACTTCAGGGTTGCCAGCTGGCCGTCTCTGAGGTTGGCTGCATCGATGACGTGGGCCCGGATCTTGTCGGCGGCGGAGTTCAGGAACTGGTCGGACCCCAGCGAGCTGTGGGAGGCGACCGCCATGAGGTTGCCGGTGAGCTGTTCGGGGTTCATGATCAGCTGTTTGGCGTCGGTCTCGGGCAGTCCGCCGTCCGTCGTGATCGCTTGAAGCTTGCTGAGGCATTGGGTGCACAGGCTGTCGAACTGGGGTTGCAGGCTCCTGGTACGACTGCTGAAGATCTCGAAGGCGTCGCCGATCTCCCGATAGGCCGCCGTCGCCGTGTTGAGCATCGATGGGTATGGCGTCAGGGCGTCGAAGAAGGCTTGACCGGACTTCCCAAGCCAGCCGGTGATCGCCGGATCGCCCATCAGCCCGACGGTGCCCCCGCGGACCAGGTCTATCTGGTCGGCGAAGTCGTGGTAGAGCGTTGACCAGAGGCGCAGGTTGTCGGGGTCTTGCGGGAGCGGGTCCTTGTCCAGGGACAGGATCCACCAATCCGTCGGCCGCGCCATCAAAACCCCCGCCGTCTGTGCTCGTGACCGCGAGGCGTGACCGGATGCTCTCGCGAAGTCATCACCGTAGAGGTGCCGGGGGAGTGGGTCAACAAAATAAGTATGCTGATACTGGATGAACGGCTCGTCGGCGCGCCAGCCCGGATAGCCCTCCTGGGTCCAACTGTCTGATTACTATTATCCGCATGACGCAGACGCCCCAGCTTAACGAGATCAAACCGGATGATGACCTCTCCTGTATCGGTGGTTGGTTCGCTGGCGACATCGAAGGCAACCGGCATTTGGCCTCCTACGCTAATCCCGAAGAGTGGCGCAAACTATTTAGCAGATCGCGTCGCGGCTGGTTCTTCACCAATATCGCGACCGGCCAGGCTGTCGGGTTCATCGACCTTGAGATCGAAGGAGAGACGGGATACTTCTCCTACTACATCGCCCCCGGATCTCGCGGTTCTGGACACGGCACACAAGCTCTGCGAGTGCTTATCGAACTTGCTTTGCAGCTCGGTCTTGGCGAGCTGAAGGGCGGTGTAGAGCCGGACAACGCGGCCAGCATCGCCGCCCTGAAGAAGGCAGGCTTCCTGCTCCTCGATCTCGATGAGGACGGCATGTTTCCGGTCTTGATGAGACTTGCGGGCGACGAGGATCGCTAGCTGCGAATGCTGTATCCGCGGTGGTCGGCTTCACGGATCCACGATTCGAGCGCGTTTACCCGATTTACGAGCGATGGGTCGCTGGTCGCCATCCACGCTTTCTCATCAATGACGCCGCAGGCGATGAGGTTTGCTGCGTCGCTTTTGCCGGCCATGTAGCGGGAAGCTAGGTCGTTGCGGAACGTCTGCTTGGCGGTCGGGAGGATGCTGCGCATCGTCTTTGGGATGAGGGAGATGACGGCGGCCTTCTGTCGCCAGTACGCGTGAGGCAGGGTCGGGTCGTAGCGGCGCGCGAGCGGGAGCCGCTGGGCGGCGGCCACGAAGTTCGGGGTGAGGAAGGGGTGCTTCAGTGGCATGGGGCCGGGTCCGGGCGGGAGGTAAAGGGGGAACACGGCGTCCCATGCGGCCATCTGCGCCCATGTCTGGTGGCGTGTGGCGTGGTGCTTCAGGACTCTGGTGATCCACTGTGCCGACCAGGAAGCGACTTGATCGTGGTGTGCCGCTGAGACGATCTCCGGCACTTTCTGAACGGATAGCTCCGGCCACTCAGTTGCGAAGTACAGGTGCGAACGCCAGGCACGAGGGAGCAGCCGGGTCGCCAGCGCCAACCCTTCGCCGGGGATCGCCTGGCGGTCTTTCCCGATGGTGTCCGACCAGTAGGAACGAAGGGCCCGCCAGTCACCGGCGGCGGTGAAGATCCCGAACATGTAGCGCACCGTGCCCAGCAGCTCATCTGCTCCGCTTCCGCCGATCGCCACGGTAGCGCCGTGATCGGCGGCTTTCTCCAGCAGGCTTCGTTTGACTGATGGAAGCGCAGCGAGGTTGGGGCCTTCGGGATGCCAGTCGGGTTCGCTGGTCGGGGTGTCCCTTGCTGCGGTGATGTGGAGTTCGATGTTGCCAAGGCCGGAGGCCGCGAGAAGGCGGCGGACTACGGGGACGTTGGAAAGTCCGGCGTCGTCGGTCATCTCCGCCATCACCGCGACGATGCGGCGGCCGTCCTGGTCGGCTATCCGTGCCGCTTCGATGAGGACGGCGAGCGAGTCGAGCCCGCCGGAGACCGATATTCCGATGCGCTCGTGGTCGCCCATGCAGTCCCGGACCGATTCGCTGAACGGCCCGCGGATGTCGGCCACGGGTCGGGTGTCGTCGGGACGGCTGGATGCCGGGGAAGGCGCGGGAGGCGCTCCCAACAGCGGGCACGGCGCGAACTCGCCGATGATCGCTGGCCAGGACAGCCACAGCGCCAGCCGGTTCGCCAAGACGGTACCCGAACCCATGGCCATCTCCTTTCCTAGGCGGTGCGCGAGGTACGCAGGAAGCGCATCAGGCTGACGATCGAGCGGATCGGGCTCGCAGCGTCCTGCGGGTCGGCCACGGCGAAGTGGGCGCCGTA
Organism: Catenulispora pinistramenti; assembly: GCF_018274385.1. Taxonomy (GTDB): domain Bacteria; phylum Actinomycetota; class Actinomycetes; order Streptomycetales; family Catenulisporaceae; genus Catenulispora; species Catenulispora pinistramenti. The sequence goes on along the minus strand of NZ_JAAFYZ010000010.1, from coordinate 34,566 downwards.
CAGGCCGCCGCCCTTGACCCCGCAGCCCTCGGTGCCGTCACCCGGCTTGCTCTTCTTGGCCACTGTGATCTCCTCTGCTCTGGCTGAGTGTTCCCAAGGCCGGCGTGGTCGCCGGACCCGGTGGCGCAGCGAACACGCTATGCGACTGCTACCTGACTCAGGGAGCTGATTTACGCAGTGCGCAAACGGCTTGCAAGGTTCGTAAAAAGGCTTTACGCCGCGCCTGGATCGCCAGCAGGGTTCTGCGACAGACGCCGTCCGATCCGGGTGGTGCCAACCTGTGAAGGGGAACCTCATGGATGCCTCGAAGCCGAGCAACGACGCCGGTCTCGTGATCGCACGTACCGCCATCAAGCAGGCCCGCGTGCGCTCCGCCCAGCCCTCGGATGGCGGCGGCACGGGCCGTTCGGACCTCAACGACAACCGGATCGGCTAACACCTGTGACGACGACCGAACCGGTCGTCGGCCGCCTGGGCGGGGACTTCCTCGCCCAGGCGTTCCGACGCCGCCACCATGTCTTTCCCGGCGAAGCCCAGGACGTCAGCGGCCTGTTGAGTTGGGATGCGCTGAACGAGATCTTGGCCAGCCAGCGCCTGGAGACCCCCCGGCTACGCCTGGCCGTCGGCGGGACTGCGCTGGACCAGGGCGCCTACACCACAACGGTCAACAGCCGGCGTGGCGTGCGGTGGCAGCGGCTGAACACCGGCGAGCTCAACCGGCGCCTGGTCGAGGGCGCTACGCTGGTTGTGGACGCGATCGATGAGATGCACGCTCCGATCCGGCGGCTGGCCGCGGCGCTGGAGGAGAAGTTCCACACCAGTGTGCAGGCCAACGTATACGCCTCCTGGCGCCCCGAATCCGGGTTCCGCACGTACTGGGACGACCACGACACCATCATCGTGCAGCTCGACGGCGCCAAACACTGGCGCTTGTTCGGCCCGACCCGTCCAGCGCCACTGCACCGCGACACCGAACTGCCAGAGGAGCCGACCGGCGAGCCGATCGATAAGTTCGTGCTGTCCGCTGGGGACGTGCTGTACGTGCCGCGAGGGCACTGGCACGACGTGGCCGCAGTGCCGGGCCAGCACTCGTTGCACCTGACCTTCGGTCTGGGCGTGGCTACCGGCGTGGACCTGGTGACGTTCCTTGCCGATGATCTGCGGGGGATGGCGCTATTCCGCGAGGACTTGCCGATCCTGTCTGGACCACAGGAGCAGGAGGCCTACCTCGACCTGTTCCGCAAGCAGCTGATCGCCGAGTTGGAGCGCCCGGACCTGCTGCTGCGCTTCGCCGCCCACGCCGACGGCACCGAGCCCGCTCGGACCGGCCTCAGCCTGCCGTTCGTCGACGGTGTCCCGGCCGACGCCGCGCTGACCATGCGGCTGCTCACTCCGCGCGCCCTTCTACACGAGAGTGAGGAGGACCGCGTGCAGTTCGAGGCCGGCGGGCAGTCCTGGACGTTCGCTGCCGCGGCCTGGGGCGTCCTGGAGGCGCTGTCCGATGGCGAAGCCTGGTCCCTGGGGGAGCTGGCGCACCTCTCCGGGCTGAAGGTCGATGTCGTGGCCGACCTGGCCAGCGAGTTGGTTGGGCAGGGAGTGGCACAGGTGTTACCAGGATGAACGCGCGCATCGGGCTGGGCACCCACCTGGTGCGAGACGTGGAGCAGGCGGCCGTACACGCGGTCGCCTGCGGTGCGCGATGGATCGATACCGCACCCAACTACCGCGGCGGCCAAGCCCAGAAGCTCCTAGCGCCAGTGCTGGCCGACAACCCCGACGTGCAGGTATCCACCAAGGTCGGGTTCTTCCACCGCCCAGATACCGAGGCCGCAGTTGAGGACGCGGCGATGCCAGGCAGAGAACTGGAAGCAGGGCACTGTATCCGCCCGCGCTACCTGCGCTGGCAGATCCAGCGCTCCCTGGACGAGCTCGGTCGCGACAAGATTGACACCCTGTTTCTGCACAACCCCGAGCGCACCACCTCCGGTGCTGTGTTCGCCGCGTTCGTGGAACTGGAGGAACTGGCAGCCGCCGGCCATATAGCTGGCTACGGCATTGCCACCTGGGACGGCTTCTCCTCTGGCGCGTTCACCGTTCCCGCCCTGATCGACATGGCGGACGCTGCGGCCTGGGGCGAGCCACACCACCTGCGGGCGATCCAGCTGCCGGTTAGCCTGGTCAACATAGGGCCGATCGTCCAAGCCTTGGACGGCGTCGGCCCGATCGGCGCCGCTGCCAGCGCGGGCATTGAAGTGTTTGCTTCCTCGCCGCTGCACGGCGGCGAACTGCCGTCCCTCATCACGCCCGAGTTGGCCGCCCTCATCGGGGACGGTCTCGGGCCGGCCGAGGCCGCGCTCGCCGTGGTGGCTTCGGTCCCCGGCGTGTCGCGGGTCCTGGTGTCCGCCTCGACCCCCGAGCATTGGAAGCAGGCCGCTGATACCGTCGCCGCGCAGCCGGTTCCCGCCGCGATCCTCCGAGAGGTCACCGATGTTCTCGCCGATTGACGACGCCACCGCCACCAGGATGCTGGCAGCCCAGCAGCACGCCGCCGCGGCGTTCGAGCGCACCCCGGACGGAGCACCGGTCTGGGGCTGGCGAGGCCGCACCATCGGATCCAGGGTCGATGGCGCCAGCGGCCCGGCGTGGCTGCGGATCCAGTCCGCTCGCGCCGGGCAGGCCGGCGGAAAGATCTGGGAAGGCACCGAGCGGGCCGACCAGCTGATGCCGAACCTGGCCAAGCCGGCGCTGCTTGCGCTGCACGACTGGGAGGTGGACGGCGTTGCCTACCGCGCCGAGCTCACCGAGTTCGTCACCGACCCGGTGTGCTCGCCGGACTCGGTGCTGCGCACCGAGCTGGAGCTACCCGCGGAGTGGTTCGACGACCTGCGCGCCAACTTGGCGATCATCGCTGCCGTCGACACCGACCGCACTGTGATCAGCCAGGACTACCTGGACCGGACCATGCCCCGGTTCATGAATGTCGTCGCCGGCCGCGCCACGCGGGCACCAGCCTGGACCACCGCACACGGGGACATCCATTTCGCCAACCTGACTGCCCCGAACCTTCGGTTGCTGGACCTGGAGGGCTTCGGCGCCGCGCCGGCCGGTTACGACGCCGCCACCTTGTACACCTACTCGCTGCTGGCCCCGCGCACCGCCGCCAGCGTGTACAAGGCGTTCGCCGACATCTTGGATACCAGCGCCGGAAGGTTCGCCCAGCTGGCGATCGCCACGGAGCTACTCCAGAGCTGTACCCGAGGCGACAACCTGGACCTCCGCCCCGCGCTGGAAAGGCGCGTCCAAGCCTTGATCGGGCCGCCGCTACCTGCGCGGTAGCGGAGCATCGGACAACCCCAGCTCCCGCGGTTCCAACCCCAACGCGGTCGCGAACGACCGGAGCAGCACCACGTCCCGCAGTGGCTGCTTGCCCCGCTCAAAGCGGCTGATACTGGCGCCCGAGTAGCCGACACGTTGCCCCAGTTGCTCCTCGGTGAGGCCCGCCCGCAGCCGGGCCTCACGAACCACCTGGCCCAGCGGCGGCAAGGCGCCGGTCTGATTCACCGCCCCGCTCATCCCAGTCCCCAGCCATATCCACTCGCCACCACGGTGGTGCTCATGGCGATCACATCAACCGTTCCTGTCGAGGAACATCCGAGTTGTCCGGCCCGTCGCGCGGTGGACACGCCAGCTCCGCACGGCGGGCCAGACGCCATCACACCGCCCGGTTCAGCTCGGCACGCAGAGCGTCGGCGGCGGGGTCGACGATCCCTGCCAACTCCAGCAGGGCCAAATCCCGCAGCCGGACAGCCTCGTCTACCTGCCCGGCTTCGACATTCGCCATGGCCAGGTGGTAGCGGGTACGGGCGGAGGCGAACGGCTCACCGGCCCGGATCCGAACGGACAGCGCAGAGGTGTGGTGCTGGGCGGCCTGTTCGAAGTCGCCGAGTGCGAACCAAGCCTTGCCCACACCGTCAAGCGCGTTGGCGATGCGATAGGGGTGAGGGCCAGCAGATTGCAGCGCCACAGCGCGCTGGAACGACGCCAACGCGTCACGAGGGTGCCCCTGCGCCAGCAGCAACTCGCCGCCGACAAAGGCGGCGGCGATGCACTGCGGAACGTTCTCGGACCCGTTGGCCAACAGCGCTACCACCGCGCTCAGGTGGTGGCTGGCCCGCTCGAACTCGCCCGCCGCCGTGTAGGCCTCGGTCAGTTCCAGGTGCGCATCGGTGAACCACGGCTGGGCGGCGTCACAGGCTTGAAGCCGTTCCAGACCGACGAGCCCGTGGTCAATCGCCTTGTCGAACTGGCCGCGCTCGATGGACACCCGGGCTCGGTTGACGTACGCCAGTGCTGCGAGGGTGTCCTCACCGTCGCCGCACAGCGCGAGTACCTGGTCGAGCGTGTCGTCGGCGTCGTCCAACTGACGGGCCGCCGCCTGCGCCACCGCCAGGCGGCTCAGGGCCGCGATCATGCCGGCGTTGTCGTTGAGTTTGGCAAACAGGTGCGCCGCCTTCTTGTAATCCGCCACCGCCTTCACCGGCTGCTCGCCCATCTTGTAGCCGCCGCCGCGGTTCATCAGGGCGTGCGCCTCGGCGGGATTGTCATTCCGGCCGCGCGCCGAGGTCAGCGCGAGTTCGGCCAGCTCCAGTCGGCCATCGATGTCGTGGATGGAGGTCATCACCTGCTCCAGGCCCCGCACCACTCGGCTGCTGTGCTCGTCGGCGTCGGCCAGGCTGGCGCGGATCATCGACTTCCGAATCCCGTCAGCGTTGTCGAGGTACCACGCCTGGGCGTCGGCCAGGCTGGTGAACACTGGGGCGCCGTCGAGGTTGTCGTCGCCGGGCAGTAGCGGCAGCAGGATCCGCGAGACGCCGCGCGCGGCGTTGGCGGCGCGGCCGTACCGGCGGATCTGCGCTTCCAGTACCTGCCGCGCCCTGTCGCTCATGACCGCCGTGGTGGATCCGTTTCGTGCGGAGTTCAAGTGCACCAGAACCTCTGCGGCGGCATCGGCCTGTTCTGGTGTCAGCGTGGTCGACATGTGTTCGGTCCCCCTGCTATCTGTGGTGTTGGCTGTGTCGCCGGACTCGGCGTGTCGCGTGGGCCTTGCGATCGCACTGGGCTCAAGCGCTGCTGGCGGATCGCAGCATCGGGAACATGCACGCCCCGGAGGGCAAAACGATCGGTTCACCGATATCGGTGTAGCCGTGCCGCAGGTACAGCTCCCGGGTTGTGGCGTCACTGGCTTCCAGGTAGGCGCCGCGCGGCGGGTCTTCGGCGCCAAGGTGGTCGTGGTGTGCGGCCAGCAGGGCGCTGCCGATGCCCTGGTGTTGGTAGTCGGGATGGACGGCAAGGATCGCGAGGTGGTCATGGTCGATGCCGTGGGGGTGGTGCTTGGCCAGCAGCCCGTCGAAGGTTCGGAATCGCTCGGCCCAGATCCCAGTTGTGGCCGCCAGCTTGGCCTCGTAGTCGGCCGGCGCCGGCTCGTCACTCGCGGTCGGGGGAAGCCACAGTGCGACCGCATTGCGTCCGGTGGTCGTGTAGACGCGCCCACGCGTGATCGCCTCGTGGACGGCGAACAGGCGGAAGTATCCGGGAAAGAGGCGGGCGCGCGCGTCGCTGTCCGGGATCAGCCAGGTCGAAGGTGCCAGGTTGTGGAAGGCCTTCGCAATCACGTGGCTCAGGGTATTGATGTCCCGCGGCTGGGCCTGGACGATCTGGTCACGGGAGTTCATGATGCGTTCCCGGTCCTTGTCGCGGACGACGGCGCCTCGGTACCGACGGCGGTAGTGGGGCGCTGAGACAGCGCGACGCTGCCCAGGCCGATAGCGGCATAGGCGGCTGGCTTGCGGTGTCTAAGCACCAGTGCCCAGCTGGCGCCGATGATCGCGGCTGCGCCGAACAGACCCGGCAGGACTTTGGTGGGTAGCGAGCCGGGTGCGACGTTGAGCAGCACGTCGAAGTGTGTGATGCACAGCCACGCCATCACTGCCATCAGCACGGTAGCGGCGGCTGGCGCCACCAGGCGCCGCCATACCGGCTCGTCACCGGGCGAAGTCCAGAAGTAGCGGACCACCGCGGCAGAGGCCGCCGTCAGCAGCAGCAGGATGCCGACGCCGCCGGTGGTTCCGCCCCAGAAGAAAAGCTGCCCGATGGGATCCCAGTGCATGCCCAGCGCCAGCAGGATCGCCACCGCGCCCAGCAGACTCTGCACGATGGACGCCGCCTGGGGCGCACCAGTGGATCCTGTCGTGCCCATCGCCGCCGGCAGCACCCGCTCCCGGCCCACAGCCCACATGTACCGCCCGACCGCAGTGTGGAACGCCAGGGCCGCGGCCAACAGACTGGTCAGGAACAGGCTGCGGCCGGTGCTTGCCTCCAGGCCGGGGGCCATCGCGAACAACATCCCCGTGCCATCCGGGCCCTGCGCCGTCGGCACCACCTGGCTGCCGTAGTGCACCACCAGAGCCCAGGAGGCGGCGGCGTAGACGACCGCGATGACACCCAGGGAAATGTAGGTCGCCATCGGGATTGTGCGCTTGGGGTTGCGGGCCTCCTCGCTGAAGACCGGTCCCTGCTCGATGCCGACGAAGCCCAGCACCGCCACCGCAAGTACGGGGCCCAAGCTGGAGAAGTGCAGGCTGGCCGGGGACAGCGCTGCGAAACTGACCCCGCCGTCGGCCGGATGTGCCAGGCCCCGTATCGTCACCGCGACGATCACGACTAGCTCTAGGACCGACAGCACACCCAAGACCCAGCCGCTCAAGTCCACACGCAGCAGCCCCAGCACGGCCACCACTGCCCACGCACCGAACGCCCACACCCCCCACGAGGCGTGCAGACCGAAGTTGTCAGCGGCGAAGGAGGCCAGCTGCGGCCCGATCATTCCGTACAGCCCGACTTGCAAAAGGTTGTAGGCGACCACGGCCACCAGCCAACCGGCCATCCCTGCGGGCTTGCCCAGCCCCTTCGATATGAGCGCGTAAGCGGCCCCGGCGTTCGGGATCCGGCGGGCCATAGCCAGGTATCCGATGACGAACACCGCCAGCACTGCCGCGACCACCAGGAACGCTGCCGGCACGCTGGTCAGGCCGGTGGCAGCGAATGCGGAGGGCACCACACCCTCGGTCACGGTCAGTGGTGCGACGCCAGCCAAGATGAAGAAGCCCACGGCGGGCGCGCCGAGACGGTCTTTGGCCAGCGCCGCCGACATTTTGCTCGGGGCTGTTGGTGGTATGGACACGGAAGACTCCTCTTCAAGAATCAACTGTTTTATTGGGGTGATGAACTGGACGGTCAGCCTCTGCGCTGGCTGGCGACGGCGCTGGCGACGGCAACCTCGGTTTGGGTCAGCAGGTCTACGAGCGCCGAGTTGTAGACCGCCAGCGGCGAGAGCGTCTGCTTGAGCAAGGTCGGGTCAGTGAGCAGGTGACGGATCTCCCACAGCGCCGGGTTGTCCAGACCGGTAGCGCGGGTGAGGCCGAACAGCACGAGGTCGGACGCCGTGGCCCTGCCGTAGTAGACCTTGCGCGCGACATCGACAGCTGGCCAGTTGGCGGTCTGTACATCGACCGGTAGCCACCGGCCGGTCCTGCCCGGCATCTTGAGTCGAGGCTGCTGAAACTGCACCACGCCCGCGTTGCGCAACCGCTGTCCGACCCGGTCGATCGCCTGCAAGCCCAGATAGTCCAGCCAGTCACGCACGGACCGAGGTGCTTCCTCATCTACTTCACCGCACAACCGGACGTGTAGTAGATGCCGCGGACGGTGGTGAGCGGTGCGCACCAGGTTGCCCTTCTCAATGGCCACGGCGTTGTCGAGGACGAGCTCGCACAGCAAGGCACCCGCTAGGCCGAGCGCGAGGATCCGCTCCGATAACCGGGGTCGACCGGACGGGTCGTCGTTGGCCATCAGGAAGAACTCGTTGGCCTCGAAGCCGGTCTTGATTTGCTGCAACTCGACCATCAGGCCATCACCAGCCCATGTCTGGAGTGATCAGCATCAGCATCCGCCGGCTTCACAGGGTCGTCTGCGTACTCGCCAGCCGCCCCGTCACGCGCAGGCACTATCGCGATCCGATTGCGCCTGTCTGCCCACAGCCAGACGAATCCGGTCCGCAGGTCACCGCGCATGACCACGTCGGGACTCTGGCTCCAGCGCCGGAAGGTGGTCTCCGCGGCGGCGTCACTGATGATCCGGACGCGGGTGCCACCGATCACGATCGCGTACCGCTGAGACGCAGCCGTACAGTCAATCAAGGGCTCCGGGATAACCCGGCGGCCCCGTGAATCGCCCGCCAGCCCAGTCATTGGGGCATCACCGTCATCCGGTGCTCGGCCGTCATCGTAGGGTCCTCCGTCGGTGCTTTGGCCTTTTGGGGTGGGCGGCCCGCGCTCCGCTCGGCTGCGGTGCCGCGGCGTCGGGGGCCGCCGGGTGTGCGGCGCGGGCCGCCCGGTGGATCGGCCTGCCCGCCCGGTCTGTACGGCACCGAACGGGCACGCCGGCTTTTGGGGCGTGTGGTCAAGCAGGTAAGGGATCTGAGGAGCGGAGGGTCGACTCGGAGTTCCGCAGCAGTTCGAGGTAGACCGCCGGGATCTGGCCGCAGGTACGGGTGGCCTCCTCGATCCGGTAGGCGACACCGTCAGGGCCGTAGATCACGGCGGCCTGCGCGCCCCTGCCGGTATCTCGCCTGCTCCACAGGCAGCACCCGGCCAAGTAGAGGAGCAAGCTGTCCGGGAGCCAGCACGAGAAGCAGCGGACAAGCCGCAAGCCGTCCTCCTTCGCCGGGAACCACAGCTGGATGGTCACGGCACCGCCGAACGGCATGTACGGCGCCGCCAGCGGGCGGACGCTGTACCGCCTAGTCGGGATCGAGCCGCAGTGTGCCCAGGAGTAGCCGGTATCGAGACGGCCAGCTACGTCGATGGCCAGCCGTTCCAGCCGATCCAGCATGTGATCGGCGGCCGTCCGGGTCAGCAGCTTGGCCCCGACCCCGTTGACGCCTCGAACGTATAGCGTCGCAGCGTCGCCAGACGCGGCGACGCGGCCTGAACGAAGGAAGTCACTTCGCGTCACAGCGACCATGTGGCGACCTCCTAACCATGCGCCGATGAGATCCCTGACATGCCAGAGCTTCCGTTGGGGGTAGTAGCTGAAGACTCAACGACTCAGCACATTGACTCGCCAAAGCCGTATATACGAAGCTAGAAGACGTGTCGGTGACCAGACAGTGACCGGCAGTACGCGTTGGCGAAGCTGGGGAGCGGATTTGGACGAGCAGGCACCGACAACCCTGACCGGTGGTCGGGGTTCCGGGCGCCTCCCACGTCAGGCCTTGATCGTCGGCTACATGCTCCGGCTCGCACGCGAGTCCGTGGCGGGTGGGTGCAGCCAGGAGCGACTTGCCGAACTCCTGGCGGTCTCGTCTGACGCCGTCGCCGGATGGGAGACCGGACGTCGGCCGTTGTCGGCGGTCAAGGCCGGCCAGTTCGTCACCATCAAGGCGATGCTGATCCGTGTCGGGGCCTCGTCGCAGCTTGTGCGGATGCTCGACGTCGCGATCGAGGCCGACCAACTGCTCGACCATGCTCGCTCTGCCGCAGCGGCCTATGAACCCGGCGATGCGCATCCACTGGGTGCCTACGTCCATCGCCGCGACGTCGTAGAATTGGTCGCCTGGCCGCTCAGTGGTCGCACACCAGCCGGGCTTCCCGCGGTCGTTCCTGCACGGCGTGGCCCGGTCGCCGGGCGCCCCGACTTGGGTGCCGTCGAGCGAGACCAGGTGTTCGACCACCTTCGACGTGTCGCCGAGGCGAACGCCAACAGCGGAGACCGTCTCCTGCACCGGCAAGCGCTCTACCTGCAAAGCTACGACCGCCGCAGTGACGCTCAAGCATGGATGACGGATCAGTTCCGCCGGCTTCCACGCACCAGATCCGGCTGGACCTCCGCCTGGCCGGTGGCCCGCACACTGGCGGCCTCCCTGGTCCGGTACGGCGACCCCAGCACCCTCATCGACTTCGTCCAGCACGGCCTCGCCGATGAACCCGGCCAGATTGCCGACCTGAACTACTGGGCCTACTGGGTGGGCGAGACCGGCACCATCGAGCGCGACGACGACTTCATGCCCATCAGGCTCGGCCCGTGGCGGGGAGACAAGATACTGCGACACCTCGCTGGCCGCCTCCATGCCGAAGCCGGCGTCGCCGACCTCGGCATAACCACCTTGAGAACACTGCTGGCTGCCAGGCCCCGCCTGCTGGATGAAGACCGGACACTGACCGCCGCACTCACAGCCGCCGTCGAACAGCTCGCTGACAGTGGCAGTATGTCCCCAACCGCACGCCGAGCCCTGGACGAGATCCGCTACGCGCTCCGGCTGCACACCAGGTAAGAAAGGCTGTCCGTGGACGACAACGAGATCGAAGCCACCGCCCAACTGATCTACGAGACTGGGCTGCTCAAACTGTCCAAGCGCACCGGCTGGTGGCTGTGCGGCGTCAAAGACCCCGAGAGCGTCGCCGAACACTCGTTCCGTACCGCGATCATCGCCGGACTGCTCGCCGGCATGGAAGGCGCCGATCCGGCGCGCTCTACCTTCCTGGCGGTCTGGCACGACACTGGCGAGACCCGGGTCGGCGACATCCCACACATGGGCCGCCGCTACCTCGACGCCGCCAGCAACGAGAAGATCGCCGAGGACCAGACCGCCGGCCTGCCTGCTGTACTCGTCGACCAGGTCCGCAACCTGATCCACGACTACGAGAACAGTGACAGTCTGGAAGTCGACTGTGCCCACGACGCAGACAAGCTCGACTGCCTGTTCCAGGCGATCGAATACCGCGACACCGGGTACAGCAACGTCACCCGCTGGATCGAATCCAGCCGCCAAAAGCTGCGCACGAAGGCTGCCGAGCGCCTTGCCGATGCTGCGGTCGCCATGTCGTCGCAGCAGTGGCACGACACGATCATGGACGCCGTACGGGCCACTGGCCCGGGGCCGGATGTGACAGCGCCCTGAGCGCGCGAGCCCACGCCTATCGCCCCGCAGTGGCCGCTGGTGACCGCCTAAGGTGACCAACATCGGCACGAGCGAAGTCGAACAGGTCACGGGGGCTGCGCCGGAGGAGGTGATGGCCTTCATCTCCGGTAACCTCCTGGGATCGGCGTTAGCCATCAAGCTGCGGGCGTGTGTGGAACGGCTGGGCGCGGCCTGCTTTTACGCAGCGGGGATCATTGCGTCGGCTTCGGTGTGCGCGGGGTTAGACAATCCCCTGTGGTCTGGCCCGTGTTAGAACTCAGCGGACCGCTATCAGCAGTGCTCCGCAGGTCGAGATCTGTTCCTCACGGCTGACCGCAACGTTTGGCGGGCCGAGGTGGCTGCGTGACGGCAGGACAACTCCGTACGGCTGCATGACCCGCAGCTCGGCGATCAGGTTGGCGAACACCGAGTCGTTCAAGTCCCCGACGCCCACCCGTTCGGTGAAGACTCCGCCGAGGAATAGCTCATGCTGGTCGCAGTAGGCCTTGATCGCCGCTGATAGAGCCAGGTCCCGGCGATCCCCGGTGGCTGGCCCGCGCAGGTAGCCGAAGACGACGGGGCTGCCCACGGGCTGGCGCTCGGTAATCCTCGCCATTTGTACCTCCTCGCTTACGTGTGGAAAGAGAGGCGACCAGCGGTCGGTGCGTTGAGCGCCATGTCTTCCAGCGTGGACCGGGTGGGTACGCTCCGGGAATGACTGGCTGTAGCACTTCCGTCGCACTTTCGGTTCATGCTGGGTAGGGATCATGATTCGATGGCTGTCGAAGGGAGGGGCGCGCCGTGATCTACGTACGGGTATGGACGGGCCTTGAGGCCCACGCGCTGCGCAAAGCACACCGAGACAGCGTCCGCCGGTTCGCCACCCGCTGCGCGGTCGCGCCCCGTACGGTCAGCAAGTGGGACAAGCTTCTGGCCGCCACGACGCCTTATCCCGATACCCAAGCGATTCTGGATGCGGTCCTGGCCAAGGCGCCGCCAGATGTGCGGCTGCTATTCGACACCATCGTGTCCGAGCTGCGCCGTGCAGAGGCTGAGACGGACCAACCTGCGCGGCGGGCGGCCGACCTGGACTATGAGGCGTGGGCCGAAGACCTGGACCGTGCGATCATCGCCTTGAGCTGGCAGAACTTCACCTCCGCCGGCGAGCTGCTGGACCGGTGGCTGGCGCCGCTGGACCCTGCTGAACTCGACGACCGCGGGCTTTATCTGTACGGCAGGTCGCTGACACTGCTCGGTGACTTCCACTGCGACCAGGGTGCGCTGTTGGGCCCACAGTCGGCAGAGTCCACCTACCGCACTGCCCGCGACGTGTTCACCCAGCTGGGGATTCCGCGCCGCGTTGCACAGATCGAGCTGTCGCTGGCAGTGGTCGCGGAGATGTCCGGCGATGCTGTCTCAGCCGGCCGCCAGTATGACCAACTCGCTGTGGACAGTCGGCTCAGTGCCCGCGACCGGGCCCGCGCTGCGCTTTGGGTGGGCACCGCACTGAGCAAGCAGGACCAGCACGAGGAGGCGATCAGCGTCATGGTCGCCGCGGCCCGGATGTTCGAAACCCTCGGCGAACCCGACGACTGGTCCAGCGCTCAGCAGAAGATCGCCCTTGCGCATCGCGGAACTGGAAACTTGACGGGCGCGTTGCGGCATATCGAGCTCGCCCACTCAACCGGCCGCGCCCACTCCCCGCTTCAGCGGGTACAGCTGACCACAGCCACCGGCCACATCCTCCTGACCGACCCCGCCACCCAGGACGAGGGCGTGGTTCGGCTGGAACACGCCGAGAAGGTGGCTGCCGGGGCCAACCTCGGACACCAGATCCGCAGCATCGGCAAGATCCGCAACCTGCTCGCGGCACCGGCCGCGGGCACCGCCTCGTCAAGCAAGGAGCGTGCGTGACCGCGCAGGACATCACCGACGAACACCGCCGGGACGCCCAGACCCTGTGGGACTACCACCGGCTCGGTCACGAACCACGGAACACCGAGGCAGCGATCGTCCTGGGCAGCTACGACCTTGGCGCCGCCCGTCACGCGGCCACGCTGTACCACCAAGGCTGGTTCCCGCTGATCGTGTTCACCGGCGCCACCAACGACTACACCATCGACGTCTTCCCGCAGGGCGAGGCCGTCGCCTTCCACACCGCCGCGATGCAGGCCGGCGTACCGCAGTCGGCGATGATGATCGAGGACAAGGCCACCAACAGTGGCGCAAACATCACTCTGTCCCGGCAACTCCTCATCCAGGCTGGCATCGTGCCGACCTCGGTGACGCTCATCGCGATGCCATTCATGGAACGGCGCGCGTTCGCCACGTGCCGGGCCCAGTGGCCCGAGGTCGAGGTCGTATGCGCATCCCAGCCGATCACCTTCGCCGACTACCTCTCATCTTCCGCCGACCCGCGCCACGTCATCTGCGACATGGTCGGCGACCTCCAGCGGATCATCGAGTACCCCAAGTACGGCTACATGATCGAGCAAGTCGTCCCGGAGGAAGTCCATGCCGCACTCAAACGTCTCATCGTCGCCGGCTACGACAGCGTCCTGCCCAAGTCCTGACCCTCGCCCGTCGTCCGCGGCGGTCGCGATCCATCAGCCGAATCTGTTCCCGCGGTTGTCCACCTTGGCCAAGCTGTACGCCGCGGACGTTCGGATCGTGCTGGACGACGTCCAGTTCACCCGCCGTGACTACCAACACCGTGCGCGCCTCGGGCAACTCGGCGACCCCGCCTGCACTCAGTGGCTCTCGCTCGCTGCCCACCTGCCCGCCGGTCGGGCGACCGTGATCGGGGAGGCCCTGGTAGCCGAGCCCGAGCGGAGCCGCCGTCGGCTCGCGCTACTCATCGAGCAGTACTACCGGCACAGCCGCTATTGGCCTGCCGTCGCCCGCGTCGTCGATGCGACCCTAACCGCCTTCGACGCTACCGGCCGGATCGGCGCCGTTGCCGAAGCTTCCACCACGGCGCTCCTGGACGAGTTGTGTTGGTCCGGACAGACCATGCTGAGCAGCGACCTGCCCTCCGGGAACGGCAGATCCGAACGGCTCGGGGACCTCGCCGGATTGGTCGGCGCCACCACCTACCTGTGTGGCACCGGCGGGATGAGCTACCTCGAACCCGAGTACTTCACCAGCCGGAACATCGGAGTCATCCCGTTCCGCACACCGGCGGAATCGACCGGTGAAATCTGGGCCTCTGCCCGCAGGATCAGCGCCCTGTGGGCGTTGGCGACTGTCGGCCCACAACGGTTGACCCAGCTGCTGTCCGCAGTCGCGGCGTTTAACCGCGGTCTGTTTGACCTCCGTCCCCCGACGACCTACTGATCACGAAGGGCTCGAACACCATGGGCATCGAGTACAACCGGCACATGGCGACCATGACCGACGGCACGGCCCCTACGCAACAGAAGCTCCTCGACGAGGAGACCGCCGGTCACATTTTCAAGAACTTCGCCCCGGCGGTGATCCCCGGCAAGTACCAGACCCACGCCTACGCGACGACGCGACTCACCGAAGCTCGCGACCTGCTGGACCTACCCGACACCGTGGCCCAGACCGTCGACTTGCGCATGGCCCGCAGACAACTTATCGACGATACAGACCGGTCCTTCCACGCCATCATCGCCGAGCACGTCCTGTACGGGGCCACCGCCGACTCCGACGTGATGACCGAGCAGCTGGAGCACTTGCTCGTCCTAGCCGACAAGCCCAACGTCCGTCTCGGCATCCTGCCGATACGGGCCCGAGTGATGGCGTCACCGATGAGCCACATCGATATCGTCGACGACTCGACCGTGTCGATCGAGACCATGGCCGTCACGTACCAGATCACCGACGCACCGGAGGTGGCCATGTACCTGGGCATGTTCGACACCTACGCGCAGGCGTCCGTATACGGCGACCAGGCCAGAAGCCTGATTCAGCAAGCAAGTTCATAGCAGCCACGGCCCGCCCTAGGCGGCATCAGCCTGGGGGAAGCGGCGTCGTTGCGCCTGGCGAGCCGGGGCGGGCAGGTCGGCGAGCCGGAACAGCGGTGCCTGCGCAGACAGCCGGTCCGGGTCACCCTCGGCCATCACATCTTGGACTATCCGATCGAGCAGGCCCGGGTCGGTGACCCCGGCCCGTACGGCCTGCTTCACGGCGAAGCGGATCGCCCGGGACTGCTCCTCAGCGCCGCGGATATCTGCCTTGTCGACACGGACGTGACCATGGCGCCGGGCGAGCCGGTCCTGGTTGGCGGCGTCCTGTATGTTCCACTGCTGGTGCCCCGGCTCCAAGGACGCCAGTCTTACGCAGATCGGCAGGTTGCAGGCGTGCATCATCCGCATGTCCAGGTCGATCGGGCCGTGGTAGGCGGACCAGAGCCAGCGTGTCGCGGTCACCGTCGCGCCGTGGCTGGGCAGCTCCAGATCCAGGTCCTGAAACTCAGGATCGTGGAACGTGCCGTACCCCTTGGACAGCGCGCCGGTCCATATGACGTGGCTGGTGGTGACTACAGTCTTGGCGCAGAACCGTGCCCATGCCTTCGCGGATGTGTGCGGCGGCACCTCCGCCGGATCGAGTGTGTACCCCACGCAGGCCAGCATCCCGCAGGCTACTGACACAAATCATTGCCCTGCGACGCCGTGGTACGGTCCACCGCCTCCGTCTACTAGAACCCCGGGGTTCCAACCTGCCGCGGAACCCCGGGGCCTCGGAGACAGAGGCGCGCCAGGTGGGGAAGTCGGGCCGGTCAACGGCAGCGGTCCGGGGCATCAGTCTCCTCCCGCTCGGCGGCCGTGCTCCGCGGCACCGGGGCCCGCTGCTCGTCCGGGACCGTCGGCCGGGTGGCGATGTCGGCGGCGCGCACCGCGATCTGCCGGGCCGTGGGGTCGGCGATCCCGACGGCGTGCAGCTCGGCGATCGCCACGGTGTTGAGCGGCTCGGTGTCCGGCAGCAGGATCAGGATCTCGTAGGCCGCGGTGTACTCCTCGGCGCTCGGTTCGAACCCAACCCTCGCCACCGGCTCGCCTTGATCGGTGGTGTGCACAGCGTCAAGTGAGGTACCCACCTGAGGTGACCCAGTAGATGGTTGGTAGTGGTTGGTCTGGATAGAGGGGTGAAGCCCGCTTCCCCTAGAACGACGTCCAGCTTCACTTAGAGCTGCGTCCAGCTTCACGTAGACGTCTCCCCGGAGCGGCCCACTCGAACGGTTGTCCACAGCCTCATCCACAGCTGCGTCCACAGAATCGAACGTGTTATCCACAACATCGGAGAGTCCCTGGGCGACGGGCGCGGGCATCTCGATGCGGACGTAGTCAGGATCCAGACGCATCGGAACGGGGGCGCGGTCCGGGCCGGGCACGGTAAGCCGGTACTCGTCGGCCATGCCGAGGGCGCGGGAGTGCTTGGTCTTCTCGATCAGCCCCAGCTCCCGCAGCACCTTCAGGTGGGTCTTCACCGTCCTGGTGGACACCCCGCCCATCTTCGCCAGCAGCTCGACGCCGGGCCGGATGCCGGTGCCGTCGGCGTTGGCGAAGTCGCCCATGAACCCTGCGAAGAGCTTGGTGGTGCGCGGCAGCTCGGCGCGCTTGACGATGCGCTTCCAGTCGAAGCTGCCTATCGGGTGGTGCTGCATGGAGAAGTCCCCTTATGGATGACCGCAGGGCCCGAGCGAGCCGGCGGAGTGCGTGCGGATACGCCACGGCCCCGCCCGGATGGATACCGGGCGGGGCCGTGGGACACTGCTGTTTGGGAGATGTGGATCAGGGCGGTCACGGTCCGCGCTCTCGCGGCGGAAGACCCCTCCACGGAAAATGGACGGAAAACTTCGGCAGTCCGAAGCCCGGCAGCAGGTCAGGCGATCAACGCACTAGCTTTGCAAGCAGGGGGTTAGGGGTTCGAGTCCCCTTGGCTCCACAATCAGGAGTTTGACAAACTCCTCGAACATATGGTAGCGGCCCTGACCTCGCAGGTCAGGGCCGTTTTCATTGGCGGGGCGTTCGAATGTCGAGTCCCATCCGGACCAGCCCAAGACCACGGTTTAGCGGTGCTTCTGGTGTATCTCGAGTTTCGCTGATTTCGCAGGATCGCTCTGGCGGGTGTGACTGCTGGCGTTTGGGTCCGGCGGCCCTGGCTGCGGCCATAGGGTGAGACTGTGGATGAGCGGCTTGTAGAGCAGGTGCGGAACCTGCATCAGCGGGGTCAGGCGGCGAAGGCGATCGCCAGGACGCTCGGGGTGGGCGTCGCGGAGGTAGTCGGTGTGCTCAATGCCGCCGTGCCGGTATCCAGCGGTGAGCCGCGTTGCTGGGTGAATGCTGGCTGGAGCCGCAGCGTGGATCTGGAAGGTGCGCCGCGGTGGGCGGGCTTGGACCCCGGGGCTTCCGATGCCGAGGAGGTGCGTGGCTTGATTGCCGTGCTCGTCGCGGCGGACAGCCTTCGCTCGGCCAAGGCGCAGGTCGCCGGGTTCCTGCTGGATGTATGGTGCTTGGGGGTGAAGAACGCGCTGCCACCGGAGCCGATGACCGCGTCGCAGCTGGCCGAGCACCGGCACGCCTACTTCAGCGCCTTCGAGGGATATGTGCCGGTGCCCGCCGAGGTTGCCCGGGCCCTGGTGTTCGGCGCCGCCGACTACGCCCGCGGGCTCGGGTTCGAGGCCGAGGCGGATTTCGATGCGGCCGCCGCGGTGCTCGGTGAGCCGGTCGGGCCGTGCCCGATCGGCTTCGGCAAGGACGGCAAGCCCTTCTATGTCAACGGGCCCTACGACGATCCCGAGGCGATCGTGCGGACGCTGCGACGTGCGGTCGGCGACGACGGCTTCCACTATGCCGTCGCCTTCCCCGAGCAGCCGCGGCGGCGTCTGTTCCGGGCCCGCCGGTAGCCGCGCCAAGTCGCCCGATCCGGCGGTTTGCCGGATCCGCAGGCTGATCGCCCGGCGCGGCGGAGAAGCATCGGCGGTGTCTGTCGCCTGCGGGAGGGGATCCGCCGATGCTTCCAGAATTGACCGTACCCGCATCGCTGTTGGCGGTGCTGGAGAACCTGCGGGTGTTCACCGCGCCCAGTTTCGCGACGTTCACCGCGCTGGTCACGGGGCTGGTCGCGCAGACCGGCAAGGGCACGGTGACCGGGATGCTTACCGGGGCCGGGCTGGCCCGGAGCTGGTCGCACGACCGGGCGCACAGCTTCTTCTCCCGCTCGGCGTGGAACGCCGAGATCCTGGGGATCGTGCTGGCCCACCTGATCGTCAGAACCCTGCTGCCCGCCGACGGCACGGCGGTCACGGTGGCGGTGGACGACACGCTGTTCAAACGGCGCGGCAAGAAGGTCTTCGGGGGCGCGTGGCAGCACGACGGCGCGGCGGTCGGCGACAAGCCGGTCGGCCGCGGGACCTGCTTCGTGGTGGTCGGGATCATCGTCGAGCTGCCGTTTCTCACCCGGCCGGTGTGCCTGCCGGTGATGGCCCGGCTGTGGCGGCCCAAGACCGGCGCGTCCAAGGTCGAGCTGGCCGCCTCCATGGTCCGTCTGCTGGCGGTGTGCCTGAACCGGCCGCTACACGTGGTCGCCGATGCCGCCTACCACGGCAAAGCCCTGCGGCACCTCCCCGAGCGGATCACCGTCACCACCAGGCTGCCGGCCAACGCCGTGCTCTACGACCTCGCACCGGCACCCACCGGCAGACGCGGCCGGCCGCGGCTCAAAGGTGACCGCCTCGGCGCCCCGGCCGAGCTGGCCGCCACCGCGACGTTCAACACCGCGCAGGTCAAACGCTACGGCCGCACCGACACCGTGCATCTCGCCGAGCGCACCTGCCTGTGGTACGGCTCCTTCCACACCCAGACCGTGCACGTGATCCTGCTCCGGGACGACGCCACCGATACCGGCTATGACCTGGCCCTGGTCACCACCGACCTTGCCGCCACCGCGGCGGACCTGATCAGGAGATACGCCCGGCGCTGGTCCATCGAGGTCACGTTCGCGGAGGCCCGCGACCTGCTGGGCGTCGGCCAGGCCCGCAACCGCGCCGAGAACGCCGTGCGCCGCACCGTCCCGTTCGGCCTCTACTGCTACTCGATCACCGTCGTCTGGTACGCGCTGCACGGCCACCACCGGAACGACGCCGCCGACCACCGCGCCGCCCGGCCCTGGTACACCGCCAAGACCGACCCGGCCTTCTCCGGCATGCTCGCCAAGCTCCGCCGCGTCATCATCGCCGCCCGATTTATGGCCAACGACCAGGTCCGACCCACCGATGCCGAAATCCGCGCGGTCCAGCACGCCTGGGCCCAAGCAGGACTCGACACAGCAGCCTGACTACGTCAGGCCTGCCAGAACGGCGAAACTCGAGAGCCGCCTGACCGGATTAGTGAATCAGCTGGGCAGAGCACGTATTCGCCAGCTCTGGCACGGTACAAGATCAGTGCCGGACTTAAGGAGCTCTCGGGCATCGCCGTAGTCCTCGAACGCTCCTGCACCATCCGACCGCGACGGGAACGCAGCTGATCGTCTGGCCTGCATAGACCGATGTCTCGGCATGCTCGGGGTACAACTCTGTAGCAAGGTGTGCCCTAGGTCATATTCGAACGGTCTAGCGAAGTTGATCAACATTCTGACAGCCTTGCGCAGCGCGGTCATGAGGAGCCCTCGTGTCGCGTTGGCGGGTGGCGTCGGGCGCTGCTCGTCCCTTCACATCGATGGGGAGCGGTGGAAGCGTGCCTTCATGGGCGGGGCTTCGTCGTGCTGCGACGAAGCGTCTTCGGGGTGGGGTGCCGGTCGTCGTGACCGGTGCGTTGGTGGCGGCCATGGCGGCCGGGCTGTCGTCGGCGACGATGGTGGCGGATCAGTCACCGTCGCCGGTGGCGGATGGATACGACGCCAATCACTGGAGCACGGCCACCAATTCGGGATGGATCTACTCCTCCGATTGGGGCGTGCAGGGTCGGCACGACCTGTGTCACTTCGGCAACTACCTGTTCGTTCTGCAACCGGTCCAGCAGGCCGCGCTCAAGCCGCTGCTTGCCGGGTCCGACGCCGATCGTGCGGCCAACATCGGTGTGGAGCGCCCTCACTTCGACGGTCCGGAGCTGGGTACCGCGTCCCAGCAGGACTCGGATGCCTTCAAGGCCTGGGTCGCGAAGACGCAGGACAGCTGGAATGCGCACCGGTCCGTCCTCACAAGCGTCGACTACCAGCCGACCGACCAGGACATCGATCCAGCGGTCGGCGCGCTCGGCTGGTTGCTGATACCGGACTTCTCCAGCGACGCGTGGAAGTTCCACAGCCAGTCGGGCTACCCCGACGACAGCACGCCGCCCCAGGCGGATCAGGCCGCACTGGACCGGGCCAAGGCCATTGCGGCTGCCGATCCCACGATCCAGGTGTCACCGGGGACCGATGCCTTCGACGTCGCGGACTTCATCACCCGCGAGGGCCCGGTGACGGCCGCGAACGTCCCGGCACCCGGCACGATCGAGTTCCGCACCGACGTGGAGAACCTCAAGACGCGCTGGGGCGCGTGCGATGCCTCCAACCCGATCGACGCCTACGACGTCCTGCGGCCGGAGGTCGAGGCCGCCTCCGCCGAATGGCAGGCGGAACTGGCCTCGCAGGCCGGCCAGCGCGACGACATCGTCGGCGCCTTCCTGGCCGCCGGCGCCGACCTGAACAAGGTTTCGGACGCGATGATCGAGGCGATGTGGGAGTCCTGGACCGGGCAGCGTCTGGCCGAGGCACAGCGTGCCGAGGCCCGCTGGGACCAGGCCGATCTGTCGGCGGACCAGAGTGCGGACATCGCCCGGGTCAAGCAGGACATGGCCGATGTGAAGAGCCACATCCAGGCCCAGCTCGACATCGCGAACGCCGCCGCCGCGGATGCCCACACGCAGGTCGCGAAGATCAATGCGGATCAGGGCGCGGCAGCCGGCATCGCCAAGGCCGAGGGCGCGCCCTATGGCCGTGGCCTGCTCTACGCGCAGCAGGCGGCGCAGGTCGCCAAGGCATCCTCGGCAGCGGTGGACGCCGCGGTGCTGACCGTGCAGACCGCTCAGTCGGCGGTCGGGGCCTCCGCCGCGGATGCTGCCGCCGCGTGGTCGAAGATGCAGGCTCAGTCCGCGGCGCTGGACGCGCAGTTCCGCAAGGCCGAAGCTGCCGAGGCTGCTGACCAGGCGCACAAGGCCGCTGCCGATGCCGCCGATCGGGCGAAGCAGGCCCAGGACAAGGTCGCTGACGCCCACGCCGCGCGCGGTGTCGCCGAGAAGGCCCAGGCCGACGCCGCTGCGCAGGCCACGCTGGCCAAGACGAAGCGGGCCGCGGCTGAGGATGCCCGATCCCGGGCCGATGCCGCCGCGGCCACCGCCCAGACCCAGCGCGCCACTGCGGCGAAGGCACAGAGCGATGCGAGTACTCAGCAGCAGGCGACCGCCGCGGCGGACAAGACCTCTGCTGCCGCTGTCGCAACACTGAAGACGAAGGCGACCACCGCAGCCGACGCGGAGACACAAGCAGCCCGGGCACGAGCCGATTCGGTGACCGCCCAGTCGTTGAAGGACGTCACGGCGGCGCGCGCCAAGTCCGCCGATGCGGCTGCGGCTGCCGCCGTGGGCACAGCGGCAGCCGCCGATGCGAAGAAGGCCGCTGATGCGGCCGACGCCGCCGCGGCGAGCGCTGCCACAGCGGCCGACACCGCCAGCAAGGCAGCGGACCAAGCCAGTGCCGCGGCCGTCACGGCCCGGGCCGCCGCCACGACCGCCGCCGCGGACGCGACGAAGGCGCAGGCGGCCACCGCTGACGCACACACGGCCGCAGCGAAGTCGCAGGCCGCTGCCTGGGACGCGCACGCCGCCGCCGCTGACGCCGACGCCACCGCCGTCGCCGCGGCCCGCGACGCCGTCCAGGCCCAGACCGACGCCGACGCGGCCGCGGTCGCAGCCGCCCAGGCCAAGGGCTCCGCGGACGCCGCGAAAAAGGACGCCGACACCGCTGTCGCAGCAGCCACCACAGCCGCCGGCCAGGCCCAGGCCGCCGCGTCGTCGGCCCTGGCCGCACGCGATGCCGCCTCCGGTGCCAACACCGCCGCCGCACAATCACTGGCCCTGGGCGCGCCCTATCGGCAGACCGACACCACCGCTGGCCTCGCCGGCGTCGTCGCCGACAACTCACAAACCCTGAGCCAGGCGCAGTCGGCGACCGCCCAGGCCGCCTCGGACGCGGCAGCCAAGGCGGCAGCCGATGCCAAGGCGCTGGCCGACCAGGCCAGCGGGGATGCGAAGGACTCGGCCAACTCCGCGTCCGCAGCCGCTGCCGATTCCGCGTCCGCGACGGCGTCGTCGGTCGCGGCCCGCAAGTCTGCCGCCGATGTGGCCACCGAGGCCGCAGCGGCGAAGACCGCCGATGACGCCGCGGCCGTCTCGGCGGCTCAGGCCCTGACCGACGCCCAGGCCGCCGATGCCGCGTCGGCCGCCGCGACGGCCAGCTCGAACAGCGCCAACCAGGCCGCCACGGATGCGGAGAAGGACGCAACCCTCGCACACACCAACGCCGTCAGCGCCCACAACGACGCCGACGCGTTGAAGAAGGCTGCCGATCAGGCCCGAGCTGCTGCGGACGCCGCGGCGAACTCGGCGGCCACCGCCGTCGCCGATGCGCAGAAGGCGGCCGATGCCTCCGACGCCGCGCTCACCCAGGCGATCAAGGACGAGAAGGACCGGGAGACGGCAGCCGCGAACGCGGCGGCATCTACGGACGCGAACAACTGGACCGTCTCCTCGCCGGTCGGGGTCCAGGTCCGCGAGGACTGGTGCGACCTGGCCGGGAACCTGCACGCTGGCGGCACCAACGTGCAGAACGCCATCGCGACGGCGTTCGCCGGCACCGAAGCCGACCGGCGGGCGGTGTCCAACGTCGGCTGGTACGACCACGACAACAGCAATTTCACCAACGCCGAGCAGACCGACCGGGCGGCGTTCGACACCTGGGCCACGGCGCACACCGACGCCGCGGTGGTCCAGCCGCTGCGCGACATGATGGACCCGTTCTTCTTCGGGATGCCCAGCGACTACTACAACGTCCCGAACTACAGCGACGACCAACGGCCCCTGCGCGCCAACGAAGCCGACTCCGCCGCCCACTTCCAGGCCCTGACCGCGGCCGGCCAACCCACGCAGGCCGAGATCGACCGGGCCGTCGCCATCGGGACCGCGAGCAGCGACCCGGCCGACAAGTCCCCGGTGACGAGCGTCGGCGGCGTGATCTCCCGTGACCAGTTGGGCAAGCGGGACATCAGCTATGACGTGGCGTCCTATCTGACCCACGGCGGCTACATCCAGACCGCCCCGGCTTCCGGCACCATGGAGTTCCGCACCGAGGTCGAGGACCTCAAAGCCCGCTGGTCCGGCTGTGTGGCCACCAATCCCTGGGATCCACACCACGTCTTGACCGGCGTCGAGGCCCAGGCCACCGCCGAGTGGCAGACCGAACTCGACGCCGTCGCCCCGCAGCGCAACGACATCACCACCGCCTCGATCGCCGCCTCGGCGGACCTGCACAAGGCCGCCGACGCGATGGACCAGGCGATGACCTTGGCGTGGGCCGGCCAGCAGTTCCTGGACTGGCAGCGTTACTGGTCCGCGCGTCCGGCCGACTACCAGTTCTACGGCCTGGACCCGGCCTTGAAGGACAAGGCCGCCGCCAACCTGGTCGATCTACAAAACCGGATCAAGGCCCAGCTGGACATCGCCAACGCCGCCTCGACCGACGCCCAGACACAAGCCGGCAAGGTCACCACCGACGAGGCCGCCGCAGGCGATATCGCCAAGACCAACGGCACCCCCTACGGCCGCGGCCTGTCCTACGCCCAGCAGTCCGGCCAGGTCACCAAGGCCTCCGCCGCTGCTTCCCAGGCTGCTGCTTTGGCCACCGAGACCGCGCTGCACGCCACCCAGGCCGGCGTCTCCGATGCCGCCGCGCTGTGGTCGCTGGCCGACACCCAGGCCCACGCGCTCCAGGCGCAGTTCGCCCGGACCGCCGCCCAAGACGCCGCCGACCAGGCGCACAAGGCGGCATTGGCCGCGGCCGACCAGGCGACGCAAGCCGCTGCGCAGGCGACCCGCGCGCACAACGATCGGTCGACTGCTGAGAAGGCGCAGGCTGTTGCCGCGTCTCAAGGCGCGATCGCAGCGGGGAAGCGGAAGGACGCTCAGGCTCAACAGGCCGTTGCCGACCAGGCTAAGGCCGACGCCACCAAGCAGCAGGGCATCGCTGCTCAGAACGAAGGCGAGGCGGAGACTCAAAAGACCAATGCGGCGAACGCACACGGTGTCGCCGACCAGGCCGCCGCCCAGGCGAAGTCGAAGGCTGACGCCGCCGTCGCCGCCGAGTCCCAGGCAGCCACCGCCCGCGACGCCGCGGTCAACGCCGCCAATGCGAAGGACGCGGCGGACGCGCACGCTCAAGCTGCGAACGCAACCGCCGCCGCGGCGGTCGGCACCAAGGCCGCGGGTTTGGCGCAGGATCAGGCGAACAAGGCGAACGCGGCGGCCACCCAGGCCGCCAAAGCCGCCGCGGCGGCTCAGACCGCGTCGGACAACGCCGCACAGGCCGCGGTGACCGCGCGTGCCGATGCCACTCGTGCCTCGTCGGCGGCGGCCAAGGCCAACTCCGACGCCGCAGGCGCCGATGCGGCACGAGATGCCGCCGCGGCCGCCGCGCTTACCGCGCACGCCGCCGCCGCGGACGCCATCAATGCCGCGAGCCAGGCGGCGCAGAACGCCACCAACGCGCAGAACGACGCGAACAACGCCTCATCTGCGGCCGCCAAGTCCCAGGCCGACGCGGACACCGCGCGCTCCGAGGCGAACCAGGCCGCTGCCGGCGCGATCAAGACCGCCGGTTTCGCGCAGGCAGCAGCTGCTGCGGCTCTCGCCGCACGCGACTCCGCGTCCAAGACAGTGGATGCGCGCAACAAGGCGGTCCAGTTCGGCGCCCCCTATCAGGAAACCGATGCCGCTGCCGGACTCGCGGTACTGATCGGACAAGACTCCAAGACCCTGAGCCAGCAACAGGACACTGCCGCGCAGGCAGCGTCCGACGAGGCTGCCAAGGCCGCCGCCGCCGCGAAGGCACTGGCGGACCAAGCGAACGGCGACGCCAAGGCCGCGGCCACCGCCGCCTCGCAAGCCGCCCAGGACGCGGTGACCGCGCAACAGTCCGCCAACAGTGCACGGCAGTCCGCCCTGGCCGCCGCCACAGACTCAGCGGCGACGCAGTCCGCGGACGCCGCCGCGACCCAGGCGGCCAGCCAGGCGGCGGCCGACGCCGCCAGCGCCCACACGGCCGCGGACACGGCCTCGGCAGACGCCTCCGCCGCCAGCGGCTCCGCGACCGCCGCCGAAAAAGACGCCGCCGCCGCTCACACCGCGGCGAACGACGCCGCCACCGAAGCCGCCGGGGCCAAGGACTCGGCGGCCGCCGCCCAGAAATCAGCCGACACCGCCGCGGCAGCCGCGACCACCGCCAATTCGGACGCCGCCGCCGCACAGCAAGCCGCAGCCGACGCGGACGCGAAGGCACGCGCGGACGCCGATGCGGCGGCCAAGGCGGCCGCCGACCAAGCGGCTAAGAACACGGCGACGCAGGACGACACCTACGCACAGTCGAACGCGACCCTGCACGAGGCGATCCTTGAGCAGCTCAAGGCTCGTCGCCTGGTGCTGTCCTGGCCCGGCGCGCAGGGTATGTACCTCGACGACCCGCAGATCATCCAGATGGCCAACGACCCCGAGACGTTCTGCCAGGCGAACTCGGGCACCCCGGACTGCAAGGCCTTCAACAAGGCCGTGAACCACGCCAAGTGGACCCTGTTCGGCATGGTGGTGGCCACGGCTGGCACCGTCTATGGTGGCGTGGTCTTGTGCGAGGTCCCAGCGGTTGGCGGGTTGTGTGCCGCGGCGGCGGACTACATGCTGAGCGGCACCACCGACACCCTCTTCGCGATGATGGCTGCGGAGTCCGCCGCGATCATGGCGGGGCCGATCGCTGGCGAGGCCGCGGGGGACGTCCTCGGTGGCGACGCCGCCTTGGCGGAGACCGATGACCAGCTCGCGGCCAAGATCGAGGCGAAGGTCGCCGAGGAGGTCCAGCAGCAGTTCGCGGCGTGCGGCCACAGCTTCGCCGCGGGCACGGACGTGCTCATGGCCGACGGCTCGAACGAGCCGATCCAGGACGTGCGGGTCGACGACCTGGTCGCAAACTCCGCCGCCGGTGTCGCGGATCGCCAGCAACACCGGGTCGGCCTGGTCCACAGGACCACGGCGGACACCGACTACACCGATCTCACGATTAACACGTCGGCCGGCACACAGGTCATCACCGGTACCCAGAACCATCCCTACTACGACTACACCGCCGGCGGTTTCGTTCCCGCTGGAAAGCTCAGGGCCGGAGATCGGCTTCAGTCCGCCGACGGCTCTACAGCGACCGTGCAGTCCGTTTCCGACTACACCGGATCGATGGTCACGTACGACCTGACCATCGACGGCTTGCACACCTACTACGTGAGCCACGGCGGTTCGCCGGTCCTGGTCCACAACACCGACACCACCAGCTGCATGGTCGTGCTCGGGATGGGGGCGCAGGGCGATGCCCTGGCCGCGCAGAAGAACGCCATGGGCGAGCCGGCGATGACCTACAACAACAGGAAGCCCTGGGGAGACCCGGTGGATCCCAACAACCTGGGGAGCATGCCGAAATGGATGGACGCGGTTCTCAAGGTGACCAAGGATCCCAACGTGCCGCTCGCCGTCGAACTGGGAGGACTCAAAGGCCTCGACTCGACGACAGAAGGCCCCACCCGCGACTACCTCAAGGGCCTTGTCGACGCGCGAAGGGATTTGACCGCCGACCGGAAGACCGCATTGAAGGCCCATATCGACGGCCTCACCAACTTCTCGCTCGCGTACTACAATGCGTACGTGCGAGGCGTGGCGGTTACCAAGCAATATGGGACCGATTTTCAGGGGATCGCCAATTCGGGCGAAGGCACGAACTGGGAGATTAGCGTGTTGGGTTTCAACACCCGCAGGGAAGAACGCGAATGGAACGAAATCCATTGGTACGCCAACGGTCTGGAGATCGGCGGCCTCGGCGGCGGCGATAGCCCCCAGTTCATCCCTCCGCCGGACTGGGACAGCCTGATGACGATTGCGGGCCAGAAATGACGGGCGCGGAACCTGTGGAGGCTTTCCGGTCGGAGCGCCACTTCCGGCTGAAGAGCGTCGAGGGGCTCACCCATCGGTCGATGCGGTTCACGAGCGAACAGGACGGCGGGCTGGCGACTCGGGTCGAGATCTACTTCGGTAATGTCGGCCTGATGCTCGTCTACCCAGAGATGGAAGGGCTGGTGATCCGGCCCGCCTGCGGCAACGAGCTCCGCGAGGTGATCGCCAAGCACGGGCTGCCCGACGATACGATCGATGTGTACCTCCTGGAGAGCGGCGGTCGCCAAGGCTTCGTGCAGTCCGGCCAACCGCATTGGCGGGAGGCGGCGGTCGCTTACTACGAGCCCTCGCTCTTCTTCAGCGGCGGCCCCTGGTCAACCGAGGATCTGGTGGCCTCCGGAATGGTAGCGGAGGCGGACTGAAGACAGCGGCCCGCTCGACTCCCTCCCTTGGATACTGGCTCCTCCACGAGCGGCACCTTATCCGGTCAAGTGGGGATTTGCCCGTGGCCGGTGTTTACCCCGCTCGCGCGGGGCCGACTCTTCCTGAACAGCGACTCTACTGTGGGAAGCATCGTTTTGGAGTTGGTCTCTCCTCATCAGTAGTCGATGTCTTTCAGAAGACTGCTTCAATCATTCCAAGCAGCACGCTTGAGTGCACTGATTGGTCGTGCTGGAGGCCATTGAGGGACGGCCAAGACAGCTTCGTCGAGGTCGATGCCGTGTTAGTGGTTCGTCACCGGATGAAGGCAGATTGAGCCTGGATCCACGGATGAGACTCCTTTGAGTGCAGGGTTCTGATGGTCTTGCTGGTTCGGTCGATCTCGGGGGGTCCGGGCATGCCGAAGGTCCGGCTGTCCGGCCGTGGCGGGGGTTCCGAGGGTCCTGATTCGTGGTTTGACGTGGGGTTTTGCTCTAGTCAGCTGGTTAGTCGGTGGCCGGTGCGGGTCATGAGGCGTTCGAACTCCCAGGCCCAGGGCCAGTGTTCGGGTAGGTGCAGGCGGATTCGTCGGGCGCTGGTGGCGATGCGGGCCGGGACGTTGACCAGGGTCCGGCGGAGCGTGGCACCGGTGGCCTTGGCGTGGAACGGCGAGGCGATGCGTCCGGCGGCGCGCATCAGGTTGAACGCGGCCGCTGCGAGGACCAGCCATGCGGCGTTGGCGTTGAAGCGCCCGGACGGCAGATGGGCCAACGGCCCGTTCTCCAGGTCGGAGAACACCTGCTCCACGACGGCGTGGTGACGGTGGCGCGGCTCGGCCTGTTCGATGACCAGGGTGTCGTCGGTGAGGAAGGCATGGTGGCGCCAGACGGAGAACAGCTCGCCTTGGCCTTCGGGAACCGCCTTCGGGTTCAGCCGTTTGACCCCTCGACTTTCGACGTTTTCGCAGTCGTGACCGGTTGCGCCTGATCGGGCGGTTTGCAGTGGTTGGCGACTGGCGTTTCCCGACGTGAGAGAAGCATCGGCGGTGTTGATGCTCACCTCGTAGAGGGGCCCGCCGATGCTTCCGTCTCCGACGCTACCCGCCTCGTGGGCAGCGGTGTTGCAGAACCTGCGGTGGGTGTTCACCGCGCCAAGCTTCGCCACCTTCACCGCGTTGGTGACCGGTCTGGTGGCGAACACCGGGGCGGGGACGGTGACCGGGATGCTGACCTCGGCCGGGCTGGCCCAGAGCTGGTCGCACGACCGGGCGCATGCGTTCTTCTCCCGCGCTTCCTGGAGCAGCGACACCCTGGGCATGTGCCTGTCGCGGCTGATCGTCAGGACGCTGCTGCCCGACGGCGCGGCGCTGACTGTCGCAATCGACGACACGCTGTTCAAGAAGCGCGGCAAGAAGGTGTTCGGCGCGGGCTGGCAGCACGACGGGGCCTCGCGCAGCGAGAAGCCGGTCGGGTACGGGGTCTGTTTCGTGGTGATGGGGATCATCGTGGAGCTGCCGTTCTGCTCCCGGCCGTTCTGCCTGCCGGTGGCCGCCAGGCGCTGGCGGCCGAAGACCGACACGTCCAAGGTCGACATCGCCGCCGCCCTGGTCAAGCTGATCGCCTTGTGGCACCGCGACGCGCGGATCCACGTCGTGGCCGACGCCGCCTACCACGGCCCGGCGCTGCGGCACCTCCCAAGCCCGATCACCGTCACCACCCGGCTCCCGGCGTCCGCCGTGCTCTACGACCTGGCCCCGCCGCCGACCGGCAAACGCGGCAGGCCGGCGCTCAAAGGCAGCCGCCTGGGCAAGCCCGCCGACCTCGCGGCGACCGCGAAGTTCCGAACCGTGCAGGTCCGACGATACGGCCGCGTCGACACCGTGCACATCGCCGAGATCCGGTGCCTGTGGTACGGCTCGTTCCACACCCAGATCGTCCGCGTCGTGCTGATCCGCGACGATGCCACCAACACCGCCTACGATCTGGCCCTGGTCACCACCGACCTCGTCGGCGAGGCCCCGGCACTGGTGTCCAGATATGCGTGGAGGTGGTCCATCGAAGTGACCTTCGCCGAGACACGGGAGTACCTCGGCGCAGGACAAGCCCGCAACCGCGCCCGCAAGGCCGTCGAGCGCACCACCCCGTTCGCCTTGTACTGCTACACGATCGTCGTGGTCTGGTACACGCTGCACGGCCACCAGCCCGCCGACATCGCCGACCGCCGCGAGCGCCAGCCCTGGTACACCACCAAGGCCGAGCCCGCGTTCACCGACATGGCCGCCAAGCTCCGCCGCGTGATCATCGCCGCCCGATTTTCACCCATCCGCGCAGCTCGACCCACCGATGCCGAAATCCGGACCGTCCAGCAGGCATGGGCCCAAGCAGGACTGGACCTGTCAGCCTGACCCCATCAGGCCTGCGAAAACGCCGAAAGTCGAGAGATCCACTCCAAACCGGTCGGGTCAAAATCCGGGCTTGAGGCGTGAAAACTGTCCGTCGCTGTCCGGCGCTCCTCGACCCCAGCGGGCCCTACGGTGCACACTAAGTTGGCACGACGGCTCAGGGCGCTGATTCATGAGTCTTGGCTGCCGTGCAGGTCCACCCTCTCGAGGGCGTGGATCGCGGACGCAACCGGGTGAGGCCCAGGCGCGTCTGCACACTGCCTCGCGGCGTGTTGCCGCACCCCGCTGGCACGAGGGCGGGCCTGGAGAACCAGGCTCGCCCTGCCGCGTTTTCGGACACATGAGCACGTTAGGGGCGGAGCAACAGCTGGGTGAACTGGTTTCCAATCGTGACGCCCGAGGCGGCTTGATCAGCGGCCCCCGACAAGCACGGGTTCTTACTTCGCGGGAACCCCTGCTTTCCATGCCGAATAGCCCACCTGCTGTCGCCAACTCCGTAAAACTGACCCCCTAGCAACTTCTGAAAGTTAACCCCTTGAATGCTAGGAGGGTGCTGAACGTGGAGGACTGGGCAGAGATACGCCGGCTGTATCGAGCCGAGGGAGTGCCCATCAAGGAGATAGCCAGGCGGCTGGGGGTCGCGCGGAACACGGTGCGGGCGGCGTAGAACTCCGATCGGTCGCCGAAGTACGAGCGGGCGGCGCGCGGGTGCGTGGTGGACGATTACGAGGCACAGATCAGGCTGCTGCTCAAGGAGTGGCCGCGGATGCCGGGACCGGTGATCGCCGAGCGGATCGGCTGGCCGTACTCGATGAACCCGCTGCGCGAGCGGCTGGCCGTGATCCGGCCGGAGTATGTCGGGATCGACCCCGTGGACCGGGTGTCCTATGAACCGGGCCAGGTCACGCAGTGCGATCTGTGGTTCCCCGAGACGCCGGTGACGGTGGCGCCGGGCCAGGAGCGGGTGCTGCCGGTGCTGGTGATGACGCTCGGGTTCTCCCGGTTCATGACCGCGACGATGATCCCCTCGCGGCAGGCCGGGGACATCCTGGCCGGGATTTGGCTGGGATCGCCGAGGTCGGGAAGGTGACGAAGTCCCTGGTCTGGGACCGGGAGTCGGCGATCGGCGGGACCGGGAAGGTGTCGGTGCCGGCGGCGGCGTTCGCCGGGACCCTGGCCACGAAGATCGTGCTGGCTCCGCCGCGGGACCCGGAGTTCAAGGGCCTCGTGGAGAGGAACAACGGCTTTCTGGAAACCAGCTTCCTGCCCGGCCGCAGGTTCGCCTCCCCGGCGGACTTCAACGACCAGCTGGCCGGGTGGCTGGTGAAGGCTAACGCCCGCACCGTCCGGTCGATCGCCGGCCGTCCGGTGGATCTGCTGGCCACCGACCTGCTGTCGATGGTGCCGCTGCCGCCGGCCGACCCGCAGGTCGGGCTGACCCAGAGGATCCGGCTGGGCCGGGACTGCTACGTCCGCATCGATACCTGCGACTACTCGATCGACCCGCGGGTCATCGGCAAGCTCGTCGACGTCACTGCGTCGGCGACCGTCGTCACCGCGGTCTGCGACGGGCAGACGGTGGCCCGGCACGACCGGTCCTGGGCCAAGGCCGCGGTGGTCACCGACCCGGCGCATGCCGCCACCGCCAAGGCGATGCGCGCGGCGCTGGCCGAGGACAGGGCCAGACGGGCGGCAACCACCCGGTACCACGCCGACGGCCACGCGGTGCAGCTGCGGGCGCTGCCGGACTACGACGCGCTGTTCGGCGTCGACTTCAACCCATCAACGAAAGCGAGCAACCAATGACCACGGCCAAGACAGGCAGCACGGCGTCCGGGACGAAGGACGGCATGCCGTCGATGATCGCCTATCTGACGCGGGTGTTGAAGACCCCGACGATCGGCGCGTTCTGGGAAGAGCTGGCCGAGCAGGCCCGGGAGCAGAACTGGTCCCACGAGGAGTACCTCGCCGCGCTGTTGCAGCGCCAGGTCGCCGACCGGGAGTCAAAGGGCACGGTGATGCGGATCCGCACGGCCCACTTCCCGGCGATCAAGACCCTCGAGGACTTCAACCTCGACCACCTGCCCTCGCTGCGCCGGGACGTGCTGGCGCACCTGGCTACCGGCACCTTCGTCGCCAAGGCAGACAACGTGATCTTGCTCGGTCCGCCGGGCTCGGGCAAGACGCACCTGGCCATCGGCCTGGGCGTGAAGGCCGCGCACGCCGGCTACTCGGTGCTGTTCGACACCGCCAGCAACTGGATCACCCGGCTCCAGATCGCCCACCAGGCGGGGCGGTTGGAGGCGGAGCTGAAGAAGATCCGCCGCTACCGCTTGATCATCATCGACGAAGTAGGCTACATCCCGTTCGATCCGGACACTGCGAACCTGTTCTTCCAGCTCATAGCCTCACGATATGAGCAGGGCTCGGTCATGGTCACCTCAAATTTGCCCTTCGGGCGCTGGGGAGAGACCTTCTCCGACGACGTCGTCGCAGCCGCCATGATCGACCGCCTGGTCCACCGCGCCGAGGTCCTGAACCTCACCGGAGATTCCTACCGCACGCGGGCCCGCCGCGAACTCCTCGCCAAGGATCGTGCCGGACGCGACTAGCACTACGGCGCTTGATACAGAACAGTACCGTCGCCGGGGTCGACGATCGTCTCTACCAGCATGGTGGAGAAGACATCGACAGCCGCCCCGTCAACGCCTGGGCTGATGTTCGTAGTTACGTGAGCGTATCGCTCGCCCAGGTCGTAGCCCCAGGCGATGTTGAAGACAACCAGCTTCTGGCCGTTGCTCAGCACGACCCGCGAAGCCACACCGTCACGCCCCTGAAGGACCCCAAGGACCTCCTCGTCGCGCGGCGGCGCCTGATCGATCATCAAGCCAGCATGCCACAACCCCTCGACCACAGATCGGAGAGACACAGCCCGAACCACACCAGGGGGTCATTTTCCCGAGGCGCGACGTGTTCACATTTCACGAGGTGTTGACACCTGCATGCTTCCAGGCCCGTAGCCTGAGAGGTCCGTAACAGGGCGGGACGGAAGGGGGCGACGATAGTGTCCGAGCGGGAGGACAAGCGGAAGCAGGTTGTCGCGGAAGCCTGGCGTATCGGGCTTAGCGAGTTGCTTCGTTGCCAGGCATGGCTCGACCAGCAAGTACGGCGCGTCCTGTCGTCAACAGACCCGCAGCTTGACGCGCAGCACTTGGTCATCGAGTTGCGCAAGGTGCCCGAGCCCGTCCGCAGCATCGCCATGACGGCGGGTGTTGACGAGGACAGCCGGAAGCGGGTGTTTGCCGCGATTCGAGACTTCGTCTCCGCCGTGCCAGACGCTCGGCTTCTTCGCAACGTCGTGGAACACCTCGATGATTACCGCCGCGGTCTGGGCCGTCTGCAACAGCCAAGCAGATATCCGGGGCGACCTCAGCCGGATGCTGAGCTCGCCCGGCAGTTCCAGCTGGACTTCACCATGGGCGTAGAGGACGGTGTAGCTAGGCCCGTCCTTTGCACGCGCTTTATCCGAGACGACGGACGTCCCCAACAGCTCTCGGTCGACCTGATTGACGCCGTTCGTGCTGCCCGACGACTCGGGGTCGCCGTGTTTCGAGCGGCCCCTACCGGCATGGCTCCGCTGGCAAATAAGACCCAGCGGTCGGCTGCTGAGGGCTATCGGCTGCCATCCCCCGAGAAGGCGATGGCCGCGATGCTCCTTCAGGGAGTCCAGCCGCTCGAGCCCTATCCCGGAGCAAACGTCCTATGGAAATGCAGCTGCCAACGCTGCGGTTCCGTGCTCGCTGTCACCTATACCAACGTCCAACGTCGCAGCGGCAGTCCGTGCGTGTTCTGCCTAGGCCGTGGCCGCTGATCAGCCAGGCAGGGAAGGCGGCCCATTGCTCGGCGAACCTTTCGATCTCTGCTGAGGTACCCCACAAATCACCGTTACGGGGTACATGGCGGAAGAGCGAAAGCCGGTGCGGGGACCGCGTGGCCCGCCCCAAGCCAGTTGGTTTTCCTACCTACTCCCAGTGACGCCACCAACGGCAGTATCGACAAGGCCTAGCGCTTGGCTTGCCTCCCCGGTCGCGGCTCAGAGCTACGATCGCCGCGATAAGACGCCGGACGATCACCCGTCCTGCGCCCGAACGCCTGGTTCTCCGAGGCGGGGAGGAAGGCGGCGGTCGTTCCTTCATGCTAGAGCCTCGGCCAGCGTGGCTCGCCGCTACGTCATCTGGCGGAAGGCCGCGTCACCAACCTGCGCCTACGAAACCCGTCAAGCAGGCGACCACTACCCGACACGGCGCAAACAGTGTCAGAGTCCTGTCGTAGTGTCCTGGGGTGGGGCAATCAGCATCGCGAGTGACGGCGGACGTGTCAAAGTCTTGTTGGGCGGACAGCAGAGTCTGGTTCTGCGGACACCAGAAGTCTTGGTGGGTGGCCACTGACCCTCGTGGGGTGGTCGTGGGAGTTCCTGTTTCGACCCGTTGATCGAGCGGACCCCTTCGGTCGGGTTTGCTGATGTTTGC
>NZ_JAAFYZ010000001.1 GCF_018274385.1 Catenulispora pinistramenti | reverse complement strand
GTGAGAACAATGATCGCGACCTCGTGGACGATCTTCATACAACCGACCCTAGACGACACCCACGACACCAACGGCCAGACCGCATAGCTACCACTGACATGCCTGAACTTCGGACTCATTCATCTAGTAGGACTTCGTTAGGTTTGGGCAGTTCGTGATCGTCGGTGTTGGTAGCGGTGTCGGGTTGTCGGTAGTGGGCGGTGGCAGGTGTTGCAGGTGCCGGTCCAGCAGTTCAGCAGGTCCTGGATCGCGTCCAGGACCTGGTAGAGCGTCAGGCCGGTGTGAGTGCTTTTGGGCGCAGCCGCTGTTCGGTCAAGAACGCCTGGGCGGCGGTGACCAGGGTGACGTGGTGGTGGAACCCGGCCCAGGACCGGCCCTCGAAGTGGTCCAGTCCCAGACCGTGCTTGAGCTCCCGGTAGTCGTGCTCGATCCGCCAGCGGATCTTCGCCAGGCGGACGAGTTCGGCGACCGGGGTGTCCTCGGGCAGGTCGGACAGCCAGTAGTCGGTCGGCGCGTCGGCACCGTCGGGCCACTCGGCCAGTAGCCAGACCTCCGGCAGCACCCCGTCCCAGGGGATTGCGGCGGCCTCGGCGGCGGCGATGGCCAGGCGGCGCGGGGTGACCCCGGCCGGGCGGACCCGCACCGCCAGGAACCGCGAGCGCATCGGCCCGCGCGAGCCTCGCCGCCAGGTCACCTCGGTGAACTCTGGCCGTCCTGTGCCGATGGCCAGGTCCGTCACCGAGACAGGGTCCCGACGGTAGCGCGGCTGGGGCTTGCGGCCGTTTCCGGACCAGTCAGGCGTCTCGGGAACGGCCGTGGCGGGGTGCACGCCGGTGTCGGCGCGGACCGCCACGACGTAGCGGATGCCCCGGCGGGTCAGGCCGGCCCGGAACTGCGCGTTCTGTCCGTAACCGGCATCCGCGACGACCACCGGCGCGACCAGGCCCCAGCCGGCCGTCTCGTCCAGCAGGTCCAGGGCAAGGCGCCACTTCTCCCGGTGCCCGACCTCCTCGGGGATGCCGCACTTGGCCCGCCGCGGCTGGTCGTCGTCCCATTCCCGGGGCACGAACAGCGCCCAGCCGACCGGCACCGAGGCGGCGTCGGTGACCGCGTGCACGCTGACCGCGACCTGGCAGTTGGCCTGCTTGCCCAACGCCCCGCAGTACTGCGGGGCCACCGCCACCGACATCCGGCCGTCCTTCGGGAACGACACGTCATCGATCACGAAGGCGTCCGGGCCGATCTGCGGCACCAGCCGCTCGGCGATCCGCCGACGCACCGGGACCGGGTCCCAGGTCGACTGGTTCACGAACTGCTGCAGGTTCTGCTCGCTGCCGTCCGGCAGCCGGGAAGCCATCGCCGAGACCGACTTGCGCCGCCCCTCGGTCATCAGCCCACGCAGATACACCTCGCCCTTGACCCGCTGATCCTTCCGGGGAACAGACGCGAACACGTCCGACACGAAACCGGCCAACTCGGCTCGCAGGCCCTCCACCTGCCGCATCTCCACACACTCAACGTGCTACCGGAAACCGTGACCGGCAAGACCTAACGAAGTCCTACTAGCGAGTTCTCGTTGATGGAGGCCGGTCCAGCAGCAAGAACTCCTCAGTAGTGCAGAACGGTGACAGACCACACGGATTTCGGGCGCATCGACACCGACAGCATGCCGGTCCGGCGCGGCAGGGTCATGTCCTCGCGGAAATCACCGCTGTGGTAGGTGAGGGATTTGGGGGTGCGGTGGTCGTAGTCAGTGCAGATGCCCTTGCAGTCGCAGTCCGGCACGAACTCCAGGGAACCGCCCTCCGTGCCCTGGATCGTGACCTTCTTGGCGCCCAGCGTGTGCCGGAACCAGGCCCTGCCCTGTCCGGTCGTCTCGCGCTCCATCGACGGTAACTCGTCGGGCTGGATCACCCGGGCGCGCCAGCCGGGGTCCCCGGTGATGCGCAGATGGGTGACCTCGGGGCCCACCATTTTCCGGTAGACGAACCCCAGGCCGGCGGTATCCGAAAAACGGTGTTCGAGTTTGCGGTCTGTGCGCTCGACGTGGATGACGTTGAGCACCAGGTGGTCCTCACCGAGGGGGACGACCTCGAGCAGCACCGGCTTGCCGGACACCGGCCGGTCCAGCAGGAATTCGGCGTCGCCGCGGCCCTCCCAGACGAACCGGTTCCCGGTGTGGACGTCGGTCGCGGCGTCGACGTAGCCCGAGAGCTCCTCGGCGGTCAGCAGCGGCAGGGGGATCGGCCGGTGTTCGAGCATCGCCGTGAGGCGGATCAGGGCTTTGCGTCCGGCGCCGATGGCGGCGTAGATCTCCTGGTCGCGGTTCGGGCCGGACCGCTCGATCCAGCTTGCCGCCCGGGCGACGGCGTCGACCGCCGCGTAGTGTTCGGCCCGCATGGCCGACGTCACGCCGTCCGCCTCGGGCGAGAACGGCACGTCGTCCAGTTGGCGCCGGTACTCGGCCAGGGCGATGATCGCCTCGTCGCGGATCGGCTCGAGCTCGAAACCCGCGTCGGCCGTCGCGTGCGCCGGCTGGGCTTCCAGGGCGGCGACCCTCGCCGTCAGGGCGGTGACGGTCGCTGTCAGGGCCGTGACGTTCGCCGTCAGGGCGGTGACGTTCGCCGTGAGTTCGTCGAGCCTGGCCTCGTGGGATTCCAGCTGCTCGATGAGTGTGCCGACCGCCGTACCGAGTTTCGACATGACTGATGCCCCCGCGCGCTGATGGCTGTCGGCCGACGATCGCCGAGTGCTGATTCTAGGAGCCTGCTGAAGATCTTGCCTGGCGCGCCGGTTTCGCTTTTGTCTGCCCCGAAAAGTCGATCGGCGTAGACCTCGACAAGAGAGGCGCGTTTTCAAGATTCTCAGAACGCTCCTACCCGACGTGGGCCGTCTCCGCAGTTGAA
Organism: Catenulispora pinistramenti; assembly: GCF_018274385.1. GTDB lineage: Bacteria > Actinomycetota > Actinomycetes > Streptomycetales > Catenulisporaceae > Catenulispora > Catenulispora pinistramenti. Next base: position 186,453 of record NZ_JAAFYZ010000001.1, on the reverse strand, counting down.
CACCGCGCGTTCTGGCATCCTGGGCGGGTACCCAGATGTCGGGTCATCGAGGGGGCGCGGTTGATCGAGGCCATCGTGCCGTCGGAGGCTGTCGCCGTCGAAGCCTTCGACGATCCGCCGGGTCCGGAGTTGTTCCCCGAGGAGGAGGCGCAGATCCGCGATGCCGTTGACAAGCGGCGTCGGGAGTTCGCCACGGTCCGCCGGTGCGCGCGGGACGCGCTGGCGCGGTTCGGGGTGCCCCCGGTTCCGATCCTGTCGGGGGTGAAGCGCGAGCCGCTGTGGCCTGCCGGGTTCGTCGGCAGCATGACCCATTGCGACGGCTACCGGGCCGCGGTGGTGGCCCGGGCCGGTGATCTCGCCTCGATCGGGATCGACGCCGAGCCGCACTTGCCGTTGCCCGCCGGGGTCCTGAAAGTCGTTGCCTGCGCGGAGGAATCCGCCCGGGTGTCGGAACTGGCCGAGCGGTTTCCCGAGGTGCACTGGGACCGGCTGTTGTTCAGTGCGAAGGAGTCGATCTACAAGGCGTGGTTCCCGTTGGCCCGGTGCTGGCTCGGTTTCCAGGACGCGGTGGTCGGGTTCGATCCGGCCTCGGGGGTCTTCACGGCGCAGCTGTCCAAGGCCGGGCTGGTGCGGGACGGGGCGCCGCTCACTGGCCTGACCGGCCGCTGGATCGTGGAGAACGGGTTGGTGGCTACGTCGGTGCGGCTTCGGGATACCTCCGGGGCGCCTTCGTCCTGAGCCGGCCGAGCCGGACTATGGCGAAGGGCGGCGCGGGTTCGCCGCGCCGCCCTTGTCTCATGCCCCTGTGCTCATCCTCCGATCGGCGTGCCTCAGCCGCCGGCGGGGGCCTCGGAAGCCGGTCCGGCCGCCTTCCGCGGGCTCGCGTCACCGCCGTGGTCGGCCTCGCCGAGCCGGTGCGCCGGCCGCGACGGCCACCAGGACCGGTCGCCGAGGATCAGCAGCCCGGCCGGGACCAGGACCGTGCGCACCAGCAGGGTGTCGAGCAGGACGCCGACCGCGATGGCGGTGCCGACCTGGGCGACCGGGACGTACGGGAGCCGCGACAGGGCCGCGAAGGTGGCGGCCAGCACCACGCCGGCGGCGGTGATCACCCCGCCGGTGACGCTGAGCCCGCGCAGGGTGGCCGTTCGGATGTCGGTGTCCCTGGCCTCCTCGCGGATGCGGCCGATGAGGAAGATGTTGTAGTCCACTCCCAGTGCCACGAGGAATACGAACACGTAGAGCGGGAGCTGGGCCTCGATGCCCGGGTAGCCGAGCGCGTGCCACAACAGGGTGGCCAGGCCGAAGGAGGCCCCGAAGCTCAGCGCCGTGGTGGCCACCAGCAATATCGACGCCACCACTGCCCGGACCAGGATCGAGATGATCAGCAGCACCACGATCAGGACCAGTGGGATGAGGACCTTGGTGTCCGCGCCGGCGGCCTGGCTGGTGTCGTACTGCACCGCCGGCCCACCGCCGACCAGTGCGCCCGGCGCCGCGGTGGCCAACCGGCTGCGCAGGTCCTTGATGGCCGTGTATCCGCTGGATTCGTACGGCGGGACGTTCAGGGTCACCGAGGCCGTCGAGTAGCCGCCGACCGGGTCCGAGGCCTGGACCGACTGGACGTTCGGCGAGCTCTGCGCCGCCTTGAGCGCGTCGGCGGCCTGGGCCGGCGGGACGAGCACCGTCAGCGGGGCGATCTCGCCGGGCGGATAGTGCGCGTTGACCATCTTCTCGCCGACGACGCTGCCGGCCTGGCCCTTGATCAGGGCGATCGGGTTGTTGTCGGTGTGCAGCGCGGCGAGCCCGAAACAGGCCGCACCGAGCAGTAGCACCGAGGTCGCGGCCACCAGGGCCGGGCGCTTGGACACCCGGGTGCCCACGGCGTTCCACATCCGGGACCCGTCCGCACCCGGCTTGCCGGGCCGCGGGATCAGCGGCCAGAATCCGACTCGGCCGACCACCAGGAGCAGCGCCGGCAGCAGGGTCAGCTGGGCCAACAGCACCGCGCCGATCGCCACCGCGGCGACCGGGCCCAGCCCGTGCAGGGCCGAGGACCGCGCGGCCAGCAGGCACAGCATGGCGCAGATCACCGTCGCCGCCGAGGCCGCCAGCGCCGGCAGGGTGCGGCGCAGCGCGATCGCCATGGCCTCGGCCGGTGTCGCCTGGACCCTGAGTTCCTCGCGATATCGGTGGACCAGGAGCAGCGCGTAGTCCGTGGACGCGCCCATCACCAGCACGGTGAGGATCGCCGTGGACAGCGAGGTGACGGTCACCCCGGCGTTGGTCAGGCCGTGCGTCACCGCCTTGGCCAGCACCAGCGCGGCCAGCGTGCCCAGCAGCGGGAAGAGCCACAGCAGGGGACTGCGATAGACCAGCAGCAGGATGACGACCACGATCACCAGCGCGGTCAGCAGCAGCGCGTTCTGGTTGCCCAGCCCGTTGTCCGCGGTGATCGCCGCCGCCCCGGTCACCGCCACCTGCAGGCCGTCCCCGGCCTGGGTGACCGGCCCGGCCACCGCGGCGCGGACTGCCTTGACCGCGGCGGTGTCGGCACTGCTCAGGTCCGCCTGGGTAGCCAGGACGTGCGCGGTGAACTGCATCGCCTTGCCGTCCGCGTTCTGTGGCGCGCCCGGGGCGGTCAACCGCAGCGACGGGCCGACCAGGGCGCTCACCGCGTGTTGCGCGGCGTTGACGGCGGTCCTGTCGTTCGCGCTCAGACCACTGTTGTCGACGAAGACCACGACGACGTCGTCCGAGCGGTTCGGCGAGGCGTCGTTCTGGATCTCGGCGACCTTGGTGGACGCGGCGCTGGCCGGGAGATTGGCCTGCGCGCTGTCGTCGGCCGTCACGCCGGACAACGGGGCCAGCACCACGAGGGCGACCAGCCACATCAGCAGGACCGGCCAGCGGGCCCAGCGGAGCGTGCGCGCCAGGCGATCCGGCGTCGGCGGTGGCTGCTCGGCGACGGTGGCGGTCGCGGGCGAGGTCCGCAAGACAGGCTCCTTTGCAGATACATCAAGGGTGATCCGGGATTCGAGCCGACAGCGCTCCCGGGGCGCGCGATGTCAGAGCGCGTGCGCCGGGCCCGACCCACGCATCGCGGCGACCTCACGGTCGCAGCCATATTCGCCTTCCTTGTGGCGGGATGTCCATCTGTTCAGCACCCGCGGCGTGAACACCGGCGCGGGTCGGCGCGCCCGGCTGTGTCCAACTGCTACCTCCCAGCACTTGAACACCGGCCGGACCGACCCTCCGACTGGCCGCCGGGGCCCGCTGAGCGGGCAGAACCGCTCGCCGGACCGCGCATATCAGCATCCTGCGAAGATGGGCGGGAGCGGGGTGAAGAATTTGTACGGCTGAACACTTATTCGGATCAGTTGAACGAGCCCGTGCACGGCCGGCGCCGGTGGCGCTAGCCTCCTCACGGCGGATTACCCGACTGCCCCGATGAATGCTTGCCCTCCATTGCATCTTTTAAGCACCAAAGCGTCGGCGGCGACATCGGCCCGAATCGAATTGCGACCTTGAGGGGTGCTTGGCCGTGGGATTCAAATTCTCGCTCATCCTGAGCCGGAAGATCAGCAAGTCGGAAATCAATACCCTGCGTGAGGCCGGCTGCGGGCAGGCGGAGTTCAGCACGGACACGCTGCCGACCGACGCCTCGGTCACGGTGGCCCGGCTGGACTTCGACGACACCGAGTCGCCGTCGCTGGAGGAGGCCATCGAGTCCGGCCTGGCCGCCGTCAAGGCCGTCCCGGACCTGGGCATCCCGGGTCTGAACGTCCCGGCCCAGCCGGCTCATCTGCCCGCCGCGGAGCACGAGGCCGCCGGCGATCTGGTGGACGCGCTCGCCGAGGAGTAGCACGGGAGTCCGCCGACCGGGGGGCTCGGCGGGTTCCAGCGTGGCGCCGTACTACCAGACCACTGATACCACACGGCTTCTGTCAACCCCGGGGGGCGGCGTCCACTCATGGCCAGTGAAGAAAAGCTCCGCGACTATCTCAAGCTGGTCACCGCGAATCTGCGGCAGACGCGGCAGCGTCTGGCCGAATACGAGGAACGCCACCAAGAACCCATAGCCATCGTGGGAATGGGCTGCCGTTATCCCGGTGGTGTTCGCGGCCCGGAGAATCTTTGGAGTCTCGTCGAACAAGAGACGGACGCCATATCCGGATTCCCACTCGACCGCGGTTGGGATGTGGAAGGGCTCTACCACCCCGACCCCGACCACCCGGGTACGACGTACACCCGCTCCGGCGGATTCCTCGACGACGTGGCGGATTTCGATCCCGCGTTCTTCGGGATCAGCCCGCGTGAGGCGCTGGCGATGGACCCGCAGCAGCGGTTGCTGCTGGAGGTGTCCTGGGAAGCGCTTGAACGCGCCGGTATAGAGCCGACCTCACTGCGCGGCACCCGCGCCGGCATCTTCGCCGGCGCGTTCGCCTCCGGCTACGGCGCCACTCTGGCGCAAGAGGACGAGAGCACCGAGGGCCACCTGGTGACCGGGACCGCGACCAGTGTCCTGTCCGGCCGGGTGGCCTTCACCTTGGGCTTCGAAGGGCCCGCGGTGACCGTGGACACGGCGTGCTCCTCGGCGCTGGTCTCCCTGCACCTGGCCTGCCAGGCGCTCCGCAACGGCGACTGCACCATGGCCCTGGCCGGCGGTGTGACCGTGATGGTGACCCCGGCGGTGTTCGTCGGGTTCTCGCGGCAGCGCGGGATGTCGGAGGACGGCCGCTGCAAGTCGTTCGGCGCGGATGCCGATGGTTCGGGCTGGGCTGAGGGCGCGGGTGTCGTCGTCCTCGAACGGCTCTCGGACGCCCGGCGCAACGGTCATCAGATTCTGGCGCTGGTGCGGGCCAGCGCGACCAACCAGGACGGCGCGTCGAACGGCCTGACCGCCCCGAACGGTCCCTCGCAGCAGCGGGTCATCCGTGCCGCCCTGGCCAAGGCCGGACTGCGCACGCAGGACGTGGACGTCGTGGAGGCGCACGGTTCGGGCACCACACTCGGCGACCCGATCGAGGCGCAGGCGCTGCTGGCCACCTACGGCCAGGACCGGCCGCAGGACCGGCCGCTGTGGCTGGGCTCGATCAAGTCGAACATCGGTCACGCCCAGGCCGCCTCGGGCGCCGCGGCCGTCATCAAGATGGTGATGGCGCTCCAGAACGGGCTCCTGCCGCGGACGCTGCACGCCGACGTGCCCTCGCCGCACGCCGACTGGACCGAGGGGAACGTCAGGCTGCTGAGCCAGGCCCGGCCCTGGCCGGCCGGCGAACGTCCGCGGCGGGCCGGGGTGTCCGGCTTCGGGATCTCCGGGACCAACGCACACGTGATCTTGGAGGAGGCGCCGGCGGAGAACCAGACGCCGGCCCAGGACGCTCCGGAGGAAGAGAACGCGCAGACCGGCGTGCCGCCTGAGGGGGTCGGCGCGGCGGACGAGACCGCGCGGGCCGCGACCGGCTCGGCCGATTCCCCGGCCCTCGCCGCGACGTCGCGGGTCCCGGCGGTGGTCGCGGATTCCGCGGTGCTGCCGTGGGTGGTGTCGGGGCGTTCCGAGGCCGCGCTGCGCGCGCAGGCCGGCCGGTTGCGGGAGTTCGTGCTGGGCCGGCCGGAGCTGGATCCGCGGGATGTGGGTCACTCGCTCGCGGTGACGCGGTCGGTGTTCGAGCACCGGGCCGTGGTGCTCGGGTCCTACGCCGAGTCGCTGGCCGCGGTGGCGACCGGTCAGGCTGCTGACACGGTGATCGCCGGGGCGATGCCGACTGCCGGGACCGGCCGGACGGTGTTCGTGTTCCCGGGGCAGGGTGCGCAGTTCGCCGGTATGGGCCGCGAACTTCTGCAGTCCTCCCCGGTCTTCGCGGCGCGGATGGCGGAGTGCGCAGAAGCGTTGGCTCCGTTGGTGTCTTGGCCGCTGCTGGATGTGGTGGCCGGAACCGATGGCGCGCCTTCGCTGGATGCGGCTGAGGTTTTCCAGCCGGTGCTGTGGGCGGTTCTGGTGTCCCTGGCTGCCGTCTGGCAGGCCGCCGGCGTCGTCCCGGACGCGGTGGTCGGCCACTCTCAAGGCGAGATCGCGGCTGCCACTGTCGCCGGGGCGCTGTCCTTGGCCGATGCGGCCAGGACCGTGGTGGTCCGCTCGCGCGCGCTGTCCTCCTTGAACGCCGCGGGCGCGATGGTTTCGGTGGTGATGCCCGAGGCTCGCGTCCGGGAACTCATTACGGGTCGCAATGGGCTGGCAGTCGCGGCGGTGAACTCTCCCGCTGCGACCGTCGTGTCCGGTGAGCCGGAGTCGGTGGACGCTTTCGAGGCGGAGCTGGCTAAGCAGCGGGTGCTGCGGTGGCGGCTGCCGGCCGTCGACTACGTGGCGCATTCCGCCGGCACGGACGCGCTTGAAGGCGTGCTGGCCGACGGTCTGGCCGGGATCGAGCCGCGGGCGGCCCGGATCCCGATGGTGTCGACGGTCACCGGCCAGTGGCTTGAAGGTCCCGAGTTGGATGCCGGGTATTGGTTCGCGAACGTGCGCGACACGGTCCGCTTCGCCGATGCCGTCCGGACGTTGGCGGGCAAGGGCCACCGCTCCTTCATCGAGGTCTCGCCGCAGCCGGTGCTGACGATGGCCGTCGCCGAGACCGTCGAGGACGCGGGTGGCGAACTGAACCTCGTCACCGGCACCGTCGAGCGCGAGAACCCCGGTGCCGACCGGCTGATCCGGGCCTTCGCGACCGCGTTCGGCGCGGGGCTCGGCATCGACTGGCCGGCGGTGAGCGGCGAGGGCCAGGCCGTGGAGCTCCCGACCTACGCCTTCCAGCGTCAGCGCTACTGGCCGCGTACGACCACCGAGCACCGTCTGTCCGACAGCGCCGCCACCGACAGCTGGCGCTACAAGGCGTCCTGGGTCCCGATGCCCGACCCCGGTCCCACCGCGGCGACCGGCTCCTGGCTCGTCGTCGCGTCCGCCGAGGCCACCGCCCGGCTCGACGAGTGTGTCAGGGCACTGACGGATGGCTCCGGCCGGGTCCAGGTCCTGCGTGCCGACGACGCCGTCCTCAGCGACCGCGCCGCCTTGGCCGCCGCGCTCGCCGCCTTCGACCTCGAAGACGCCGCCGGCGTCCTGTCCCTGCTGGCCCTGGACGAGCGCCCGCTGCCGGGCTTCGGCCAGACCCCGGCCGGTCTGGCCGGTACCCAGACGCTGATCCAGGCCCTCGGCGACGCCGGTATCACCGCGCCGCTGTGGGTCCTGACCTCCGGCGCGGTCGCCGCGCCCGGGACCGCCGATCTCACCTCCCCGGCCCAGGCCCAGACCTGGGGTCTGGGGCGGGTCGCGGCCCTGGAGCACCCGGACCGCTGGGGCGGCCTGATCGACCTCCCGGCCGGGCTCGACGCCGACACCGCCGGCCGCCTGCGCGGCGTCCTGGCCGGTTACGGCGAGGACCAGCTCGCGCTGCGCGACACCGGCGTCCTGGCCCGCCGCCTGGTCCGCGCCGGGAAGCGCGGCGACGACGGCCGGCGCTGGACTCCGCGCGGCAGCGTCCTGATCACCGGCGGCACCGGAGCCGTCGCCGGGCACGTGGTCGGCTGGCTCGCCGGTCGGGCCGCGCCCCGCGTCGTCCTGACCAGCCGCACCGGCCCGCTCGCCGACGGCGTCGCGGGCCTGGCCGCCGCGACCGCCGACCGCGGGACCGCGGTCGACGTCCTCGCCGGCGACACCGCGAGCCGGGAGCAGCTCTCGGCACTGCTGGACCGGATCGACGCGGACGGCCCGCCGTTGAGCGCCGTGCTGCACGCCGCCGGTGTGTTGCAGGAGACCGCACTGGCCGACACCACCGCCGAGGAACTGTCCGACGTCCTGGACGTCAAGGCCAACGGCGCCGCCCTGCTCGACGCGCTGACCGCGGACCGCGACCTGGAAGCGTTCGTCCTCTTCTCCTCGATCGCCGCCACCTGGGGCAGCGGTCTGCAGCCCGGGTATTCGGCGGCCAACGCCTACCTGGACGCGCTCGCCGAGAACCGGCGCTCGCGCGGCCTGCCCGCCACGTCCGTGGCGTGGGGGCTGTGGGCCGGGCCCGGCCTGGGCGGCGTGTCCGGTGCAGATCACGTGCGGCGGCGCGGTGTGCGGCCGATGGATCCGGCCGCGCTGGTCCGGATCCTCGGCGAGGTCATCGACACCGATGAGGACCCGGTCACCGTCGCGGACATCGACTGGGCCACCTTCGCGCCGATCTTCACGCTGCGCCGGCCGAGCCCGCTGATCGCCGATCTGCCGGAGGTCGCCGAGTCGGCCGAGAGCGCGGAGGCGGCCGTCGCCACCGCACCCGGTGCCGGAAGCGTTTTGGCCCGGCAGCTCGCCGGGGTGACCGGCGCCGAGCGCGACCGGATCGTCGCCGACCTGGTCCGGACCGAGGCCGCCGGGGTGCTGCGGTTGGCCGGCGCCGCCGACGTGGACGCCGTCCGCGCGTTCAGCGAGCTGGGTTTCGACTCGCTGATGGCCCTGGAGCTGCGCAACCGGATCGGCGCCGTGACCGGTCTGCGGCTGCCCGCCACCTTGCTGTTCGACCACCCGACGTCGACGGCGGTCGCGGAGTTCCTGCTGACCCGGCTGGTCGCCGAGACTCCCGCCCCGGCACCGACGCCGGCTGCGCAGCCGACGGCGGTCGCCGCCGCCGACGACCCGATCGTGATCGTCGGTATGGGCTGTCGCCTGCCCGGCGGCGTGTCCAGCCCGGAGGATCTCTGGGATCTGGTGGCCGCCGGAGTCGACGCCACCTCCGGCTTCCCCACCGACCGGGGCTGGGACGCGGCCGGCGTCTACGACCCGGATCCCGACCGCGCCGGAACCCACTACACCCGCGGCGGCGGCTTCCTGCGCGGCGTCGCCGACTTCGACCCCGACTTCTTCGGGATCAGCCCGCGCGAGGCGCTGGCGATGGATCCGCAGCAGCGGCTGTTGCTGGAGGCCGGCTGGGAGACCCTCGAACGGGCCGGCGTCGATCCGGCCACGCTGCGCGGCAGCCGCACCGGGGTCTTCGTCGGAGCCACCGCGACCGACTACGGCCAGGGCCTGCCGGAGGAGCTGGAGGGCCACCGCGGCACCGGAACCGCCGCCGCCGTGCTGTCCGGCCGCCTGTCCTACCTGCTCGGGCTCGAGGGTCCGGCGATGACCGTGGACACCGCGTGCTCCTCCTCGCTGGTCGCCCTGCACCTGGCCTGCCAGTCGCTGCGCGACGGGGAGTGCGATCTGGCCCTGGCCGGCGGGGTCACGGTGATGCCGTCGCTGGACTGGTTCGTCTGGTTCTCCCGGCAGCGGGGCCTGGCCCCGGACGGCCGCAGCAAGGCGTTCTCCGACGCCGCCGACGGCATGGGCATGGCCGAGGGCGTCGGCGTCCTGCTGGTCGAGCGGCTGTCGGACGCGCGCCGCAACGGCCACCCGGTCCTGGCGGTGGTGCGCGGCAGCGCGATCAACCAGGACGGTGCCTCCAACGGTCTGACCGCGCCGAACGGCCCCTCTCAGCAGCGGGTGATCCGTGCCGCGCTGACCCGGGCCGGGCTCGCCCCCGCCGAGGTGGACACCGTGGAGGCGCACGGCACCGGCACCCCGTTGGGCGACCCGATCGAAGCCCAGGCGCTGATGGCGGTCTACGGCCAGGACCGGCCCGAGGACCGGCCGCTGTGGCTGGGTTCGGTGAAGTCGAACATCGGCCACGCGCAGTGGGCCGCCGGCGCGGCCGGTGTGATCAAGATGGTGATGGCGTTGCGCCGGCAGGAGATGCCGCCGACGCTGCACGCCGAGACGCCGTCGTCGCACGTGGACTGGACGGCCGGGAACGTCAGGCTGCTGAACCGGCCGGTGGCCTGGCCGACCGGACCGGAGCGGGTCCGGCGGGCCGGGGTCTCCTCGTTCGGGCTCAGCGGCACGAACGCGCACGTGATCCTTGAGGAGGCGCCGGAGGATCCGACGCCTGTGCCGGCCGACGACGCGCCGGGTGCCGGGGCGGAAGCCGTCCCGGCCGTGGTGTCCGGGGCACTCCCGTGGATCCTGTCGGCGCGGTCGGCGAACGCCCTGCGGGCCCAGGCCGCGCGGCTGCGCGAGCGCCTGCGGCAGAACCCTGACGCCGATGACGCCGACGTGGCGTGGTCGCTGGCCACCACCCGCTCGGCGTTCGAGCACCGCGCCGTGGTCTTCGACCGGGACGGGCTGGCCGAGGTCGCCGCCGGCCGCGACGGCGCGCAGGTGCCCAGCGGCGTGGCGCGCGGCGCCGCCCGGGTCGGCTTCGTGTTCGCGGGCCAGGGTGCGCAACGGGCCGGGATGGCAGCCGGACTGTACGCGGCCTCGCCGGTGTTCGCCGCCGTCTTCGACGAGGCGTGCGCACTGTTGGCGGGCCACCTCGATCTGCCGGTGCGCGAGGTCGCGCTGGGCACCGCCGAGGACGCCGAGCAGCTGGCGGATCAGACTGTTTACGCCCAGGCCGCGCTGTTCGCGGTCGAGGTCGGGCTGGTAGAGGTGCTGGCGGCGGCCGGGCTGCGCCCGGCGGCGGTCGCCGGTCACTCGGTCGGTGAGGCCGCCGCGGCGTACGCGGCCGGGGTGTTGTCGCTGGCCGACGCCTGTGCGCTGGTCGCCGCGCGTGGCCGCCTGATGCAGGCGTTGCCGGTCGGCGGCGCGATGGCCTCGATCGCCGCCGCCGAGACCGAGGTGCGGGCCGCGGTGGACGGTATCGAAGGGGTCTGTGTCGCGGCGGTGAACGGCCCGGCGGCCACGGTGGTCTCCGGGGACCGGGAAGCCGTCGCCGCGCTCGTCGCGGAGTTCGCCGAGCGCGGGGTGCGGACCCGGTCGCTGCGGGTCAGCCACGCCTTCCACTCCCAGCGGATGGATCCGATGCTGGCCGAGTTGGCGGAGCTCGCCGACACGCTGTCCTTCTCCTCGTCGTCCATTCCGTGGGTGAGCACCGCGACCGGCGCTGTCATCGAGTCCTGCGACGGTGCGTACTGGGCCGACCAGGCTCGCGGCGCGGTGCGGTACGCCGACGCGGTGACCACGATGGCCGGTCTGGACATCGATCTGTACGTCGAGATCGGCCCGGACAACACCCTGTCGGTGCTGGGCTCCGACACCCTCGACGGCGCCGGGTTCATCCCGTTGCTGCGCCCCGGCTACGACAGCGCGCTCACCGTCCTGACCGGACTGGGCCGCGCCTGGGTGAGCGGGGCGTCGGTCGACTGGTCGGCGGCGCTCGGCTCCGGTGAGCGGGTCGATCTGCCGACGTATCCGTTCCAGAACCGGCGCTACTGGCCCGAGCCCGACGCCGCGGCAGGCGCCGGTGCCGGTGCCGGACACGAAGACGCCGACGACGCGTTCTGGGCCGCGGTCCACGCCGGTGACGGCGACGCGTTGGCGGACACGCTCGACGTGGATCTGCGCCGGCCGTTCGGCGAGGTCCTTCCGGAACTGGCCGCGTGGCGGCGTCGCAAGCAGGGCCGCGCGGTGACGGACGGCTGGCGGTATCAGGTGTCGTGGTCGCCGGTCGCGGAGCCGGACACCATGCTGGCCACCGGAACGTGGATCGTCGTGGTGCCGACAAGCGCCGACGAGGCCGGGACCGTGGCCGAGACGGTGTCGGCGGCGATGTCCGACCGGGGCGCGCGGGTCGTCGCGGTCGCCGCGGACGGCGATCGCCAGGCGCTGGCCGACCGGCTGAGTCAGGCTGTCGGCGCGCTCGATGCCGGTGTCGCCGGTGTGGTGTCGTTGCTGGCGCTGGACGAGACGCCGCTGGCCGACCACTCCGCGGTGCCCTCCGGCCTGTTCGGCACCCTGAGCCTGGTCCAGGCGCTCGGCGACGCGGGTGTCGAGGCCCCGCTCTGGCTGCTGACGCGGGGTGCGGTCAGCGCCGATCCCGCCGAAGTGTTGGCCAGCCCGTTGCAGGCCCAGGTCTGGGGCCTGGGCCGGGTCGCGGCCGTGGAACACCCCGACCGCTGGGGCGGCCTGGTCGATCTGCCGGCCGTGCTCGACGAGCGGGCCGTGGCCCGGTTGTGCGGGGTATTGGCCGGCGGTGAGGAGAACGAGGTCGCCGTCCGGGCTGCCGGAGTCCTGGCCCGCCGGTTGATCCGGGTCGGCGCCGCCGGGGCCGCCGGGGGCACATCGTGGTCGCCGCGCGGCACCGTCCTGATCACCGGCGGCACCGGCGCCCTGGCCGGGCACGTCGCCGACTGGCTGGCCACCGAGGGCGCTCAGCACCTGATGCTGACCAGCCGCTCGGGCCCGCAGGCCGCCGGGGTGGCCGCCCTGGTCGCCGGACTCGCCTCACAGGGCACTGACATCGAGGTCACCGCCGCCGACATCGCCGACCGGGACCAGGCCGCCGCACTCGTGGCGCGCGGCGGCGCGCTGTCCGCCGTGGTGCACACCGCCGGTGTCCTGGACGACGGTCTGCTGGACGGTCTGGACGCCGAGCGGCTGGCCTCGGTGCTGGCCGCGAAGGCAGCCGGCGCCACGCACTTGCACGAGCTGACCGCCGATCACGACCTGGACGCGTTCGTGCTCTTCTCCTCCGCGGCGGCCACGTTCGGCGGCGCAGGACAGGGCAACTACGCGGCGGCGAACGCCTACCTGGACGCCTTGGCCGAACAGCGAGCATCTCAGGGCCTTGCCGCGCTGTCCGTGGCCTGGGGCCCGTGGGCGGACGCCGGGATGGCCCAGGCCAGCGCGGCGGTCCGCCGGCGCCTGAGCACCGGCCCGCTGCCGGAGCTGGATCCGGCGCTGGCGGTCGCGGCCCTCGGGCGCGCGCTGACCGCCGGGGACCGTACCCTGGCCGTGGTGGACGTGGACTGGCCCCGGTTCGCCCCGTACGCCGGACCGTTGGTCCGCGACCTGCCGGAGGCCGCCGACGCGCTGCGTGCCGTGCGGGCGTCCGGGACCGCTTCGGCCGTGCCCTCGGCCGGTGAGCTGGCCCGGTCGCTGGCCGGGAAGTCGCGGACCGAGCAGGAACGGGTGCTCACCGACCTGGTCCGGGCCGAGGCGGCTTCGGTGCTGGGCCACTCCTCCGCGGACGGCGTGGGTGCCGATCGGGCGTTCGGCGAGCTCGGGATCGACTCGCTGACGGCGCTCCAGATGCGGCAGCGTCTCAGGACTCTGACGGGCCGGAAGCTGTCGTCGACAATGGTCTTCGACTACCCGACCCCGATCGCGCTGGCCGCGTATCTGCGCACCGAACTGTTCGGCGACGATCCCGCGGCGGGCGCCGCGGCCGGAGCGGACCTTCCGGCGGCGGCCACCGACGAACCGCTCGCGATCGTCGCGATGGGCTGCCGCTTCCCCGGCGGCGTCCGGACCCCGGAAGACCTGTGGGACCTGCTGGCCACCGGCACCGACGCCATCGCCGGTCTGCCCCTGGACCGAGGCTGGGATCTGGCCAAGCTCGACGGGCCCGATCAGCCGGAGGCCGGCTACATCCGCGAAGGCGGATTCGTCTACGACATGGCGGGCTTCGATCCGGCGTTCTTCGGGATCAGCCCGCGCGAGGCGCTGGCGATGGACCCGCAGCAGCGGCTCTTGCTGGAAGTCGCCTGGGAATCGCTGGAGCGGGCCGGAATCGCGCCGCGATCGCTGCGCGGCAGCCGGACCGGTGTCTTCGTCGGCGGCTATTTCTCCGGCTACGGCGTGGGACTCCAGGACGCTTTGAACCGGGGCGTCCCGGGGCTGGCGGACAAGGGCTTGCAGGGCAACATGGTGAGCGGCAACGCCACCAGCGTCCTGTCCGGCCGGGTGGCCTTCACCTTCGGGTTCGAAGGGCCGGCGGTGACCGTGGACACCGCGTGCTCCTCGTCGCTGGTGGCCCTGCACCTGGCCGGCCAGGCCCTGCGCTCCGGCGAGTGCTCGATGGCACTGGTCGGCGGGGTGACCGTGTTCGCCAGCCCGACCTGGTTCGGCTTCACCCGCGAACGGCAGGCCGGTGAGGCGCCGGACGGCCGCAGCAAGTCCTTCGGCGCGGCGGCCGACGGCATGGGCATGGCCGAGGGTGCCGGGCTGTTGGTGGTGGAACGTCTTTCGGATGCGCGCCGCAACGGCCACCAGGTGTTGGCTGTGGTGCGGGGCAGTGCGACGAACCAGGACGGTGCGTCGAATGGTCTGACGGCGCCGAACGGTCCCTCGCAGCAGCGGGTGATCCGGGCTGCGCTGCGTAACGCGGGTCTGGGCACCGGCGATGTGGACGTGGTCGAGGCGCACGGCTCGGGCACCTCACTCGGTGACCCGATCGAGGCGCAGGCGGTGCTGGCGACGTACGGCCAGGACCGGCCGGATGACCGGCCGCTGTGGCTGGGCTCGGTGAAGTCGAACATCGGGCACGCCCAGGCCGCGGCCGGTGCCGCCGGTCTGATCAAGATGGTGATGGCGCTGCGGAACGGCGTGCTGCCGAAGACGCTGCACGCCGACGAACCGACGCCGCACGTCGACTGGACCAGCGGGACCGTCCGGCTGCTGACCGAGGCCGTGCGCTGGGAGCCGGGGGAGCGTCCGCGGCGGGCCGGGGTGTCAGGGTTCGGAATCGGCGGGACGAACGCGCACGTGATTCTGGAAGAGGCCCCGGCCGGGGCTCGCGAGGACGACGGGTCTGCGGACGCAGACGGTTCGGCGGGCGCCGCGGCTGCCATTGTGGCGGAGCCGGTTCCGGTGGTGCTCGGCGATGGTCTGGTGCCGTGGGTGGTGTCGGGGCGTTCTGACGCGGCGTTGCGGGCGCAGGCCGGCCGGCTGCGGGAGTTCGTGCTGGCGCGGCCGGAGCTGGACCCGCGGGATGTCGCCTTCTCATTGGCGGCGACGCGGTCGGTGTTCGAGCACCGCGCCGTGGTGGTCGGGGCACGCTCGGAGTCGTTGGCCGCGGTGGCCGCTGGTCGGGTTGCTGATGCGGTGGTCTCCGGTGTGATGCCGACTGTCGGGACTGGCCGATCGGTGTTCGTGTTCCCGGGTCAGGGTGCGCAGTTCGCCGGTATGGGCCGTGAGTTGCTGAACACGTCGCCGATCTTCGCGGCGCGGATGGCCGAGTGTGCGGCGGCCTTGACCCCGCTGGTGCCGTGGTCCCTTCTGGATGTGGTGGCCGGGGCTGAGGGTGCGCCTTCGCTTGATGCGGCCGAGGTGTTCCAGCCGGTGCTGTGGGCAGTTCTCGTGTCCTTGGCCGCGGTCTGGGAAGCCGCCGGTGTCATACCGGATGCGGTGGTCGGTCACTCGCAGGGTGAGATCGCCGCTGCGACAGTCGCTGGGGCGCTGTCGTTGGAGGACGCGGCGCGGGTCGTTGTCATCCGCTCGCGGGCCTTGTCCTCGTTGAAGGCCACAGGCGCAATGCTGTCCGTGGTGATGCCCGAGGCTCGTGTCAGGGAGCTGATTGCCGGTCGCGAGGGGCTGGCCATCGCGGCGGTGAATTCGCCTGCTGCGACTGTCGTTTCCGGTGATCCGGCATCGGTGGACGCGTTCGAGGCCGAGTTGGCCAAGCAGCGGGTGCTGCGCTGGCGGCTGCCGGTGGTGGATTACGTGGCCCATTCGGCTGGAGCCGACGCGCTTGAGAGTGTGCTGGCTGAAGGTCTGTCTGGGATTGAGCCGAGGGCGGCTCGGATCCCGATGCTGTCGACCGTGACCGGTCAGTGGCTTGAGGGCTCTGAGCTGGATGGCGGCTACTGGTTCGCGAACGTGCGGGACACGGTCCGCTTCGCCGACGCGATCAGGGAACTGACCGCGGATGGCTATCGGTCCTTCATCGAGGTCTCCCCGCACCCAGTGCTGACGACGGCGATCAGCGAGACCGCGGAAGAGACCGATCACGAGCTGAGCCTGGTGACCGGGACCGTCGAGCGCGAGAACCCCGGTGCCGAGCGGCTGATCCGGGCCTTCGCCGCCGCGTTCGTCGCCGGAATCGGCATCGACTGGCCGGCGGTGATCGGCGCGGGTCGCACCGTCGACCTCCCGACCTACGCCTTCCAACGCCAGCGCTACTGGCCCGACGAGCCCGCGGTTACGGCGCCGTCCGGTGCGGCCGATCCGGCTGACGAGCGGTTCTGGACGGCGGTCGAGAACGCCGATCTGGAGACCGTCGCCGACACGCTGGCCGTCGACGACCTCGATCGGCTCGGCGACCTCGTCCCGGCGTTGGCCGCGTGGCGGCGCCGGGCTCGGGACCGCTCGGTCACCGACGGCTGGCGCTACCGGCTCACCTGGGCCCCGGTGCCCGAGCCGGAGGCGTCGGTGCTGTCCGGGACCTGGCTGCTGGTCGCCCCGGCGCGGGCCGGGGCGGAGTCGGCCGAAGCGGCGGTGGCCGCCCTGACCGGCCGCGGCGCGCGAGTACGAACCCTGACGGTCGGCCCGCAGGACGTCAGCCGCGGCACCCTCGCCGCGCGGATCGAGGCCGTGCTGGCCGATCGCGACGAACCGCCGGCCGGCGTGCTCAGCCTGCTGGCCGGGGACGAGTCCCCGCTGACCGGATCGACCGGGGTCGGCTTCGGCATCGCCGCCTCGCAGGCGCTGGTGCAAGCGCTGGGCGACAGCGGCGTAGAGGCCCCGCTGTGGTTCCTCACTTCCGGTGCGATCAGCACCGGCCCGGGCGAGCAGCTCACCAGCCCGTCGCAGGCCCAGGTCTGGGGCTTGGGCCGGGTCGTGGCGCTGGAGCACCCGGAGCGCTGGGGCGGCCTGATCGACGTGCCGTCGGCAGTGTCCCTCGATGCCTCTGTGGCCGCCCGCCTGTGCGGGGTCCTGGCCGGCGGCTGCGCCGACGAGGACCAGCTCGCGATCCGCGCCGCCGGGATCCTCGCCCGCCGCCTGACCCGCGCCGTGCCCCGCCCGGCCGTCGCAGAGCCCTGGTCCCCGAGCGGAACGGTGCTGCTCACCGGCGGCACCGGCGCCGCCGGCGGGCACGTCGCCGACTGGCTCGCCGAGCGCGGCGCGCCCCGGATCGTGCTGGCCGGCCGGACCGGCCCGGCCGCCTCCGGCCTTGCCCGGCTGGCCGCGGGCCTGGCCGCCCGGGGCAGCGCGGTCGAGGTCGTGTCCTGCGATGTCGCCGACCGCGACCGGACCGCCGGGCTGCTGGAACGCATCGCGGCCAGCGGCGCCCCGCTCAGTGCCGTGGTCCACGCCGCCGGGGTCGTCCAGGCCACCGCGCTCGCCGACACCACGACCGAGGAACTGGCGGCCGTATTGGGCGCCAAGGCGGCCGGCGCCGCGATCCTCGACGAGCTGACCGCCGGTCTGGACCTCGAAGCCTTCATCTTGTTCTCGTCGATCGCCGCCACCTGGGGCAGCGGTTGGCAGCCGGCTTACTCGGCGGCCAACACCTACCTGGACGCGCTCGCCGAGAACCGGCGCTCGCGCGGTCTGGCCGCCACCTCGGTGGCCTGGGGCCCGTGGGGCGGCGGCGGCATGACCGACCCGGACAGCGCCGAACGCCTGGCCCGCCGGGGCATCCGGCTGATGGACCCGGCGGCGCTGGTCCGGGTGCTGGACCAGGCCGTGGCTGCCGGCGAGGCGCTGCTCACCGTCGCCGACATGGACTGGGCCGCGTTCGTCTCGGCGTTCACCATGCGCCGGACCAGCCCCCTGATCTTCGGGGTCCCCGAGGCCGCGGCGGCGATGGCCGCCGCAGAGCTGGACGACGCGCCGCGACCGGCCGACGCCGACGCCGGGGCCGAATTGGTCCGGCGGCTGACCGGACGGCCGCGCACCGAACAGGACCGGATCGTGATCGACCTGGTGCGGGCGGAGGCGGCGCCGATCCTCGGGCATACCTCGGGCACCGCGGTGGAGCCCGGCCGGGCGTTCAGCGATCTGGGCTTCGACTCGCTGGCCGCGGTGGCGCTGCGCAACCGGCTGAACGCGGTCACCGGCCTGCGGCTGCCGGCCACGGCGCTGTTCGAGCACCCCACCCCGGCGGCGCTCGGAATCCACGTCCGGGAGCAACTGGTCCAGGACGCCGAGTCCGGGGCCTCCGTGCTCTCGGAGCTCGACCGGCTGGAGGCCCTGCTGTCCGGCCTGGACCCGCAGGGCGAGGACGGCTCCCGGATCGCGGCCCGGCTGGAAGCGGTCGCGGCCCGGTGGAAGCAGGCGGCCGACTCGGCCCCGTCGGTCGCCGACCGGCTCGAGGACTCGACCGACGACGAAGTCTTCGACTTCATCGGCAAAGAGCTAGGCATCTCGTGACGACCCGATTGAGGTGGCAGCAGTGAACGAAGACAAGCTTCGTTACTTCCTGAAGCGGGTCACGGCGAACCTTCACGAGACCCGCCAAAGACTCGCCGAAGCGCAGGCGGCAGCCGGTGAGCCGATCGCCATCGTGGCGATGGGCTGCCGGTTCCCCGGCGGCGTGCGCGGCCCGCAGGACCTGTGGGACCTGGTCGCCGGCGGCGTGGACGCGATCGGCGACTTCCCGGCCGACCGCGGCTGGGACGCGGACCTGTACGACCCCGACCCGGACCGGGTGGGCTCCTCGTACACGCGCTCGGCGGGGTTCGTCCACGAGGCGACGGACTTCGACCCCGGCTTCTTCGGGATCAGCCCGCGCGAGGCGCTGGCCATGGACCCGCAACAGCGGCTGCTGCTGGAGGTGTCCTGGGAGACGCTGGAGCGCGCCGGGATCGCCCCGACCTCGCTGCACGGCAGCAAGACCGGGGTCTTCATCGGCGGTTCGCTGTCCGGCTACGGCTTCGGCTCGTCCCTTCCGGGACTGCCCGACGAGGTGGAGGGCCACCTGTCGACCGGGACCGCCGGCAGCATCATGTCCGGCCGGCTGTCGTACTTCCTCGGGCTGCAGGGCCCGGCGGTGACCGTGGACACCGCGTGTTCCTCGGCGCTGGTGGCGCTGCACCTGGCCTGCCAGTCGCTGCGCTCCGGCGAGTCCGCGCTGGCGCTGGCCGGCGGCACGACCGTGATGTCCACGCCGGCGGTGTTCGTCTGGGCCAGCCGGCAGCGCGGCCTGGCCGCCGACGGCCGCAGCAAGGCGTTCGGCGCGGCGGCCGACGGCATGGGCATGGGCGAGGGCGCGGGGATGGTGCTCTTGGAGCGGCTGTCCGACGCGCGCCGCAACGGGCACGAGGTGCTCGCGGTGATCCGCGGCAGCGCGATCAACCAGGACGGCACCTCAAACGGCCTGACCGCCCCGAGCGGTCCGGCCCAGCAGCAGGTGATCCTCGCGGCGCTGGCCGCCGCCGGGCTGTCGGGCGATGACGTGGACGTCGTGGAGGCCCACGGCTCCGGTACCGCGCTGGGCGACCCGATCGAGGCGCGGGCGCTGCTGGCGACGTATGGCCGCAACCGCCCCGAGGACCGGCCGCTGTGGCTGGGGTCGGTGAAGTCCAACATCGGGCACACCCAGTCGGCGGCCGGGGTCGCCGGGGTGATCAAGATGGTGCTGGCGCTGCGCAACGGCGTGCTGCCGCGGACCCTGCACGCCGAGGAGCCGTCGCCGCACGTGGACTGGACGGCCGGGAATGTCAGGCTGCTGAGCGAGCCGGTCGCCTGGCCGGCGGCCGACCGCCTGCGCCGGGCCGGGGTGTCCTCGTTCGGGATGAGCGGGACGAACGCGCATCTGATCCTGGAAGAGCCGTCGGCGGAGCAGGAAGCGCTCAGCCCGGAGTCCGAGGCGGACCCGGCAGGCCAGGCGGAGCTCTCGGCGGACGCGGAGTCCGAGGCCTTCGTTGCCTCGGAGCCTGAAGCCCTGGTTGCCTCCGCGCCCGAAGCCCCGGCGCTCGAAGCTCCGGCCGAGCCGCTGGTGACCGGCGTGACGCCGTGGGTCCTGTCCGCCCGCTCACAGGCGGCGCTCCAGGCCCAGGCCGGCCGGCTGCGCGAGGCCCTGGCCGCGCGGCCCGACCTGGACCCGGCCGACGTGGCGTGGTCACTGGCCACGACCCGGTCGCTGTTCGAGCACCGGGCCGTGATCCTCGGCGTCGAGCCCGAAGCGCTGCCGGCCGGGGTGTCAGCTCTCGCGGACGGTGTCGCCATGCCGTCGGTGTTGTCGGGTGTCGCCGGTGATGTCGGGAAGACGGTGTTTGTGTTCCCGGGTCAGGGTGCGCAGTGGGTTGGTATGGGTCGGGAGTTGTTGGTGTCCTGCCCGGCGTTCGCGGCGCGGATGGCGGAGTGTGCGGCTGCTTTGGCGCCGTTGGTGTCGTGGTCGCTTTTGGATGTGGTGAACGGGGCCGATGGCGCGCCGTCGTTGGATGCGGCTGAGGTTGTGCAGCCGGTGTTGTGGGCGGTGATGGTGTCGCTGGCCGCGATCTGGGAGGCGGCTGGCGTCACCCCGGATGCGGTGGTCGGCCACTCGCAGGGTGAGATCGCGGCGGCGACAGTGGCCGGCGCGTTGTCGCTTGCTGATGCGGCTCGGGTGGTGGTGGTGCGGTCTCGGGCCTTGTCCGGCCTGAACACCGCTGGGGCGATGGTGTCGGTGGTGATGGGTGAGGAACGTATTCGTGCCCTGATGGAGCCGTGGGGTGAGCGGCTTTCGGTGGCGGCGGTGAACGGTCCGGCGGCGACGGTGGTGTCGGGTGAGCCGGAGGCGGTCACCGAGTTCGAGGCGGAGCTTGCCGCACAGCGGATGATGCGCTGGCGCGTTCCGCAGACGGACTTCGTGGCGCATTCGGCCGGGGTGCAGACGCTGGAATCGGCGCTGGCTACAGACCTGGCGGATGTGGTGCCGGGTGAGAGTCGGGTGCCGTTCTTCTCCACGGCCCTGTCCCGGTGGGTCCCGGGCAACGAGCTGGATGCCGGCTATTGGTTCGCCAACGTGCGCAACACGGTCCGGTTCGCTGACGCGATCCGTGATCTGGCGAACGAGGGCTTCTACACCTTCATCGAGGTGTCTCCGCATCCGACGCTGGAGGCTTCGGTCGCGGATGTCTTCGAGGAGACCGGTATCGCGGTGGTCCCGGTGGTGTCCGGTACCACGCACCAGGACTTCAGCGGTGCGGTCCAGATCCTGTCGGTGATGGGACGGGCCTTCGCCCGAGGCGTCCCGGTGGACTGGGCCAAGGTATTGGGGACGGGGCAGACCGTTGATCTGCCCACCTACGCCTTCCAGCGTCAGCGGTACTGGCCCAGCGGTTCGGTGGGCGGCGTCGATGGCGTCGTCGGATCGGCCGGAGGCGCCGACGACGAGTTCTGGGACGCGGTCGAGAACGGCGATGTCCGGACCCTGGCCGACACCCTGGCCGTGGACGGCGCCCGGCCGTTCCACGAGATCGTCCCGGCGCTGGCCGCCTGGCGGCGAGGAGCGCGGGAACGGTCGGTGACCGGCGGCTGGCGCTACCGGCTGATCTGGTCCCCGATCGCGGACCCGGATCCGGCCGCGCTGTCCGGGGCCTGGTTGGTGGTCGCCGCGCCCGGTGACGGTCCGCTGGCCGAAGCAGTGGCCACGGCGCTGACCGGTCGGGGCGCGCAGGCGGTTGTCATCGAAGGCGGCGTCGACCGGGAAACCCTGGCCGAACGGATCGGCCTGGCCCGCACCGAGGCCGGGGTGCCGGTGTCCGGGGTGGTGTCGCTGCTGGCGTTGGACGAGGCGCCGCTGGCCGATCAGCCCGAGGTCGCCGGTGGTCTGGCCGGAACGCTGACTCTGGTGCAGGCGCTCGGCGATATCGGCGTCGAGGCTCCGCTGTGGCCGGTGACCCGGGGCGCGACCGGGGCCGGCGAGGCGTTGGCCAACCCGGTGCAGGCCCAGGTCTGGGGCCTGGGCCGGGCGGTGGCGATCGAGCACCCGGACCGCTGGGGCGGCCTGGTCGATCTGCCCGCCGGGCCCGCGCTCCCGGATGACCGGACCCTGACCCGGCTGTGCGCGGTGCTGGCCGCCGGTGATGAGGACCAGGTCGCGATCCGCGGCACCGGGATCCTGGCCCGCCGACTGGTCCACGCGCCGCAGCCCCGGACCGACCGGACCGACCGGACCGACCGGTCCGCGCGGCCGTGGTCGCCGCGCGGCAGCGTCCTGATCACCGGCGGTACCGGCGCGCTTGCCGGACATGTCGCTGGCCTGCTGGCCGAGCGGGGCGCCGCCCGGCTGGTGTTGACCGCCCGCTCCGGTCCGACGGCCGCAGGCGTGGCGGGATTGGCGGCCCGGTTGGCGGATCAGGGCTCGACCATCGACGTCTTCGCTTGCGACGCCGCTCGGCGCGACGCCCTGGCCGGGGTGCTCGGCCGGATCGCCGCGGACGGCCCGGCCCTGTCCACGGTGCTGCACACCGCCGGCATCCTGGACGACGGCCTGCTGGCCGGTCTGGACGCCGCGCGCCTGGCCTCGGTGCTGTCCGCGAAGGCGGCCGGGGCGGCGCATCTGCACGAGCTGACCGCGGATCAGGACCTTGAGGACTTCGTCCTCTTCTCCTCCTCGGCCGCGGTCTTCGGCGGCGCGGGCCAGGGCAACTACGCGGCTGCCAACGCCTACCTCGACGCGCTCGCCGAACACCGGGCGGCCCGCGGGCTGCCCGCGCTGTCCGTGGCCTGGGGCCCGTGGGACGGCGGCGGTGTCGCCGGGGCGAACGACGCCGTGCGCCAGCGGATGCGGCGCGGTCTGCTCCCGGAGATGGACGCCGCGCTCGCGGTCAAGGCCCTCGACGCGGCTTTGGCCGGCACCGATCCGGTCCTGGCCGTCATGGACATCGACTGGGACCAGTTCGTGGCCGCGCCCGGCGCGGCCCAGCTGTCCGTGGTCCGCGACCTGCCCGAGATCGCCGAACGCGCCGCCGCGGCGGCCGCCGCCGGGCCGGCCGGCGCGGGCTTGGCAGAGGGCGAACTGGCCGGCCGGCTCGCCGGGCTGTCCCGGGCCGACCAGGACCGGACCCTGACCGAGCTGATCTGCGCCGAGACCGCGGCGGTCCTGGGCCACACCCGCGCCGACGCGGTCGACGCCGGCCGGGCGTTCAGCGACCTGGGCCTGGACTCGCTCACCACGCTGGAGACCCGGCAGCGGCTCAGCGCCCTGACCGGTCTGCGGCTGTCCGCGACCCTGCTGTTCGACTACCCGACGCCCGCCGCGCTCGCCGCCTATCTGCGCGGCGAACTGGTCGGCGCCGAGCAGGAACCGGCGGACGCCCCGGCCGGCGGCACGGCCCTGCCGGCCCCGATCGACGACGACCCGATCGCCGTCGTCGCGATGAGCTGCCGCTACCCCGGCGAGATCCGCAGCCCCGAAGACCTGTGGCAGCTGGTCGCCTCCGGTGGCGACGGCATCTCCGCGCTGCCGGTCGACCGCGGCTGGAACGCCGACGACCTCTACGACCCGGACCCGGACCGCGAGGGCACCACCTACGCGCGGGCCGGCGGCTTCCTGCACGACGCCGGTGACTTCGACGCCGCGTTCTTCGGGATCAGCCCGCGTGAGGCGCTGGCGATGGACCCGCAGCAGCGGCTGTTGCTGGAGACGTCCTGGGAGACGTTGGAGCGCGCGGGCCTGGACCCGAGGTCGCTGCGCGGGTCCAAGACCGGTGTCTTCGTGGGCGGATACTCCTCCGGCTACGGCATCCAGCTCGCGCTCCAGGGCGGGCTGAGCGAGCTGGAGGGTCACCTGTCGACCGGCAACGCGACCAGCGTGCTGTCCGGCCGACTGTCCTACGTCCTGGGCCTGGAAGGCCCGGCCGTGACCGTGGACACCGCCTGCTCGTCCTCGCTGGTCTGCCTGCATCTGGCGAGCCAGGCGCTGCGTAACGGGGAATGCTCCCTCGCGCTGGTCGGCGGGATCACGGTCATGGCCACCCCCGGCGAGTTCGTGTCCTTCTCCCGGCAGCGGGGCCTGGCGCCGGACGGCCGCAGCAAGGCGTTCTCGGCGGCGGCCGACGGCATGGGCATGGCCGAAGGCGTCGGCATGGTGGCCGTGGAGCGGCTGTCCGACGCGCGCCGCAACGGGCACCCGGTCCTGGCCGTGATCCGCGGCAGCGCGATCAACCAGGACGGCAGCTCCAACGGTCTGACCGCGCCGAACGGTCCCTCGCAGCAGCGGGTGATCCGGGCCGCGCTGGCTGCTTCGGGTCTGAAGCCGTCCGAGGTGGACGTGGTCGAGGCGCACGGTACTGGTACCGAACTCGGCGACCCGATCGAGGCCGGGGCGCTGATGGCGGTCTACGGCCAGGACCGGCCCGCGGACCAGCCGTTGTGGCTGGGCTCGGTGAAGTCGAACATCGGCCACACCCAGGCCGCGGCCGGGGTGGCCGGGATCATCAAGATGGTGCAGGCGCTGCGGCACGAGGAGCTGCCGCGGTCGCGCTACGCGCAGGACCCCTCGCCGCACATCGACTGGGACGCGGGGAATGTCAGGCTGCTGAGTGAGTCGGTGTCGTGGCCGGTGTCGGGACGTCCGCGGCGGGCGGGGGTGTCCTCGTTCGGGATCAGCGGCACCAATGCGCACGTGATCCTGGAGGAGCCGCCGGTCGCCGAGGGTTCGGCGGATGGTGTGGCTGACCCGGTCGGTGCGGCTGGTCCGGCTGCCGGGGCTGACTCGGTGAGTGCGGCTGGTCTGGCTGCCGGGCCTGATTCGGCGGGCGCGGTTGGCCTGGTCGCCGGGGCCGGTTCGGTGGTCGGTGGTGTGGTGCCGTGGATCGTGTCGGGCCGCTCCGATGCGGCGCTGTGCTCGCAGGCCGAGCGGTTGCGCGCGTCGACCGTGGCGCGGCCTGACCTGGATGTGCGGGACGTGGCGTGGTCCTTGGCCGCTACGCGCTCGGCGTTCGAACAGCGGGCGGTGGTGGTCGCGCAGGGCCGGCAGGAGCTGGCCGCCGGCTTGGCCGCGGTGGCGACGAGTCAGGCTGCTGGTTCAGTGGTGACCGGTTCGGCGTCGGCGACCGGCCGATCGGTGTTCGTGTTCCCCGGCCAGGGTGCGCAGTGGGCCGGTATGGGCCGCGAACTCGCTGCCGCATCTCCGGTGTTCGCTGAACGCCTCGCCGAGTGCGGTCGTGCGTTGGCGCCGTTTGTGGACTGGTCCCTGGACGATGTCCTCGCTGACAGCGCGGCCCTGGAAGCCGTGGATGTGGTGCAGCCGGCCTTGTGGGCGGTGATGGTTTCGCTGGCTGCGGTGTGGCAGGCCGCCGGTGTGGTTCCGGATGCGGTCGTTGGTCACTCGCAGGGTGAGATCGCTGCCGCGACAGTTGCCGGTGCGCTGTCTTTGGACGACGGCGCGCGGGTTGTGGCGCTTCGCAGCCGTGCGCTGCGGGTGTTGGCCGGTGCTGGCGGGATGGTCTCCGTGGCTGAGCCGGTCGATGCGGTGCGGGCTCGTATCGCAGGGTTCGGCGACCGCCTGTCGATCGCGGTGGTGAATGGTCCTTCGGCCACAGTCGTCTCCGGTGAGCCCGACGCGCTGACGGAGCTGCTGGCGGCCTGCGAGGCCGATGAGGTCCGCGCGCGCCGCATCCCTGTCGACTACGCCTCGCACAGCGCCCAAGTCGAGCAGCTGCGCGAGGAGATCACCGCTGCGCTCGCTCCGGTCACCCCTGGCCAGCTGACGATTCCGATGGTCTCGGCGGTGTCGGGGGAGTGGCTTCAGGGCCCTGAGCTCGACGCCGGTTACTGGTTCGACAGCCTGCGGGCCACGGTCGAGTTCGACCGCGCCGTCCGTGCCCTGGCCGACTCCGGGCACAGCGTCTTCCTGGAGATGTCGCCGCATCCGGTGCTGACCGCAGCGGTGACCGAGACCCTGGAAGACCAGGGGGTCGCAGCCCCCGTAGTCTCCGGTTCGCTGCGCCGCGACAACGGCAGCCCGGAGCGTCTGCTGCTCTCCTTCGCCGAGGCCTGGGTGCGCGGTGTCGACCTCGCCTGGCCCGCGGTCATCGGCGCCGCCGAGCGGGTGGACCTGCCCACCTACGCCTTCCAGCACGAGCACTACTGGCCTGAAGGCGCCTCTGTCTTCCTGCCCTCGGTCCGTTTCGGTACGGCCGGCTCCGACACCGCCACCGGAACCGCCGCCGAGGCCGAGTTCTGGGCCGCGATCGAGGGCGGAGACCTCGATACTTTCGCCGACACCCTGGCCCTGGAAGCCCGGGACGGCCTCGGGGACGTGCTCCCGGCGCTGGCCTCGTGGCGGCGCCGGGAACGGGACCGGTCGGCCACCGACGCCTGGCGGTACCGGGTGTCCTGGGTCCCGGTGCCGGAACCCAAAACAGTGCAGCTGTCGGGAGTCTGGCTGGTGCTGCGACCGAGCGAAGGCGCCGATCCGGCCGCCGTGCTCGGCGAAGCGCTCAGCGCCCGCGGCGCCAAGACCGTCACGCTCGCCGTCGGCTCCGGCGCGGCCGACCGCGCGGCGCTCGCCGAGCGGCTGGCCGCCGCGTCCCGGGACCAGGACGCGCCGTTCGCCGGCATCCTGTCCCTGCTCGCGCTCGACGAGACCCCGCTGGTCGCGGACTCGACCGTCACGAACGGCCTGGCGAACACCCAGACCCTGGTCCAGGCCCTCGGCGACGCCGAGCTCGGCGCCCCGCTGTGGGTGCTGACCGCCGGAGCGGTCGCCGCCGCGCCCGGCGAGGCTCCGGCCAGCCCGGTTCAAGCACAGGTCTGGGGTCTGGGGCGGGCCGTCGCGCTGGAACACCCGGACCGCTGGGGCGGTCTGGTCGACCTGCCCTCGGCCACCGAGGTGGACGAGCGGTCGGCGGCCCGGCTGTGCGCGGTGCTGGCCGGGTGCGGTGAGGACCAGGTGGCGCTGCGCGCCGCCGGTCTCCGGGCCCGCCGCCTGGTGCGCGCCGGCCGGCCGCGGGAGCGGGGCCGGGCCTGGTCCCCGCGCGGCAGTGTCCTGATCACCGGCGGCACCGGCGCGGTCGGCGGGCACCTGGCCCGCTGGGTCACCGAGCGGGCCGCCCAGCGCACGGTGCTGGCCAGCCGCTCCGGCCCCGGCGCGGACGGCGTGGCCCGGCTGGCCGCCGAGCTGGCCGCCGCCGGGACCACGGCCACGGTGGTGGCCGGGGACCTCGCCGACCGGAACGCGGCCACCGAACTGGTCTCCTGGATCGGCCGCAGCGGCCCGCGGCTGACCGCCGTCCTGCACGCCGCCGGGGCCGCGCAGTCCACCGCGGTGGAGGCCACGACCTCGGCGGAACTGGCGGAGGTGCTGGCCGCGAAGGCCGCCGGCGCCGCCCACCTCGACGCCGCCACGGCGGGTGAGGACCTGGACGCCTTCGTCATGTTCTCCTCCGCCTCGGCGACCTGGGGCAGCGGCTGGCAGCCCGGCTACGCCGCCGCCAACGCCTACCTGGACGCGCTGGCCGAGCACCGGCGGGCCCGCGGCCTGGCCGCGACCTCCGTGGCCTGGGGCCTGTGGGGCGGCGGCGGGATGAGCGCCGGCGAGGCCGGTGAGCAGGTCCTGAAGCGCGGGCTGCGGTTCATGGACCCGCGGCTGGCGGTGCAGGCCCTGGGCCAGGCGCTGGACGGCGCCGAGGACACGCTGACCGTCGCGGACGTGGACTGGAGCCGGTTCGCGCCGACCTTCACGGTGTGGCGTCCCAGCCCGCTGATCTCCGATCTCCCCGAGGTCCGGCAGGCGCTGGCCGAGGACGGCGGGGACGCCGTCGCCGACCGGGACGCCGCCGACGGCCTGGCCGCCCGGCTGGCCGGGCTGCCGCGTCCGGAGCAGGACCGGATCCTGACCAACCTGGTCCGGTCCGAGGCCGCCGCGGTGCTGGGCTTCCCGTCCGCGGACGGCCTGGCGGCCGACCGCCCGTTCCGGGACCTCGGCTTCGACTCGCTGATCGCGGTCGAGCTGCGGAACCGGCTCAACGCCGGGACCGGTCTGCGGCTGCCGGCCACGCTCGTATTCGACTACCCGACCCCGGCGGCCCTGGCCGAGTACATCAGGGCCGAGGGATTCGCCGACGCGGACGCGCCGGCTCCGGTGCTGGACGAGATCGACCGGCTGGAGGCGGCACTGGCCGGGGCGGACCCGGATCCGGCCACCCGGTCCCTGGTCGCCGAACGGCTGCGCATCGTCCTGGCGGCCTGGAGCCGCGAGGACGAGGCCGGCCGGACGGCCGGGGAAACGGCCGGCCGGCGGATCGCGGACGCGACCGACGACGAGATCTTCGACTTCATCCACAACGAGCTCGGGAGATCCTGAGTCCACAGCTGGGAATTTCCGAGAGGATTGGGATTTCGGTGGCTAGCGAGGCGGAACTCCGCGACTACCTGAAGTGGGCGACGACCAGCCTGCACGAAGCGCGCGAACGGGTGCGCGAACTGGAGGAGGGGGCCCACGAACCGATCGCGGTCGTGGCGATGGGCTGCCGCCTGCCCGGCGGCGTCCGCGACCCGGAGGGCCTGTGGGACCTGGTCGACTCCGGCACCGACGCGATGGGCGCTTTCCCGGCCGACCGGGGCTGGGACGTCGAAGCCCTCTTCAACGCCGACCGGGAGAACGCCGGCACCTCCTATGTGCGCGAAGGCGGGTTCGTCTACGACGCCGGGCAGTTCGACGCCGGCTTCTTCGGCATCAACCCGCGTGAGGCGCTGGCGATGGACCCGCAGCAGCGGCTGCTGCTGGAGACGTCCTGGGAGGCGCTGGAGCGCGCGGGCCTGGACCCGCGGTCGCTGCGCGGCAGCCGGACCGGCGTCTTCGTCGGCGCCTCGCTGTCCGGCTACGGCGTGGGCCTGGCCGGTCGGGCCGGGGAGGCCGGCGAGGTCGCCGGCTATCTGCTGACCGGCATCTCCGGCAGCGTCATCTCCGGCCGCCTGTCCTACGTGCTGGGGCTGGAAGGCCCGGCGGTCACCGTGGACACCGCCTGCTCCTCGGCGCTGGTGGCGCTGCACCTGGCCTGCCAGGCGCTGCGCTCCGGCGAATGCGACATGGCGTTGGCCGGCGGCGTCATGGTCATGGCCGACCCCGCGGTCTTCACCGAGTTCTCCAAGCAGCAGGGCCTGGCCGCCGACGGCCGGTGCAAGTCGTTCGCCACCGCCGCCGACGGCACCGGCTGGGCCGAGGGCGCGGGCATCATCCTGGTGGAGCGGCTGTCCGACGCGCGCCGCAACGGTCACGAGGTCCTCGCGGTGGTGCGGGGCAGCGCGGTGAACCAGGACGGCGCGTCCAACGGTCTGACCGCGCCGAACGGCCCCTCGCAGCGGCGCGTCATCCGGGCCGCGCTGACCGGCGCCGGCCTGACCGCCGCCGACGTGGACGCGGTCGAGGGCCACGGCACCGGGACCACGCTCGGCGACCCGATCGAGGCGCGGGCGCTGCTGGAGACCTACGGCCGGGCCCGCGCGGCGGACCGCCCGCTGTGGCTGGGGTCGCTGAAGTCGAACATCGGGCACGCGCAGGCCGCGGCCGGTGCGGCCGGCGTCATCAAGATGGTGATGGCGCTGCGGCACCAGAAGCTGCCGCGCACCCTGCACGTGGACGAGCCGTCGTCGCTGGTCGACTGGAGCGCCGGGAATGTCAGGCTGCTGACGGAGCCGGTGGCGTGGCCGGCCGGGGAGCGGGTCCGCCGGGCCGGCGTGTCGGCGTTCGGGGTCGGCGGGACGAACGCGCACGTGATCCTGGAGGAGGCGCCGGAAGACGTCTCGGTCGCCGGATCTCAGGACACCGCGTCGGCTGACGGCGAGCAGGCCGGCGCGGACGCCCGGCCCGCCGTCCCGGTGGTGTCGGGGACCGCGTCGTTGGTGGTGTCGGCGCGGTCGGACGCCGCACTGCGCGCCCAGGCCGCCAAGCTGCGCGGCTTCCTGGCCGCCCGGCCGGAGACGGACCTGCGAGATGTGGCGTGGTCGCTGGCCGCCACCCGGTCGGCGTTCGAGCACCGGGCCGTGGTGCGGACCACGGAGGAACTGGCCGCACTGGCCGAGGGGCGGCTGTCGGCGGAGGCGCCGACGGGAGTGTCCCGGCCCGGGACCCGGGTGGGTTTCGTGTTCGCGGGTCAGGGTTCGCAGCGGGCTGGGATGGCTGCCGGGCTGTATGCGGCGTCTCCGGTGTTCGCGGTTGCTTTCGATGAGGCTTGCGGGTTGATCGAGGGGCATCTCGGTCTGCCGGTGCGTGAGGTGGCGCTGGGTACGGCCGCTGATGCCGAGGAGTTGGCGAATCAGACTGTTTATGCGCAGTCTGCTTTGTTCGCTTTGCAGGTCGGTGTGGTGGCGATGCTCGGCGCTGTCGGTGTCGCGCCTGCCGCTGTTGCCGGTCATTCGGTGGGTGAGGTCGCCGCTGCGTACGCCGCCGGTGCGTTGTCTTTGGCCGATGCGTGCGAGTTGGTGGCGGCTCGGGGCCGGGTGATGCAGGAGTTGCCGACCGGCGGTGCGATGACGTCGATCGCGGCGCCGGAAGCGGAGGTCGTCGCCGCGCTCGACGGTGTCGAAGGGGTCTTCATCGCCGCGGTGAACGGTCCGTCGGCGACTGTGATCTCCGGTGAGAAGGACGCGGTGGACACGGTCGCGGCGGTGTTCGCCGAGCGTGGCATCCGGGTCCGGTCGCTGCGGGTCAGTCATGCCTTCCACTCGCACCGGATGGATCCGGCGCTGCCCGAGCTGTCGCAGGCTGCTGATGTCCTGGCCTGGAATGTCACGACCATTCCGTGGGTGAGCACCGCGACCGGCGCTGTCATCGAGTCCTGCGACGGCGCGTACTGGGCCGGTCAGGCCCGTGGCGCGGTGCGGTTCGCCGACGCCGTGACGACGATGGCCGGACTGGACGTCCAGCAGTTCATCGAGATCGGACCGGACAGCACCCTGTGCGCGTTCGGCACGCAGACTCTGCCGGACGCCGGCTTCACGTCGCTTTTGCGTCCCGGGCACGAAGCATCGGACACGGTCCTGAACGGTCTGGCGCGCGCCTGGACGTCCGGCGTGTCCGTGGACTGGACCGCGGTCCTCGGTTCCGGGCAGCGACTGGACCTGCCGACCTACGCCTTCCAGCACCAGCACTACTGGCTCCAGACGTCGGCCTCCGCCGAGTCGGACGGCGCCCGCGCCGGGTCGCCGGCCGAGGACCGGTTCTGGGCCGCCGTCGAGGACGGCGATCTGGACACCCTGACCGAGACTTTGGCGGTCGGCGAGCAATGGCCGTTCGGCGACGTCGTGCCGGAGCTGGCCGCGTGGCGGCGCCGGGAATCGGGCCGGACGGTGACGGACGGCTGGCGCTACCGGCTCGGCTGGTCGCCGGTGGCGGACCCGGAGGCAACCGGTCTGGCCGGGAACTGGCTTCTGGTGGCCCCGGCCGGGGACGGCGAGGCGGCCGCGACGGTCTCATCGGTCGCGACCGCGTTGTCCGCGCATGGCGTCCAGGTCATCGAGGTGGCCGGGGACACCCGGCGGGAGGCGCTGGCCGAGCGGCTGGGGCGGGCCTGGGACGAGGCCGGTCAGGTGGCCGGGGTGCTGTCGCTGCTCGCCCTCGATTCCTCGCCGCTGGCGGCGAATCCGGAAGTGACGACGGGTCTGGCCGGGACCTTGAGCCTGGTGCAGGCGCTCGGCGACGCCGGTGTCGAGGCGCCGTTGTGGCTGCTGACCCAAGGCGCGGTCGCGGCCGGATCCGCCGATGTCCTCTCGGCTCCGATCCAGGCCCAGGCCTGGGGTCTGGGCCGGGTGGCCGCGCTGGAGCACCCGGACCGCTGGGGCGGTCTGATCGACCTGCCGCCGGTGCTGGACGACCGGGCCGCCGCGCGGTTGTGCGGGGTGCTGGCCGGGTGCGGCGAGGACCAGGTAGCCCTCCGGGCCACCGGAGTGCTGGCCCGCAGGCTGAGCCGGGCCACAGGGTCCGCCGATACTTCGTGGACACCGCGCGGCACGGTCCTGATCACCGGGGGCACCGGGGCCGTCGCCGGTCACGTGGCCCGCTGGGCGGTTGACGAAGGCGCGTCGAAGCTGGTGCTGACCAGCCGGTCCGCGGCGGCCGCGGCCGGAGCCGCCGGACTGGTCGCCGGGCTCGCCGACCGGGGCGCCGAGGTGGAGCTGATCGCCGCCGACGTCGCCGACCGGGATCAGCTCTCTGAGCTTGTGACCCGGACCGGCGAACTGTCCGCGGTCCTGCACACCGCCGGCGTCGTAGACGACGGCCTTCTCGACGGTATGGACTCCGCGAAGCTGGCCCGGGTTCTGGCGGCGAAGGCTGTCGGCGCGGCGAACCTGGACGAGCTGACCGCGGATCAGGACCTGGACGCGTTCGTGCTGTTCTCGTCGTCGGTGGCGACGTTCGGTGGTCCCGGGCAGGGCAACTACGCGGCGGCGAACGCTTATCTGGACGCGCTGGCCCAGGCCCGCCGCGACCGCGGGTTGCCGGCGACCTCCGTCGCCTGGGGCCCGTGGGCCGGCGACGGCATGGCACAGGCCAGCGAGGCGGCGCGGCAGCGGGTGCGGCGCAGCGGCCTGCCGGCGATGGCACCGGAGTCGGCCCTGGAAGCACTCGGCCGGGTGGCGGTCGGTCCACAGGCGCTGGTCGCGGTCATGGACGTGGACTGGGACCGGTTCGGCGACAGCGCGCAGGCCCTGGCCTTCCCGCTGCTGCGTGAGCTCCCTGACATCGCCCGCGCGGCCCGGGTCGTCACCTCGGTCCCGGAACCGGAGGGCGAACTCGCCCGGCAGCTGGCCGGTCTGTCCCCGGCCGAGCAGGTGCGCGAGCTCACCGACGTGGTGCGCTCGGCGTCGGCCGGGGTGCTCGGGCACGCCACCGCCGACACTGTCGAGGCCGGGCGGGCCTTCAAGGATCTCGGCTTCGACTCGCTGACCTCTCTGGAACTGCGCAACCGGCTGTCGGCTACCTGCGGTCTGAAGCTGTCGGCCACCCTGGTCTTCGACTACCCCACCCCGATCCTGCTCGCCCAGCACCTGCGGGCCGAGCTGGTCGGGCAGTTGCCCTCGGACCCGGCGCACCCGGCGTCCCGGGGCCCGGCCGCCGCGGACGAGCTGATCGCGATCGTCGGTATGGGCTGCCGGTTCCCCGGCGGGGTCCGCGACCCGCGCGGTCTGTGGGACCTGCTGGCCGCCGGCGGCGACGCCATCTCCGGCTTCCCGACCGACCGCGGCTGGGACATGGACGACATCTACGACCCGGACCCGGACCGGCCCGGGACGTCGTATGTGCGGGCCGGCGGCTTCATCCACGACGTGACCGAGTTCGATCCGGAGTTCTTCGGGATCAGCCCGCGTGAGGCGCTGGCGATGGACCCGCAGCAGCGGCTGTTGCTGGAGGTGTCCTGGGAAGCGCTGGAACAGGCGGGGATCGAACCCAAGACGCTTCAGGGCTCTGCGACCGGGATCTACGCGGGCGCGGCCTTCTCCGGCTACGGGATGAGCCTGGCCGGCGGCTCGACCGAGGGCTACCTGCTGACCGGGATCTCCACGAGCGTCCTGTCCGGCCGCGTCGCCTACACCCTGGGCCTGGAGGGCCCGGCGGTGACGATCGACACCGCGTGCTCGTCCTCGTTGGTGGCGCTGCACCTGGCCTGCCAGGCGCTGCGCACCGGGGAATGCGATCTGGCCCTGGCCGGCGGCGTGTCGGTGACGGTCACCCCGGCGGTGTTCGTCGGCTTCTCCCGGCAGCGCGGCGTGTCGGAGGACGGCCGCTGCAAGTCCTTCGGCGCCGGGGCCGACGGCTCCGGCTGGGCCGAGGGCGCCGGCATGATCGTGGTGGAGCGGCTGTCGGACGCGGTGCGCAACGGTCACCGCGTGTTGGCTGTGGTGCGGGGTAGTGCGACGAACCAGGACGGTGCGTCGAATGGTCTGACGGCGCCGAACGGTCCCTCGCAGCAGCGGGTGATTCGGGCCGCGTTGCGTAACGCGGGTCTGGGCACCGGCGATGTGGACGTGGTGGAGGCGCACGGCTCCGGCACCTCGCTGGGCGACCCGATCGAAGCCGGCGCGGTGCTGGCGACGTATGGACAGGACCGGCCGGAGGATCGGCCGCTGTGGCTGGGCTCGGTGAAGTCGAACATCGGACACGCCCAGGCCGCGGCCGGTGCCGCGGGCCTGATCAAGATGGTGATGGCGCTGCGGAACGGCGTGCTGCCGAAGACATTGCACGCCGAGGAGCCGTCACCGCTGGTCGACTGGTCGGCGGGCGATGTCAGGCTGCTGACCACCGCTATGCCGTGGGACGGGGACGGACGTCCGCGCCGAGCCGGGGTGTCCGGCTTCGGGATCTCCGGGACCAACGCGCACGTGATCTTGGAAGAGGCGCCGGCCGCGGTTGATGCCGCGGCGGATGGCGACGGCCCCGCGGACGGAGACGGCGACGGCTCGGCCGATGCCGCGGCTGTCATCGCGGCGGCACCGGTTCCGGTGGTGCTTGCCGCCGGTGCGCTGCCGTGGGTGGTGTCGGGGCGCTCGGACGTCGCGCTGCGGGCGCAGGCCGGCCGGCTGCGGGAGTTCGTGCTGGCGCAGCCGGGCCTGGATCCGGTGGACGTCGCCCATTCGTTGGCGGTCACGCGGTCGGTGTTCGAGCACCGGGCCGTGGTGATCGGTTCCTATGCGGAGTCGTTGGCTGCGGTGGCGACTGGTCAGGCTGCTGACGCGGTGGTCTCGGGTGTGATGCCGGCGACCGGGACCGGCCGGACGGTGTTCGTGTTCCCGGGCCAAGGTGCGCAGTTCGCCGGTATGGGCCGTGAGTTGCTGGGGTCGTCCCCGATCTTCGCGGCGCGGATGGCGGAGTGTGCGGCTGCTTTGGCTCCGTTGGTGTCGTGGTCGCTGTTGGATGTGGTGGCCGAAGTTGAAGGCGCGCCTTCGCTTGCTGCGGCTGAGGTTTTCCAGCCGGTGCTGTGGGCGGTTCTGGTTTCCCTTGCTGCGGTCTGGCAGGCGGCCGGTGTCACGCCGGATGCGGTGGTCGGTCATTCGCAGGGTGAGATCGCGGCGGCGACGGTCGCCGGGGCGTTGTCTCTGGAGGATGCGGCGCGGGTCGTCGTTATTCGCTCGCGGGCACTGTCCTCCTTGAACGCTGAGGGCGCGATGGTGTCGGTCGTCATGCCCGAGGATCGTGTCAGGGAGCTGATCGCCGGTCGTGAAGGACTCGCGGTTGCGGCGGTGAATTCGCCTGCGGCGACGGTGGTGTCCGGCGATCCGGAATCGGTCGCGGCTTTTGAAGCGGAGTTGGCGAAGCAGCGGGTGCTGCGTTGGCGGCTCCCGGTGGTGGACTATGTCGCGCATTCGGCAGGGGCCGACGCGCTTGAGAGCGTGCTGGCTGAAGGGCTGGCCGGGATCGAGCCGCAGGCGGTGCGTGTCCCGATGCTGTCGACGGTGACCGGTCAGTGGCTTGCGGGCACTGAGTTGGACGGCGGCTACTGGTTCGCGAACGTCCGGGACACCGTCCGCTTCGCTGATGCGGTCAAGACGTTGGCTGCCGGTGGCTACGGCTCGTTCATCGAGGTCTCGCCGCAGCCGGTGCTCACCATGGCCATCACCGAGACCACTGAAGCGGACGGCCGTGACCTCAACCTGGTCACCGGCACCGTCGAGCGCGAGAACCCCGGTGCCGAACGCCTGATCCGGGCCTTCGCGACCGCGTTCGTCGCCGGAATCGGGATCGACTGGCCGGCGGTGATCGGCGCGGGCGAGGCCGTGGAGCTCCCGACCTACGCCTTCCAGCGTCAGCGTTACTGGCCGGACAGCAACCCCGCGATGCCTGCGCAGGCCACGGCCGATCCGGCGGACGACCGGTTCTGGGCCGCGGTCGAGAACGAGGACTTCGAGGTCCTGGCCGACGCGCTGGAGATGGCGGACCACGGTCAGCTCAGCACGGTCCTCCCGGCGTTGGCCGCCTGGCGTCGTCGGGAGCGGGATCGCTCCGCGGGCGACGGCTGGCGCTACCGGGTGACGTGGTCGCCGTTCAGTGCGTCGGAGTCGGCGACGCTGGCGGGGACCTGGCTGCTTGTCGCGCCGGCGGACGTCCGGCCGGATCTGGTCGCGGCGACTGAGGCGGCGCTGGCCGGCCGTGGCGCGCAGGTGTCGTCGGTGGCCGTCGATGTGGTCGGTGTCCTCGGCGGTGCGGACGCCGGTCGTGCGGCGCTGGGTGCGCTGATCGAGGCGGCGTCGGGCGGTCGGTCTGAGCCGATCGCCGGTGTGGTCTCGCTGTTGGCGCTGGACGAGCGTCCGATACCCGGACTGGAAGATGTTCCGGCCGGTCTGGCCGGCACGTTGGGCCTGTTGCAGGCGCTGGGCGATGCCGGTGTGCCGGCCCCGCTGTGGGTTCTGACCAGTGGTGCGGTTGCCACGAACGTGGGCGAGCCGCTGACCGGCCCCGTGCAGGCGCAGGTCTGGGGTCTCGGCCTGGCCGCCGGGCCGGAGTATCCGGACCGCTGGGGCGGCTTGATCGACCTGCCACCGGTGCTGGACGACCGGGCCGCCGCGCGGCTGTGCGGGGTACTGGCCGCGACTGACACCGGATCAGGGGTCGAAGACCAGGTCGCCATCCGTGACGGCGTCGTGCTGGGCCGGCGTCTGGTCCGGGCCGTGGGATCGCGCGAGCGTGACCCGTGGACGCCGCGCGGCACCGTGCTGGTGACCGGCGGGTCCGGCGCCATCGCCGGACATCTGGCCGGGTGGCTCGCCGAGCGCGAGGCCCCGCGGATCGTCCTGGCCAGCCGGGGCGGCCCCGCCGCCTTCGGCACCGCGGCCCAGGCCGCCGCCCTGGCCGGGGCCGGTTCGCGGGTCGACGTCGTGGTC
Organism: Catenulispora pinistramenti; assembly: GCF_018274385.1. Taxonomy (GTDB): domain Bacteria; phylum Actinomycetota; class Actinomycetes; order Streptomycetales; family Catenulisporaceae; genus Catenulispora; species Catenulispora pinistramenti. The sequence continues at coordinate 149,912 of NZ_JAAFYZ010000001.1, read as the reverse complement.
TGCGACGTCTCCCGGCGCGCGGACGCGGCCGGGCTGCTGGCCCACATCGGCGCCGACGGACCGGCGCTGTCCACGGTGCTGCACACCGCGGGCGTCCTGGACGACGGCCTGCTCGACGGCCTGGACCCCGGGCGGCTGGCCTCGGTGCTGGCCGCCAAGGCCACCGGCGCCGCGCACCTCGACGAGCTCACCGCCGAGACGGACCTGGACGCCTTCGTCCTCTTCTCCTCGGCGGCGGCTACCCTCGGCGGCCCGGGGCAGGGCAACTACGGGGCCGCCAACGCCTACCTCGACGCTCTCGCCCGCCGCCGCGCGGCCAGCGGCCTGCCCGCTCTGTCCGTGGCGTGGGGTCCGTGGGCGGTCGGCATGGCCCAGTCCAACGAGGCGGTGCGGCAGCGGATGAGCCGCGGCCCGCTGCCGCCGATGGACCCGCGTCCGGCGCTGGCCGCGCTCGGCCGGGCGCTGGCGGCCGGGGACGACCAGGTCGCGGTGATGGACGTGGACTGGGCGCAGGTGGTCGCCGATCCGGCCGCCGCCCGGCACCCGTTCTTCCGGGACCTGCCCGACGTGCGCGAGATCGTCGCCAGCCCGGCCACGGCCGCCGAGCCCGAGCCGCCGGCCGGCGACCTGGCCCGCCGGCTGGCCGTGCTCTCCCGCGCCGACCAGGAGCGGCAACTCGTCGGCCTGGTCCTCGCCGAGGTCATGGCAGTGCTCGGACACGACCCGGCGGCCACCGCGATCGATCCCGGGCGGCCGTTCAGCGCCCTCGGCTTCGACTCGCTGACCTCGCTGGAGATGCGGCAGCGGCTCAGCGCCGCGACCGAGCTGCGGTTGACCGCGACCCTGCTGTTCGACTACCCGACCCCGCTGGCGCTGGCCGGTCATCTGCGCGAGGAACTGCTCGGCGGGCTCGCCGAGGACAGCTCGGGCGCGTCGGTGACCGTGGTGCAGGCGCCGGTGGACGAGCCCATCGCGATCGTCGGCATGGGCTGCCGGTTCCCCGGCGGCGCGGACGGCCCCGAGCGGCTGTGGGAGCTGCTGGCCGAGGGCCGGGACGCGATCGCCGAGTTCCCGACCGACCGCGGCTGGGACCTGGAGAGCCTTTACGACCCGGACCCGGACCACGCCGGAACCTCGTACACGCGCTACGGCGGCTTCGTGAACGACGCCGGCGGCTTCGATCCGGCGTTCTTCGGGATCAGCCCGCGCGAGGCGCTGGCGATGGACCCGCAGCAGCGGCTGCTGCTGGAGGTCTGCTGGGAGGCCTTCGAGCACGCGGGCCTGGATCCGGAGGCGATGCGCGGCACCCGCACCGGCGTGTTCGCCGGCGCGACCACCTCGGGCTACGGCGGCCCGCTGGTCGGCGGTTCCTCGGAGGGCTACCTGCTCACCGGGACCGCGACGAGCGTGCTGTCCGGCCGTGTCTCCTACACCCTGGGTCTGGAGGGCCCGGCGGTGACGATCGACACCGCGTGCTCCTCCTCGCTGGTGGCCCTGCACCAGGCTGCCCAGGCGCTGCGTTCGGGCGAGTGCACGATGGCGCTGGCCGCGGGTGTGTCGCTCATGGTGACCCCGGCGGTGTTCGTCGGGTTCTCGCGGCAGCGCGGCATGTCGGAGGACGGCCGCTGCAAGTCCTTCGGTGCGGAGGCGGACGGTTCGGGCTGGGCCGAGGGCGCGGGTGTCATCGTCCTGGAACGGCTTTCCGAAGCCCGCCGCAACGGGCACCGGGTGCTGGCCGTGGTCGCCGGCAGCGCGCTGAATCAGGACGGCGCGTCCAACGGTCTGACCGCCCCGAACGGTCCCTCGCAGCAGCGGGTCATCCGCGCGGCGTTGCAGAACGCGGGCGTGGACCCGGACGACGTGGACGTGGTGGAGGCGCACGGTTCGGGCACCTCGCTGGGTGACCCGATCGAGGCGCAGGCGCTGCTGGCCACCTACGGCCAGACCCGGACGCCGGACCGGCCGCTGTGGCTGGGCTCGATCAAGTCGAACTTCGGGCACCCGCAGGCGGCGGCCGGTGTGGCCGGGATCATCAAGATGGTGCTCGCGCTGCAGAACGGCGTGCTGCCCAAGACGCTGCATGCCGAGGAGCAGTCGCCGCACGTGGACTGGACGCCGGGCACCGTCCGGGTCCTGACGGAGGCGCGCGCCTGGCCGGTCGGGGAACGGGCCCGGCTGGCCGGGGTGTCGGCCTTCGGCATGAGCGGGACCAACGCGCACATCATCATCGGGGACGCGCCGGACGCCGCCGAAGCGGCCGAGGCCCCCGCGTCGCCCGCCGCCGATCCGGCGGATCAGGCCGCTGCGGAGATCGAAGCCGGGGCCATGGCTCTGACCGTGACGCCCGCAGTTCCGGTGGCAGTCGCCGACGCCTTGGTGCCGTGGGTGGTTTCGGGCCGTACTGAGGCCGCGCTGCGCGGCCAAGCCGGTCGGTTGCGGGAGTTCTCGCTGGCGCGGCCGGAGTTGGATCCGCGGGACGCGGGCCATTCGTTGGCCGCGACGCGGTCGGTGTTCGAGCACCGGGCTGTGGTGCTCGGGTCCTATGCCGAGTCGTTGGCAGCGCTGGCGACTGGTCAGGCTGCTGATGCGGTGGTCTCCGGTGTGGTGTCGGACGCTGGTGCGGGTCGGTCGGTGTTCGTGTTCCCGGGTCAGGGTGCGCAGTTCGCCGGTATGGGCCGTGAGTTGCTGAACACGTCGCCGATCTTCGCGGCGCGGATGGCCGAGTGTGGAGCTGCGTTGGCTCCCTTGGTGTCGTGGTCGCTGGTGGATGTGGTGGCCGGGGTTGAGGGTGCGCCTTCGCTTGATGCGGCCGAGGTGTTCCAGCCGGTGCTGTGGGCAGTTCTCGTGTCCCTGGCTGCGGTGTGGGAAGCCGCAGGTGTCATACCGGATGCGGTGGTCGGTCATTCGCAGGGTGAGATCGCCGCTGCGACGGTTGCCGGGGCACTGTCCTTGGAAGACGCGGCGCGGGTCGTTGTCATCCGCTCGCGGGCTCTGTCCTCGCTGAACGCGGCTGGCGCGATGGTGTCGGTCGTCATGCCCGAGGCTCGTGTCAGGGAGTTGATTGCCGGTCGCGAAGGGCTCGCGGTTGCGGCGGTGAATTCGCCTGCTGCGACTGTCGTATCGGGTGATCCGGCATCGGTGGACGCGTTCGAGGCCGAGTTGGCGAAGCAGCGGGTGCTGCGTTGGCGGCTCCCGGTGGTGGACTATGTCGCGCATTCGGCAGGGGCCGACGCGCTTGAGAGCGTGCTGGCTGAAGGGCTGGCCGGGATCGAGCCGCAGGCGGCGCGCATCCCGATGCTGTCGACGGTGACCGGTCAGTGGCTTGAGGGCACTGAGTTGGATGGCGGCTACTGGTTTGCGAACGTCCGCGACACCGTCCGCTTCGCCGACGCCATCAGGGCTTTGGCTGCCGATGGCTACGGCTCGTTCCTTGAGATCTCGCCGCAGCCGGTGCTCACCATGGCCGTCACCGAGACCGCCGAGGAGGCCGGGCACGATCTCAACCTGGTCACCGGCACCGTCGACCGTGAGAACCCCGGTGCCGAACGCCTGATCCGCGCCTTCGCGACCGCGTTCGTCGCGGGAATCGGGATCGACTGGCCGGCGGTGATCGGCGCGGGCGAGACTGTGGAGCTCCCGACCTACGCCTTCCAGCGTCAGCGTTACTGGCCGGACGAGGTCGCCGCCGCGGCGCCCGCCGACACCGCGAACGCGACCGACGATCAGTTCTGGGCCGCCGTGGAGGCCATGGACCTGGAGACGTTGGCCGACACGCTGGCCATCGAGGACTCCGAACGGCTCGGCGCCGTCGTCCCGGCGTTGGCCGCGTGGCGGCGCCGGGAGAACGACCGGTCGGCGACGGCCGGCTGGCGCTATCGGGCCGACTGGGTCGCGGTGCCCGAGCCGCAGGCGTCGGTGCTGTCCGGGACCTGGCTGCTGATCGCCGCGGCGAACGGCGACCGGACTCTGGTCGAGGCGACGGCGGCGACCTTGACTGACCGCGGTGCGCGGGTCGTGGCGCTGGACGTCGACACCGACGGTGTGGACCGCACGGCGCTGGCCGAGCGGATCAGTGCCCTGCGGGACGCCGCGGACGAACCGCTGTCCGGCATCCTGTCCCTGCTCGCACTCGATGAGGGCGACCTGCCGGGCCGGCCCGGTGTCGGCTTCGGGATCGCGGCGTCGCAGACGCTGGTGCAGGCCCTCGGGGACAGCGCGGTCGAGGCGCCCCTGTGGTTCCTGACCTCCGGCGCGGTCGCGGTCAGCAGCGGCGAGGCCCTGACCCGTCCGACGCAGGCCCAGGTCTGGGGTCTGGGCCGGGTCGTGGCGCTGGAGCACCCCGAGCGCTGGGGCGGCGTCATCGACCTGCCGGCGGCGCTCGACGACCGCACCGCCGCGCGGCTGTGCGCGGTGCTGGCCGCGGCCGAACCGGGATCCGGCTTCGAAGACGGCTTCGAAGACCAGGTCGCGATCCGGGCCGGTGGGACTTACGCGCGCCGCCTGATCCGGGCCGCCCGGCTCCGGGGCGGCCGCACCTGGCAGCCCCGTGGCAGTGTCCTGATCACCGGCGGCACCGGCGCGGCGGCTCAGCACGTCGCGGCCTGGCTGGCCGAGCGCGGCGCCCCGCGGATCGTGTTGGCGGGCCGCACCGGTCCGGCCGCCGGTGCCCTGGCCGGACCGGTGGCCAGGCTGGCCGCCGCCGGCTCCAGCGTCACCGTCGTGGCCTGCGACACCGCCGACCGGGACCGGGTTTCCGGCCTGCTGGACCGGATCGACGCCGACGGCCCGGAACTGCGTGCCGTCGTCCACACCGCGGGCGTCGGTCAGGGCACCGCGACCGCCGACACCACTGTCGAGGAACTGGCTGCCGTCCTGGGCGGCAAGGCCGCCGGCGCGCGGCATCTGGACGAGCTGACCGCCGATCGCGAGCTGGACGCCTTCATCCTCTTCTCCTCGATCGCCGCCACGTGGGGCAGCGGTCTGCAGCCCGGCTACTCGGCGGCCAACACCTACCTGGACGCGCTCGCGGAGAACCGGCGCTCGCGCGGTCTGGCCGCGACCTCGGTGGCCTGGGGCCCGTGGGGCGGCGGCGGCATGACCGACGCCGATGCCGGTCAGCAGCTTGAGCGCCGCGGCCTGCGGACGATGGACCCGCAGCTGCTGGTCCGGGCGCTGGCCGAGGCGGTCGACGGTAACGAGGGGCCGATCACGGTCGCCGACGTGGACTGGGACCGCTTCGCCCCGCCGTACACGCTGCGTCGGCCCAGCCCGCTGCTGGCCGACCTGCCGGAGGCGCGCCGGGCACTGGCCGGGGACTCGGAGCAGGCGGGCGGTGCGTCTGACGCCGCTTCGGCGCTGACCGGGCGGCTGGCCGATATGCCGGCCGCCGAACGCGAACGGCACCTCGTCAACCTGGTCCGCACCGAGGCCGCGGCCGTCCTCGGCCACGACTCGGCCGACGCGGTCGAGGCCGGCCGGGCCTTCAGCGAGCTCGGCTTCGACTCGCTCACGTCGGTGGAGCTGCGGAACCGGGTGAGCGCGGCCACCGGGCTGCGGCTGCCGGCCACGCTGTTGTTCGACTACCCGACGCCGGGCGCGGTCGCGGACTTCGTGCGGGACCAGCTCGGCGGAGCGGCGGCGACCGAGGACGCGGCCGGGACGGTCGTCGTGGCCTCGGCCGCGGTGCAGGACGACCCGATCGTCATCGTCGCGATGGGCTGCCGGTTCCCCGGCGGGGTGAGCAGCCCCGAGGACCTGTGGGAGCTGGTCGCCTCCGGCACTGATGCGGTGGGCGAGATCCCGGCTGATCGCGGCTGGGATCTGGACAGCCTCTTCGATCCGGACCCCGACCAGCCCGGCACCATGAACGTCCGGCAGGGGTCGTTCGTCGCCGACGCGGCGGGCTTCGATCCGGCGTTCTTCGGGATCAGCCCGCGCGAGGCGCTGGCGATGGACCCGCAGCAGCGGTTGCTGCTGGAGGTCGCCTGGGAATCGCTGGAGCGGGCCGGCATCGATCCGGACTCGCTGCGCGGTTCGGCCACCGGTGTGTTCGTCGGCGCCTCGCCGTCGGGGTACGGATACGGTCTCCAGGGCGGCCCGGCCGAGGGCTACCTGATGACCGGCACCGCGACCAGCGTGGTCTCCGGCCGGGTGTCCTACGCCCTGGGCCTGGAGGGCCCGGCGGTGACCGTGGACACCGCCTGTTCCTCCTCGCTGGTCGCCCTGCACCAGGCCGCGCAGGCCCTGCGGGCCGGGGAGTGCGAGCTGGCGCTGGTCGGCGGCGCGTGGGTGACCGCGACCCCGGGTGTGTTCCTGGGCTTCGGCCGACAGCACGGCCTCGCCCTGGACGGGCGCAGCAAGGCGTTCGGCGAGTCGGCCGACGGCATGGGCGTCGGCGAGGGCGCCGGGATGATCGTGGTGGAGCGGCTGTCCGACGCGCGCCGCAACGGACATCAGGTCCTTGCGGTGGTGCGGGGTAGCGCGGTGAACCAGGACGGCGCGTCCAACGGTCTGACCGCGCCGAACGGCCCCTCGCAGCAGCGGGTGATCCGGGCCGCGCTGGCCAACGCCGGTCTGACCGCCGCCGACATCGATGCCGTGGAGGCCCACGGCACCGGGACCCGGCTCGGCGACCCGATCGAGGCGCAAGCCCTGCTGGCCACCTACGGACAGCACCGTCCCGAGGACGGCCGTCCGCTGTGGCTGGGGTCGCTGAAGTCGAACATCGGGCACGCCCAGGCCGCCGCCGGGGTGGCCGGCGTGATCAAGATGGTGATGGCGCTGCGACGCCAGGAGCTGCCGCGGACGCTGCACTCCGCCGAACCGTCGTCGCACGTGGACTGGACGGCCGGGAACGTCCGGCTCCTGGCGGAGCCGGTGGCGTGGCCGACCGGATCGGAGCGGGTGCGGCGGGCCGGGGTGTCGTCCTTCGGGATGAGCGGCACCAACGTCCACACGATCCTTGAGGAGGCCCCGGTCTTCGGCCCGGAGGCTGAGGCTGACGCCGAGACCGCCGCTCCGGACGATGCCCAGGAGGCGACACAGTCGGTTCGGCCGCCGGTGCTGTCCGGCGCCGTGACGCCGTGGGTGGTGTCCGGACGGGGCGCGGACGCGCTGCGGGCACAGGCCGAGCGCCTGCGGGCGTTCCTGACGGCCAGGCCCGACCTCGACCCGGGTGACGTGGCGTGGTCCCTGGCGACCACCCGCTCCGCGCTGGAGGACCGCGCGGTGGCCTTCGACCTCGACGGCCTGGCCGCGGTGACGGAGGGTCGCACCACGCCGGGTGTTCCGGTGGGCACGGCTCGGCCGGGGACCCGGGTTGGCTTTGTGTTCGCGGGTCAGGGTTCGCAGCGGGCCGGGATGGCGGCCGGGTTGTATGCGGCCTCTCCGGTGTTCGCGGCGGCTTTCGATGAGGCCTGCGGGTTGGTCGAGGGCCACCTCGGTCTGCCGGTGCGTGGAGTCGCGCTGGGTACGGCCGCCGACGCCGAGGAGCTGGCGAACCAGACTGTTTATGCGCAGGCTGCTTTGTTCGCGCTGCAAGTCGGTGTGGTGGCGATGCTGGCGGCTGTCGGTGTCGCGCCGTCCGCGGTGGCCGGCCATTCGGTGGGCGAGGTCGCCGCGGCGTACGCGGCCGGGGTGTTGTCCCTGGCTGATGCCTCCGCGCTGGTGGCGGCTCGTGGCCGGTTGATGCAGGCGCTGCCGACCGGCGGTGCCATGACATCGATCGCGGCGCCGGAATCCGAGGTCCTGACAGCGCTCGACGGCGTCGAAGGGGTCTGGATCGCCGCGGTGAACGGTCCCTCAGCGACCGTGGTCTCCGGCGAGAAGGATGCGGTGGACGCGGTCTCGGCGGTGTTCGCCGGGCGAGGCGTCCGGGTCCGGTCGCTGCGGGTCAGCCATGCCTTCCACTCGCATCGGATGGATCCGATGCTGGCCGAGCTGTCGCAGGTTGCTGATTCCGTTGACTTCGCCCGGGCGGATGTCCCGTGGGTGAGCACGGCCGCCGGCGCTGTCGTCGAGTCCTGCGACGGTTCGTACTGGGCCGACCAAGCTCGCAGCGCGGTGCGCTACGCCGATGCCGTCACGACGATGGCCGGTCTGGACATCGACCTGTTCGTTGAGATCGGCCCCGACGGCACGCTGTCCGTCCTGGGGACGGCGACCGCGCCCGATGCCGAGTTCGTCCCCTTGCTCCGTCCCGGCCACGACGCCGCGACCACCGCCCTGACCGGCCTGGCGCGGGCCTGGGTGCACGGCGCCCCGGTCGACTGGGCCGCGGTCCTGGGCTCCGGCAACCGGGTCGAGCTGCCCACCTACGCCTTCCAGCGCCAGCGGTACTGGCCCTCGGTGACGCTCTCCCGTTCGCTGCTGCTCGGCACCGGGACCCCGGGCGCCGACGACAGCGGCCAGTCGGCGATCGACGCCCGGTTCTGGGCCGCCGTCGAGGACGGCGACCTGGGCGCGCTGGCGGAAGGATTCGCCGCCGACGGTGAACGGCCGTTCGGCGAAGTGCTGGGCGAGCTGGCCACATGGCGGCGGCGCGAGCGGGACAACGCGCTCACCGACGGTTGGCGCTACCGGGCGTCCTGGCCGCTGATCGCCGAGCCCGCCTCCCCGGCGCTGGCCGGGGACTGGCTGGTGGTGGCGCCGGCGCCCGGTCCGGACGGCGCTGGTTCGGACGACGCCGGTTCGGACCTGGCCGCCGTCGTCGGAGCCCTGACCGAGCACGGCGCGCAGGTGACGACCGTCGAGGCCGCGGCCGGACAGACTTCCCGCGAGGATCTGGCGCGGCTGATCGGTGACCGCCTGCCGTCGGGCGGCCCGGCCGGTGTGGTGTCGCTGCTCGCGTTCGCCGAGAGCCCGGTCCCCGGCGCGCCCGAGGTGCCCCGCGGTCTGGCCGCCACCCTGGGCCTGATCCAGGCGCTGGGCGACCTGCGGGCGACGGCGCCGCTGTGGGTCCTGACCCGCGGCGCGATCGGGGCCGCCGCCGGCGAGACCGCGAGCCGGCCGCTCCAGGCGCAGGCCTGGGGCCTGGGCCGGGTGGCAGCCCTGGAACATCCGGACCGCTGGGGCGGTCTGGTCGACCTGCCGCCGGTGCTGGACGCGCCGGCCGCCGCGCGGCTGTGCGGCGTGCTGGCCGGCTGCGGGGAGAACGAGGTCGCGGTCCGCGCCGACGGCAACCACGCCCGCCGCCTGGAGCACGCCCCGGCCGGGGGCGGGACGCCCTGGACGCCGCACGGCACGGTCCTGGTCACCGGCGGCACCGGCGCCATCGCCGGGCAGGTGGCCGACTGGCTGGCCGGCGGCGGCGCGGACCGGCTGGTGCTGACCAGCCGCTCCGGACCGGACGCGGCCGGCGTCGGGCGGCTGGCCGCCGACCTGGCCGCCGGCGGCGCGGAGGTCGACGTCGTGGCCGCCGACATCGTGGACCGGGACCAGACCGCCGGGCTGCTGGCCCGCATCGGCGCGGCCGGGGCGGCGCTGTCCGCGGTCATGCACACCGCCGGGGTGCTGGACGACGGCGTCCTGGACGGCCTGGACACCGGGCGGCTGCGGACCGTGCTGGCGGCGAAGGCGGTGGGCGCGGCGAACCTGGACGAGCTGACCGCGGATCAGGACCTGGACGCGTTCGTGTTGTTCTCCTCGGCGGCTGCCACGTTCGGCGGTCCCGGACAGGGCAACTACGCGGCGGCCAACGCCTATCTGGACGCGCTGGCCGAGGCCCGTCGCGGTCGCGGACTGCCGGGACTGTCAGTGGCCTGGGGCCCGTGGGCCGGGGCCGGACTGGCCGCGGCCAGCGACGCGGTGCGGCAGCGGGTGCGGCGCGGCGGTCTGCCGGCGATGGAACCGGAGCCGGCGGTGCGGGCCCTGAGCCGGGTGGCGGCCGGACCGGACGCGACGGTCGCGGTGATGGACGTGGACTGGGCGCACTTCGCGTCCTCTTCGGCGCCGTTCCTGCGCGGGGTCCCCGAGATCCGGCAGCTGGCCCCGGAGACCGAGGACGGCGCGGCACCGGCCGGCGAGCGTCTTTCCGGTGAGATGGAACGGCGCCTGGCCGGGGTCCCGGCGGCGATGCGGCTGACGGTGCTGACCGATCTGGTCCGGACCGCCGCGGCCGCTGTCCTCGGCTATGCGTCCGCTGACGCGGTCGGCGCCGACCGGGCGTTCAGCGACCTCGGTTTCGACTCGCTCACCTCGCTGGAGTTGCGCAACAACCTGGCGGTCGCCTCCGGGCTGCCGCTGTCGGCGACGCTCGTCTTCGACTACCCGACCCCGGCGATCCTCGCCGAGCACCTGCGCTCCGAGGCGTTCGCCGCGGACGAGCCGGACCACCAGCCGATCCTGACCAGCCTGGACGAGCTGGCCGAGACGCTGGCCGCGGCCGGGCTCGACGGCGCCGGGCGCGGTGACGTACTGGCCCGGCTGGAGGCACTGGCCCGGGACCTGCGGGGCGCGCAGAGCGCCGAGCCGGTCCCCGACCGGGAGCTCCAGACCGCGACCGACGCCGAGATGTTCGAGCTCCTGGAGCGCGAACTCCAAGACCCTGACTTCGACTAGCCGCAGATCCAACACGGTCACACAGAATGGCGATGCAAAGTGACGGATGAGGAAAAACTTCGCGATTACCTCAAGCAGGTGACCGCCAAGCTGCGGCAGACTCGTCAGCGGCTTCGTGAGGAGAAGGAGCGCGCGGCCGAGCCGATCGCGATCGTCTCAATGGGCTGCCGCTACCCCGGCGGGGTGCGCAGCCCGGAGGACCTGTGGCAGCTGCTGTCCGCGGGCGGCGACGCCATCGTGCCGTTCCCCACCGACCGGGGCTGGGACGTCGAGGGGCTGTTCGACCCGGACCCCGACAAGCCCGGCACCTCCTACGTCGCCTCCGGTGGGTTCCTGCAAGGCGTGGCGGACTTCGATCCGGCGTTCTTCGGGATCAGCCCGCGTGAGGCGCTGGCCATGGACCCGCAGCAGCGGTTGCTGCTGGAGGTGTCCTGGGAAGCGCTGGAGCGGGCCGGAATCGCCCCGGCCTCGCTGCGCGGCTCGGCCACCGGTGTCTTCGCCGGCGCCTTCGCCTCCGGCTACGGCGCCGACCTCGCGGGCACCGCCTCCGAGGGCTACCTGATGACCGGTGTGTCCACCAGCGTGCTGTCCGGCCGTGTCTCCTACACCCTGGGCCTGGAGGGCCCGGCGGTGACGATCGACACGGCGTGCTCCTCCTCGCTGGTCGCGATGCACCTGGCCTGCCGGGCGCTGCGGATCGGCGAGTGCGACCTGGCCCTGGCCGGCGGCACGACGGTGTTGTCCACCCCGGCGGTGTTCGTCGGGTTCTCGCGGCAGCGCGGCGTTTCAGCGGACGGCCGCTGCCGGTCGTTCAGCGCGGACGCCGACGGTTCGGGCTGGGCCGAGGGCGCGGGTGTCGTCGTCCTCGAACGGCTCTCGGACGCCCGCCGCAACGGGCACCAGGTGCTGGCCGTGGTCGCCGGTAGCGCACTGAATCAGGACGGTGCGTCGAACGGTCTGACCGCGCCGAACGGCCCCTCGCAGCAGCGGGTCATCCAGGCCGCGCTCCAGAACGCCGGGGTCGCCCCCGACGACGTGGACGCCGTGGAGGCGCACGGCTCGGCGACCACCCTCGGCGACCCGATCGAGGCCCAGGCGCTGCTGGCCACCTACGGCCGGCGCCGGAGCGCGGAGCGGCCGCTGTGGCTGGGCGCGGTCAAGTCCAACATCGGGCACTCCCAGTGCGCCGCCGGCGTGGCCGGGATCATCAAGATGGTCCTGGCGCTCCAGAACGAGGAACTGCCGCGCACGCTGCACTCCGAGCAGCCCTCGCACCTGATCGACTGGTCGGCCGGGAACGTCAAGCTGCTGACCGAGGCGCGGCCGTGGCCCGCCGGGGAGAAGCCGCGCCGGGCCGGGGTCTCCTCGTTCGGCATCAGCGGGACCAACGCGCACATCATCCTCGCCGACCCGCCCGCGCCGAGCGCGGCCGAGCCGGATGAGGACCCTGAGAACCCCGGTTCGGCGTCGCTCGCGGCCTCGGAGCCGATCGACGACCGTCCCGCGGTGCTGGCCGCGCCGAGCCCGGTGTGGGTGGTTTCCGGGCGTAGCGAGACGGCGTTGCGGGCGCAGGCCGGCCGGCTGCGGGAGTTCGCGCTGGCGCGGCCGGAGCTGGATCCGCGCGATGTTGGCTACTCACTCGCGGCGACGCGGTCGGTGTTCGAGCACCGGGCTGTGGTGCTCGGGTCGTATGCGGAGTCGTTGGCGGTGGTGGCGACTGGTCAGGCTGCTGATGCGGTGGTCTCCGGTGTGGTGTCGGACGCTGGCGCGGGTCGGTCGGTGTTCGTGTTCCCGGGTCAGGGTGCGCAGTTCGCCGGCATGGGCCGAGAGCTGTTGAGCTCGTCTCCGGTGTTCGCGGCGCGAATGGCGGAGTGCGCAGAAGCGTTGGCTCCGTTGGTGTCGTGGTCGCTGTTGGATGTGGTGGCCGGGACCGACGGCGCGCCTTCGCTTGATGCTGCCGAGGTCTTCCAGCCGGTGCTGTGGGCGATTCTGGTGTCCCTGGCTGCCCTCTGGCAGGCCGCCGGGGTGGTCCCGGATGCGGTGATCGGTCATTCGCAGGGCGAGATCGCTGCGGCGACGGTTGCCGGGGCGTTGTCGTTGGAGGATGCGGCGCGGGTTGTCGTCGTCCGGTCGCGGGCTCTGTCCTCGCTGAACGCGGCTGGCGCGATGGTGTCGGTCGTCATGCCCGAGGATCGCGTCAGGGAGCTGATCGCGGGGCGCGAGGGACTTGCAGTCGCTGCGGTGAATTCGCCTGCTGCGACTGTTGTTTCGGGCGATCCCGAGTCGGTGGACGCTTTCGAGGCGGAGTTGGCGAAGCAGCGGGTGCTGCGGTGGCGGCTCCCGGTGGTGGACTATGTCGCGCATTCGGCTGGTGCGGATGCGCTTGAGAGTGTGCTGGCCGAGGGTCTTGCCGGGATCGAGCCGCAGGCCGCACGGATTCCGATGTTGTCGACGGTCACCGGCAGCTGGATTGAGGGCACTGAGCTCACCGGCGGCTACTGGTTCGCGAACGTCCGCGACACCGTCCGCTTCGCCGACGCCGTCCGGACCTTGGCGGGCAACGGTTATCGCAACTTCATCGAGGTCTCGCCGCAGCCGGTGCTGACCACGGCGGTCTCGGAGACCGCCGAGGACGCCGGGTACGACCTCGACCTGGTCACCGGGACCGTCGAGCGGGAAGACCCGGGGGCCGAGCGGCTGATCCGGGCCTTCGCCGCCGCGTTCGCCGCCGGGGTCGGCGTCGACTGGTCCGCGGTCGTCCCGGGGCGGCCGGTGGGGCTGCCCACGTACGTCTTCCAGCGGCAGCGGTTCTGGCCGGAGCCGAACCAGGCGTCGGCCCTCGCCGCCCGGCCCGGGGTCGGCCCGGCCGAGACGGTCGACGCACGGTTCTGGGCCGCCGTCGAGCGCGGTGACCTGGCGGCGCTGGCGGACACCCTCGACGTCGGCGACCGCGACCGGCTCGGCGAGGTGGTGCCCGCCCTGGCCGCGTGGCGCCGCCGCGAGCGGGACCGGGCGGCGACCGAGGCGTGGCGCTATCGGATCGACTGGAAGCTGCTCACCGACCCCGCGTCCTCGACGCTGTCGGGGACCTGGCTGCTCGTCACGCCGACGGATGTCCGGCCGGACCTGGTCGCGGCGACCGGGGAAGCCTTGGCTGCTCGTGGTGCCCAGGTGGCGTCGGTGGTCGTCGACGTCCTCGGCGACGCGGGCACCGATCGCGTGGTGCTGGGCGCTCTGATCGAGGCGGCGCTGGGCGATCGGTCCGAAGCGATCGCCGGTGTGGTCTCGTTGCTGGCGCTGGATGAGCGGGCGTTGCCGAGCCGGCAGGATGTCCCGGCCGGTCTGGCCGGCACGTTGGGCTTGGTGCAGGCGCTCGGCGATGCCGACGTGCAGGCCCCGCTGTGGGTTCTGACCAGCGGCGCCGTCGCCACCGGGGCGAACGATCCGCAGACCAGCCCGGTGCAGGCCCAGGTCTGGGGCCTGGGCCGGGTCGCAGCCCTCGAACACCCCGAGCGCTGGGGCGGTCTGGTCGACCTGCCCGCGGTGCTGGACGACCGCGCCGCCGCCCGGCTGTGCGGGGTGCTGGCCGCCGCCGACACCGGATCGGGCGTCGAGGACCAGGTCGCGATCCGGGCCACCGGGGTATCCGCCCGCCGCCTGACCCGCGCCGCCGAGCGCCGGGGCGGCACCGGATCCTGGACGCCGCGCGGCACGGTCCTGGTCACCGGCGGCACCGGAGCGGTCGCCGGCCACGTCGCCGGCTGGCTCGCGGAGCGTGGCGCCCCGCGGATCGTGCTGACCGGTCGCACCGGTCCGGCCGCTGCCGGGGTGGCCCGCTCGGCGGCGCTGTTGGCGTCACAGGGTTCTGCGGTCGAGGTCGTGTCCTGCGATGTCGCCGACCGCGCCCGGACCGCCGGGCTGTTGGACCGCCTCGCGGCCGGCGACTCCCCACTGAACGCCGTGATCCACACCGCGGGCGTCGTCCAGTCGACGGCGCTCGCCGACAGCACGACCGAGGAGCTGGCCTGCGCGCTGCGTGCCAAGGCGGTCGGCGCGACCGTCCTGGACGAGCTGACCGCCGGGCTGGACTTGGACGCGTTCGTGGTCTTCTCCTCGATCGCCGCGACGTGGGGCAGCGGCACCCAGGCCGGGTACTCGGCGGCCAACGCCCACCTCGACGCGCTGGTCCAGGACCGGCGCTCGCGCGGCCTGGCGGCCACCTCGCTGGCCTGGGGCCCGTGGGGCGGCGGCGGCATGACCGAGGGCGAGGGCGCCCGGTACCTGGAGCGCCGCGGACTCCGGCTGATGGAGCCGGCGACGCTGGTCCGGCTGCTGGGCGAGGCCCTGGACGCCGGCGAGGACCTGCTCACCGTGGCCGACGTCGACTGGGCCAAGTTCGCCCCGGCCTTCAGCCTGCGCCGGGTCAGTACCCTGATCGGCGATCTCCCCGAGGTGCGGAGCGCCTTGGCCGCCGACGCCGACGCCGATGCCGAGCGCACCGGTCCGGCCGGTGCCCTTGAGCCGACCGGCCTGGGCCGGCGGCTGGCCGGACTGTCCCGCGCCGACCAGGACCGGCTGCTGGTCGATCTGGTGCGGACCGAGGCGGCCAGCGTGCTCGGCCACACCTCGACCGAGGCCGTGCCGGCCGGCCGGGCGTTCAGCGACCTCGGCTTCGACTCGCTGACCGCCGTGGAACTGCGGAACCGGCTGAACGCCGAGACCGGTCTGCGGCTGCCGGCCACGCTGCTGTTCGACCACCCGAACCCGGCCGCCGTCGCCGACTTCCTGCGCACGCGGCTCGGCGGCACACCGGCCGCCGATCCGGTGACGCCGGTCCCGCAGCCGTTCGGGGCCGCGGCCGACGACGACCCGATCGTCATCGTGGCGATGGCCTGCCGCTACCCGGGCGGGGTGCGCACTCCGGAAGACCTGTGGCAGCTGGTGGACGCCGGCGCCGACACGGTCGCGGAGTTCCCCCGGGACCGGGGCTGGAACATCGAAGAGATCTACCACCCCGATCCGGCACACCCGGGCACCTCGTATGTGAAGGCCGGCGGTTTCGCCCAGGGAGTCGCCGACTTCGACGCCGCCTTCTACGGGATCAGCCCGCGCGAGGCGATGGCCATGGACCCGCAGCAGCGGCTGCTCCTGGACACCTCCTGGGAGGCGTTCGAGCGGGCCGGCCTGGACCCGGTCGCGCTGCGCGGCACCCAGACCGGCGTCTTCGTCGGCGCCTCGCCGTCCGGTTACAGCGCCAGCCTCGGCGACCTGGACGGGCACATGATCACCGGCAACGCCGCCAGCGTGCTGTCCGGCCGGGTGTCCTACGCGCTGGGCCTGATCGGTCCGGCGGTGACCGTGGACACCGCGTGTTCCTCCGCGCTGGTGGCCCTGCACCTGGCCGCGCAAGCCTTGCGCAACGGCGAGTGCGCGCTGGCGCTGGCCGGCGGGGTGTGGGTGACGGCCAACCCGGCGGTGTTCATCGGCTTCAGCCAGACCCAGGGCCTGGCTCCGGACGGCCGGTGCAAGGCGTTCTCCGACTCCGCAGACGGCATGGGTATCGGCGAGGGCATCGGCATGCTGCTGCTGGAGCGGCTCTCCGACGCCCGCCGCAACGGGCACGAGGTGCTGGCGGTGGTCCGCGGCAGCGCGATCAACCAGGATGGCGCGTCCAACGGCCTGACCGCCCCGAACGGCCCCTCGCAGCAGCGGGTCATCCGCGCCGCGCTGGCCGCCGCCGGGCTGTCCGGGGACGAGGTGGACGCGGTCGAGGCGCACGGCACCGGCACGGTGCTCGGCGACCCGATCGAGGCCCAGGCGCTGCTGGCCACCTACGGCCTGGACCACGGGGCCGACCGGCCGCTGTGGCTGGGCTCGGTGAAGTCGAACATCGGCCACTCCCAGGCCGCCGCCGGCGTCGCCGGGGTGATCAAGATGGTGATGGCGATCCGCAACGGCGTGCTGCCGCGGACCCTGCACGCCCAGACCCCCTCGTCGCACGTGGACTGGACGGCCGGGAACGTCAGGCTGCTGAGCGAGCCGGTCGCCTGGCCGGCCGTGGACCGGCCGCGCCGGGCCGGGGTCTCGGCGTTCGGCATGAGCGGCACGAACGTCCACACCATCATCGAGCAGGCGCCGGCCGAGGAGCCGGCGGCCGACCCGGCCGACCTGGGCGTCGGCGGTCCGGCCGAGCCGCTGGTGACCGGGGTGACGCCGTGGCTCGTCTCCTCCCGCACCGCTGACGGCCTGAGGGCCCAGGCAGCCCGGCTCGCCCGGTTCCTGGACGCCATGGACGGCATGGACAACGCGGATGGCGTGGACGCGGACCCGCAGGACGTCGGCTGGTCCCTGGCCACCACGAGATCGCTGTTCGAGCACCGCGCCATCGTGCTGGGCGCCGACCGCACCGAGGCGCTGGCCGGTCTGGACGCCCTCGCCGAGGGCCGCGGCCTGCCGACTGTCATGACCGGTGTCGCGGGTGATGTCGGGAAGACGGTGTTTGTTTTCCCTGGTCAGGGTGCGCAGTGGGTTGGTATGGGTCGCGAGCTGTTGGTGTCCTGCCCGGCGTTCGCGGCGCGGATGGCGGAGTGTGCGGCTGCGTTGGCTCCGTTGGTGTCGTGGTCGTTGCTGGATGTGGTGAACGGGCTTGAGGGTGCGCCGTCGTTGGATGCGGCTGAGGTTGTGCAGCCGGTCCTGTGGGCGGTGATGGTGTCTTTGGCCGCGGTGTGGGAGACCGCCGGCGTCATACCGGATGCGGTGGTGGGCCATTCGCAGGGTGAGATCGCGGCGGCGACGGTTGCCGGTGCGTTGTCGCTGAGCGATGCGGCGCGCGTGGTGGTGGTGCGGTCACGGGCTCTGTCGGGTCTGGGGTCGTCGGGCGCGATGGTGTCCGTGGTGATGGGCGAGGAGCGGGTTCGTGCCCTGATGGAGCCGTGGGGTGAGCGGCTTTCGGTGGCGGCGGTGAACGGTCCGGCGGCGACGGTGGTGTCTGGTGAGCCGGATGCGGTTGCCGAGTTCGAGGCGGAGCTGGCTGCGCAGCGGATGATGCGCTGGCGGGTTCCGGAGACCGATTTCGTGGCGCATTCGGCCGGGGTGGAGACGCTGGAATCGGCGCTGGCGCGAGACCTGGCCGACGTGGTGCCTGACGCGGGCCGGGTGCCGTTCTTCTCGACGGCCCTGTCCCGGTGGGTCCCCGGTGACGAGCTGGATGCGGGCTACTGGTTCGCCAACGTCCGCAACACGGTCCGGTTCGCCGACGCGATCCGTGATCTGGCGAACGAAGGGTTCTATTCGTTCATTGAGGTGTCTCCGCATCCGACGCTGGAGGGCGCGGTCGCGGATGTCTTCGAGGAGACCGGCATCGCGGTCACCCCGGTGGTCTCCGGAACCACGCACCAGGACAACAGCGGCGCGGTCCAGATCCTCTCGGTGATGGCGCGGGCCTTCGGCAAGGGCGTCGCCGTGGACTGGGCCAAGGTCCTCGGCGGCGGGCGGCGGATCGCGCTGCCCACCTACGCCTTCCAGGGACGCCGGCTCTGGCCGGCCCCGCTGACGTCGCAGGGTTCTGTCCTGTCGGCCGGAGCCGACGGATCGGGCCTGCCCGCCGAATCCGAGTTCTGGGCCGCCGTCGAAGGCGGCGACCTGCGAGTCCTGGCCGACACCCTGGCCGTGGACGGGACCCGCTCCTTCGACGAGATCGTCCCGGCGCTGGCCGCCTGGCGGCGCCGGGAACGGGAACGGGCCGCCATCGACAACTGGCGGTACCGGGTCTGGTGGTCCCCGGTCGCCGACCCGCAGGACGTGCGTCTGAACGGCCGGTGGCTCATCGTGGCGCCGGAGACGGAAGCGGAGACCGCCGCCGAGACGGCGCGGGCACTCGCCAGTCATGGTGCGCAGACCGTCGTGATCGACGGCGACACCGACCGCGCGGCGCTGGTGGCGCGGATCACCGAAGCCGAAGCCGGGACTCCGGTTTCCGGCGTGGTGTCGCTGCTCGCCCTGGATGAGACGCCGCTGACCGACCAGCCCGAGGTCTCCCGCGGTCTGGCCGGAACACTGACCCTGGTGCAGGCGCTCGGCGATATCGGCGCCGACGCCCCGCTGTGGGTCCTGACCCGCGGCGCCGTCGCCACCGGGGCCGGCGAGGCGCTGGCCAACCCGGTGCAGGCCCAGGCTTGGGGCCTGGGCCGGGTGGTGGCCCTGGAGCACCGGGACCGCTGGGGCGGCCTGATCGACCTGCCCGCCGGGCTGGACGACCGGGCCGCGAAGCGACTGTGCGCGGTGCTGGCCGGCTGTGAGGAGGACCAGGTCGCGGTGCGCGGCTCTGGCATCCTGGCCCGGCGGCTGGGGCACGCGCCGCTGGCGCGGACCGTGGCCGACGAGTGGTCGCCGCGCGGCAGTGTCCTGATCACCGGCGGCACCGGCGCCCTCGCCGGGCACCTGGCCGGCTGGCTGGCCGGCCTGGGCGCCCCGCGAGTGGTGCTGACCAGCCGGTCCGGCCCGGTCGCGACCGGGGTCGCGGGCCTGGCCGCGCAGGTGGCCGAGCGCGGCGCGGCGGTGGCGGTGCTGGCCGCCGACGTCGGCCGCCGGGAAGAGGTGGCCGGTCTGCTCGCGCGGATCGGCGCGGACGGCCCGGCGCTGTCCACGATCCTGCACACCGCCGGCATCCTGGACGACGGTCTGCTGGACGGCCTGGACGCCGCCCGCCTGGCCTCGGTCCTGACGGCCAAGGCCACCGGCGCCGCGCATCTGCATGAGCTGACCGCCGATCAGGACCTTGACGCCTTCGTGCTGTTCTCGTCCGCCGCCGCCACGCTGGGCGGCGCGGGCCAGGGCAACTACGCCGCCGCGAACGCCTACCTGGACGCGCTGGCCGAACACCGGGCGGCGCAGGGCTTGGCCGCGCTGTCCGTGGCCTACGGACCCTGGGCCGGCGGCGGTGTCGCCGAGGCCAACGACGCGGTCCGGCAGCGCATGCGGCGCGGCGCGCTGCCGCCGATGGATCCCGAGCCGGCGCTCAAGGCCCTGGGCCAGGCGCTGGCCGAGGGCGACCCGCTGCTGGCGGTGATGGACGTGGACTGGCCGCAGTTCGCCGCCGCGCCCAGCCCGTTCGTCCGGGATCTGCCCGAGGTGGTGGCCGCTCAGCAGGAACAGGCCGCCACCGGCACGGACGCCGGCCCGCAGACCGCCCTGGACCGGGGCGAGCTGGCCGAGCGGCTGGGCGGCCGGCCGGCGGCCGAGCAGGAGCGGGCGCTGATCGACCTGATCCGCACCGGTGTGGCCATCGTCCTGTCCCACGACTCGGCCGACGCCGTCGACGCCGAGCGGGCCTTCGCCGACCTCGGCTTCGACTCGCTGACCACGCTGGAGATGCGCCAGCAGGTCAGCCGGGTGACCGGGCTGCGGCTGCCGGCCACGCTGCTGTTCGACTACCCGACCCCGCTGGTGCTGGCGCGGTATCTGCGCACTGAGATGTTCGGGGCGGCGGAGGCCGAGCCGGCCACGGTCGCGAACCCGCCGGCGGCCCCGGCCGGACCGGCCGCCGATTCGGACGCCGACCCGATCGTGATCGTGGCGATGAGCTGCCGGTACCCCGGCGACGTCCGGGACCCGGAGGGCTTCTGGCGGCTGCTGTCCACCGGGACCGACGCGGTCTCGGACCTGCCGCGGGACCGGGAGTGGCCGCTGGACCTGATCTACGACGCCGACTCGACCCGCGAGGGCACCTCCTACGTGCGCGGCGGCGGCTTCGTCGGCGCGGCCACGGACTTCGACGCCGCGTTCTTCGGGATCAGCCCGCGCGAGGCGCTGGCGATGGACCCGCAGCAGCGGATGTTGCTCGAAGTGTCCTGGGAGGCGCTGGAGCGGGCCGGGCTCGATCCCCGGGCCCTGCGCGGCAGCCGGACCGGCGTGTTCGTCGGCGGCGCGACGTCCAACTACGGCGTCGGACTGCAGGCGGCGTTGCAGGGGACCGGCGGGCTGGAAGGCCACCTGATGACCGGCAACGCGACCAGCGTGCTGTCCGGGCGGGTGTCCTACGTGCTCGGGCTCGAAGGCCCGGCCGTGACCGTGGACACCGCCTGCTCGTCCTCGCTGGTCACGATCCACCTCGCGGCCCAGGCACTGCGGGGTGGGGAGTGCGCGCTGGCCCTGGCCGGCGGTGTCACGATCATGGCGACCCCCGGCGACCTGGTGTCGTTCTCCCGGCAGCGGGGCCTGGCCCCCGACGGCCGCAGCAAAGCGTTCTCGGCGACGGCCGACGGCATGGGCATGGCCGAGGGCGTCGGCATGGTGGTGCTGGAGCGGCTGAGCGACGCGCGCCGCAACGGACATCAGGTCCTCGCGGTGGTCCGGGGCAGCGCGGTGAACCAGGACGGCGCTTCCAACGGCCTGACCGCCCCGAACGGCCCGTCGCAGCAGCGGGTCATCCGCGCCGCACTGGCCGGGGCCGGGCTCTCGGTCGCCGACGTGGACGTGGTCGAGGCGCACGGCACCGGCACCGAACTCGGCGACCCGATCGAAGCCGGCGCGCTGATGGCGACCTACGGCCGCGACCGGCCCGAGGACCGGCCGCTGTGGCTGGGCTCGGTGAAGTCGAACATCGGCCACACCCAGGCCGCGGCCGGCGCCGCCGGCGTGATCAAGATGGTCCTGGCGCTCCAGAACCGGACGCTGCCGCAGACCCTGCACATCACCGAGCCGTCGCCGCACATCGACTGGGACGCGGGCAACGTCAGGCTGCTGACCGAGTCGGTGCCGTGGCCGGCGTCCGGGCGTCCGCGGCGGGCCGGGGTGTCCTCGTTCGGCATCAGCGGGACGAACGCGCACGTGATTCTGGAGGAGCCGCCGGTCGCCGAGGATGCGCAGGCTGCCGGAGCTGCCGGAGCCGATCCGGCGGGTGCGGCTGGCGCGGTGACCGAGGCTGACCCGGTGGGTGCGGCGGGTCTTGGTACCGCGGCTGGCCTGGTGGTCGGTGGCGTGGTGCCGTGGACCGTGTCGGGCCGTTCGGATTCGGCGCTGTGCTCGCAGGCTGAGCGGTTGCGGGAATCCACTGTCGCGCGACCGGAGCTGGACGTGCGCGATGTGGCATGGTCCTTGGCCTCCACGCGCTCGGTGTTCGAGCACCGAGCGGTAGTAGTGGGATCGGCCCGTCTGGAACTGGCCGCCGGCCTGGCCGCGGTGGCGACCGGCCAGACCGCCGGTTCGGTGGTGGCCGGTTCGACGTCGGTGTCCGGCCGGTCGGTGTTCGTGTTCCCGGGGCAGGGTGCTCAGTGGGCCGGTATGGGCCGCGAACTGGCCCAGTCTTCGCCGGTGTTCGCTGACCGCCTCGCCGAATGCGGCCGCGCCTTGGCGCCGTTCGTGGACTGGTCCCTGGACGAGGTTCTGGCTGATCCGGCCGCGCTTGAGGCCGTGGATGTCGTGCAGCCGGCTTTGTGGGCGGTGATGGTTTCGCTGGCTGCCGTGTGGCAGGCCGCCGGGGTGGTCCCGGATGCCGTGGTCGGCCACTCCCAAGGCGAGATCGCTGCTGCGACTGTCGCCGGTGCGTTGTCTTTGGAAGACGGCGCGCGGGTCGTGGCTCTTCGTAGCCGTGCGCTGCGGGTGTTGGCCGGCGCGGGCGGGATGGTCTCCGTAGCCGAGCCGGTCGAGGCGGTACGGGCTCGGATCGCAGGCTTCGGCGACCGCCTCTCGATCGCGGTGGTCAACGGCCCGTCCGCGACCGTCGTCTCCGGCGAGCCGGACGCGCTGTCCGAACTCCTCGCGGCTTGTGAGGCCGATGAGGTCCGGGCCCGTCGTATCCCCGTCGACTACGCCTCACACAGCGCCCAGGTCGAGCAGCTGCGCGAGGAGATCACCGCCGCGCTCGCCCCGATCACCCCCGGCCGGCTGAGCATTCCGATGGTCTCGGCTGTCTCCGGCGAGTGGCTTCAGGGCCCTGAGCTGGCTGCCGGTTACTGGTTCGACAGCCTGCGCGCGACGGTCGAGTTCGACCGGGCCGTGCGCGCCCTGGCCGACTCCGGGCACGAGATCTTCCTGGAGATGTCGCCGCATCCGGTGCTCACCGCTCCCGTCACCGAGACGCTGGAACGCGCCGGTGCCCCCGACGCCCTGGTCTCCGGCTCGCTGCGGCGCGACGACGGCGGCCCGGAGCGCCTGCTGGCCTCGTTCGCCGAGGCGTGGGTGCGCGGTGTCGACGTCGACTGGCCGGCGGTCGTCGGCGCGAGCCGCCGGGTCCCGCTGCCCACCTACGCGTTCCAGTCGGAGCGCTTCTGGCCGGTGCCGGTGCCGCGCCGTCCCGACGCCTCGTCGATCGGGCTGGACACCACCGACCACCCGCTGCTCGCGGCGGCCGTGGAACTGGCGGCCGGTGGCGGCCTGTTGGTGACCGGTCTGCTGGCGCCGAGTCTGCAGCCCTGGCTCGCCGACCACGCGGTGGGCGGCGTGGTGCTGCTGCCCGGCACCGCGTTCGTGGAGATGGCGGTCCGGGCCGGCGACGTCGCGGGCTGCCCCCGGCTGGAAGAGCTGACCCTGGAGACGCCGCTGGTACTGCCGGCCGGTAACGCCGGGGTGCAGGTCCAGGTGCGGGTGGCCGACGCGGACGCCGAGGGCTACCGGACGCTGGAGATCCACTCCCGGCCGGTCGACGCCGACGAGCTGACCGGCTGGACCCGGCACGCCACCGGGCTGCTGGCCCCGGTGGTCGGCCCCGGCACGGTGGAGGGGCTGGCGGCCTGGCCGCCGGCCGACGCGACGCCGGTCCCGGTGGACGGCTTCTACGAGCGGCTGACCGAATCCGGGTACGGATACGGCCCGGTCTTCCAAGGCCTGCGCGCGGTGTGGCGGCGCGGCGCCGAGGTGTTCGCCGAGGTCCGGCTGCCGGAACCGGCGGCGGCCGAGGCCGCGGCGTTCGGGCTGCACCCGGCGCTGCTGGACGCCGTCCTGCACGCCTCGATGCTGGCCGGTCCGGTGGTCGGGGAAGCCGGACCGGGCGAGATCCTGCTGCCGTTCGCCTGGCAGGGGGTGACGCTGTACGCCTCCGGGGCCGGCGCGCTGCGGGTGCGGCTCGGCGTGGACGCCAAGGGCTCCGGGCTGACCCTGGCCGTCGCCGACGATTCCGGGCTCCCGGTGCTGTCGGTGGAGTCCATGGTGTCGTTGCCGGTGCCGGCGGCCCGGCTGGGCGCGGCCACCGGCCCGACCCGGGACGGGCTGTTCAGCCTGGACTGGACCCCGGTCGCCGAGGACGCCCCGGCCGGGCGCATGGTCCTGGTCGGCCCGGACCGGCATCGCCTGGCCGCCGCGATCCCGTTCACCGGGACGTTCCCGGACCTGGCCGCGCTGGTCGCGGCGATCCGGGACGGCGCGCCGGTGCCCGACACCGTGCTGGCCGCGGTCGGCAGCCAGACCGGCGGCCAGAGCGACCACCCGGCCGACAACCCGGCCGACAACCCGGCCGACGAAGCCGCCGCCGCCCGCCGGGCCACCGCCGACGCCCTGGCCCTGGCCCAGCATTGGCTCACCGCCGACGAACTGCTGTCGGCCCGCCTGGTCCTGGTGACCCGCGGCGCGGTCGCGACCGGCCCCGGCGATTTCGTCGGCGACCTGGGCGGCGCCGCCCTGTGGGGCCTGATCCGCTCGGCGCAGTCCGAGAACCCGGACCGACTGGTCCTCGCCGACCTGCCGAACGAAGGCTCCGACGGGGTCGGCACGCTCCTGGCGGCGCTCGGTTCGGCCGAACCGGAGCTGGCCGTGCGGGCCGGGATCGTGCTGGCCCGGCGGCTGTCCCGGCCGTTCGGCACGCTGGTGCCGCCGGCCGACGGGCCCTGGCGCCTGGCGGTGCTGAACCGCGGCACCCTGGACGGCCTGGGCCTGGTCGAACACCCGGCGGCGCTGGAACCGCTGGGCCCGGGCCGGATCCGGGTCGCGGTCCGCGCGGCCGGGGTGAACTTCCGCGACGTCATGGCCACGCTGGACCTGCTGCCGCTGGAGCTGGACCCGGACCGCGGGCAGCTGGGCAGCGAGGTCGCCGGGGTGGTCACCGAGATCGGCGGCGCGGTGACCGGGATCGCGGTCGGCGACCGGGTGCTCGGCATGGCGACCGGTGCGGTCGGGCCGGTGGCCGTGCTCGACGCGCGGCTGGCGGCCCCCGTCCCGGCAGGGCTCACCCACGCCCAGGCCGCGGCCGTCCCGGTCGCCTACGTGACCGCCCGGTACGGCCTGGTCGACCTGGCCGGGGCCCGGGCCGGTCAGCGGATCCTGATCCACGCCGCGGCCGGCGGGGTCGGGATGGCCGCGGTCCACCTGGCCCGGCATCTGGGGCTGGAGGTGTTCGCCACCGCCAGCCCGGCCAAGTGGGACGCGTTGCGGGCCCTGGGCCTGGACGACGATCACCTGGCGTCCTCCCGCGACGCCGGCTTCGAGGAGAAGTTCGCGGTCGGCACAGCGAACCAGGGCATGGACATCGTCCTGAACGCCCTGGCCGGTGAGCTGACCGACGCCTCGCTGCGGCTGCTGCCGCGCGGCGGCGCGTTCATCGAGATGGGCAAGACCGACATCCGGGACGCCGAGCAGGTGGCCGCCGACCATCCCGGCGTCCGCTACCGGGCGTTCTCCACCGCCGAGGCCGGACCGGACCGGCTGGGCGAGCTGCTGGCCGAGATCACCTCTTTGCTGGCGGCCGGGAGCCTGACGGCTCTGCCGGTGCGGTGCTGGGATGTGCGCCGCGCGCCCGACGCGCTGCGTTTCATGAGCCAGGCCCGACAGATCGGCAAGATCGTGCTGACGGTGCCGACCACGCCGCGCCGCGACGGCACGGTCCTGCTCACCGGTGGCACCGGGACGCTGGCCGCACTGGTCGCCGGGCACCTGGCCGGCTCCGGCCGGGCCGGCCGGCTGGTCCTGGCCAGCCGCTCGGGCCCGGCGGCTCCGGCGGTCGCGGCGCTGGCCGCGCGGCTGGCCGACAGCGGGGCCGCGGCCTCGGTGGTGTCCTGCGACACCGCCGATCGCGACGCGCTGGCCGCAGTGCTGGCCGCGGTGCCCGCCGACCGGCCGCTGACCTCGGTGGTGCACCTGGCCGGCGTCCTGGACGACGGCGTGGTCACCTCGCTGACCGAGGACCGGGTGGCGGCGGTGATGCGGCCCAAGGCCGACGCCGCCTGGCACCTGCACGAGCTGACGGCGGGCCTGGACCTGGACGCCTTCGTGATGTTCTCCTCGGCGGCGGCCGCGTTCGGCGGCTCGGGCCAGGGCAACTACGCGGCGGCCAACGCCTTCCTGGACGGCTTGGCCGCGCGTCGCCGCAGCTCCGGTCTGGCCGCCGTGGCTCTGGACTGGGGGCTGTGGGCCGAGGCCAGTGCCCTGACTGGCGATCTGAGTGCCGAGCAGAAGAGCCGGATGAACCGCGGCGGGATGACCGCCCTGGACGCAGCGCAGGGCCTGGCCCTGTTCGACGCCGCGCTGGAGCGGGACGAGGCGCTGTTGGTGACGGCGCTGCTGGACGTGCCCGGCATGCGGGCCCGGGCCGGCCGCGGCGAGCCGGTGCCGGCGCTGTGGCGGGGCCTGGCCGGCGGCCCGGCGCGGCCGGCGGCCGGCGGCGCCCCGGTGGCCGCGGACCGCTCGATCGTGCAGCAGCTCGGCGGCATGGCCCGGGCCGAGCGCGACCGGATGCTGCTGGAGCTGGTGCGGGCGCACGTCGCCGACGTGCTCGGCCACTCCTCGCGCGAGGCGGTGGAACCGGCGCGGGCGTTCAAGGAGCTCGGCTTCGACTCGCTGACCGCCGTGGAACTGCGCAACCGGCTCAACGCCGCGACCGGGCTGCGGCTGCCCTCGACGCTGGTCTTCGACTGGCCGAGCTCGGCGGCGGTGGCCGAGTACCTGCGGACCCTGATGTTCGACGACGACGTCGTCCCGGCCGACGCGCCGGCGCCGATCTTCGACGAGCTGGCCCGCTTGGAGACCAGCCTGGCCGGCCTGACCGCCGACTCCCGGACCCGCGACGACGTCACCCGGCGGATTCAGGCCCTGCTGTCCCGCTGGATCGGGGACCAGGGCGCCCAGCAGGCCCACGAGGCGGTGGTCGATCTCGGCTCCGCCACCCCGGACGAGGTCTTCGACTTCCTGGACCGGGAGTTCGGTGAAAACTAATGGGAGACAGTGCTATGGAGAACCAGGACAAGCTCTTCGAGTACTTGAAGAGAACTGCCGCCGAACTTCAGGAGACCCGCCAGCGCCTGCGCCGGATCGAGGCCGGTGACTCCGAGCCGCTGGCGATCGTGGCCATGGGGTGCCGGTTTCCCGGCGGGATCCGCGGTCCGCGGGACCTGTGGCGGCTGCTGGAGCGCGGGGGCGATGCCATCGGGCCGTTCCCGACCGACCGCGGCTGGGACCTGAGCCAGATCTACGACCCGGACCCGGACCACAGCGGCACCTCCTACGTGGCCGAGGGCGGCTTCCTGGACGAGGTGGCGGCCTTCGACCCGGCGTTCTTCGGGATCAGCCCGCGCGAGGCGCTGGCCATGGACCCGCAGCAGCGGCTGCTGCTGGAGATCTCCTGGGAGGCCTTCGAGAACGCCGGGATCGACCCGGCGGCCATGCGCGGCAGCGCGACCGGGGTGTTCGTCGGCGCCGGCGCCTCGGGCTACGAGGTGACCTCCGAGGAGGCCTCCGGCTACCAGATCACCGGCAGCGCCACCAGCATCATCTCCGGCCGCGTCGCCTACACCCTGGGCTTGGAGGGGCCGTCGGTGACGATCGACACGGCCTGCTCCTCCTCGCTGGTCGCGATGCACCTGGCGGCCAAGGCGCTGCGCTCGGGCGAGTGCTCGATGGCGCTGGCCGGCGGGGTCACGGTGATGCCGCGCCCCGGCACCTTCGTCGACTTCTCCCGGCAGCAGGGGCTGGCCGCCGACGGCAGGTGCAAGCCGTATGCCGAGGCCGCCGACGGCACCGGCTGGAGCGAAGGCGCCGGCGTGCTCCTGCTGGAGCGGCTCTCCGACGCGCGCCGCCGGGGACACCCGGTGCTGGCCGTGATCACCGGCACCGCCACCAACGGCGACGGCGCCTCGAACGGTCTGACCGCCCCGAACGGCCCGGCCCAGCAGCGGGTGATCCGCGCCGCGCTGGCCGGGGCCGGGCTCACCCCCTCGGACGTCGACATGGTGGAGGGGCACGGCACCGGGACCCGGCTCGGCGACCCGATCGAGGCCGGGGCGCTGCTGGCGACCTACGGCCAGGACCGGCCCGAGGGCCGGCCGCTGCGGCTGGGCTCGGTGAAGTCGAACTTCGGCCACACCCAGGCCGCGGCCGGGGCGGCCGGGGTCATCAAGGTCGTGCTCGCCATGCAGCACGGCGTCATGCCCCGCACCCTGCACGTGGACCGGCCCTCGGGCCAGGTGGAATGGGCGAGCGGGGAGATCGAGCTGCTGACCGAGGCGCGGTCCTGGCCGGCCGGCGACCGGCCGCGCCGGGCCGGGGTCTCGGCGTTCGGGATCAGCGGGACGAACGCGCACGTGATCGTAGAGGAGCCGCCCGCATCGGTGCCGGCTCTCAGTGCTGAGGAACTGACTGACCGGGGGCCGGCCCCGGCGCCGTTGACCGGTGTGGTGCCGCTGGTGCTGTCCGCCCGGGGCCCGGAGGCGCTCAGTGGTCAGGCCGCCGGACTGCGCGAACTGCTGGACGGCCAAGCCGGGCCCGCGCTGGCCGATGTGGCGTGGTCGGCGGCCACCACCCGGTCGGTGTTCGAGCACCGGGCGGTGGTGTTCGGCGCCGCGGACAGCGCGGCCGACGCGGTGCGGGAACTGGCCGCGCTCCAGGACGGCACGCCGGCCGAGCACACCGTGAGCGGTGTGGCGCGGACCGGGACCCGGGTGGGTTTCGTCTTCGCGGGTCAGGGTTCGCAGCGGGCTGGGATGGCCGCGGGTTTGTACGCGGCCTCGCCGGTGTTCGCGGCGGCTTTCGATGAGGCTTGCGCTCTGATCGAGGGGCATCTCGGTCTGCCGGTGCGTGCTGTGGCACTCGGCACGGCTGCCGATGCCGGGGAGTTGGCGAATCAGACTGTTTATGCGCAGTCTGCCTTGTTCGCCTTGCAGGTCGGCGTGGTGGCGATGCTGGCAGCGGTGGGGGTCGCGCCGGCTGCCGTGGCGGGGCACTCGGTGGGCGAGGTCGCGGCCGCTCATGCGGTCGGGGCGCTCCCGCTGGCCGAGGCGTGTGCGTTGGTGGCGGCTCGGGGCCGGCTGATGCAGGCGCTGCCCACCGGTGGCGCCATGACGTCGATCGCGGCGCCGGAAGCGGAGGTCCTGGCGGCGCTCGACGGCGTTGAAGGCGTTCACATCGCCGCGGTGAACGGTCCGTCGGCGACCGTGGTCTCCGGCGAGAAGGACGCGGTGGACGCGGTCGCGGCGGTGTTCGCCGACCGGGGCACCCGGGTCCGCTCGCTGCGGGTCAGCCACGCGTTCCACTCCCATCGGATGGACCCGATGCTGGCCGAGCTGACGCGGGTCGCCGGAGCCATCGGCTTCGCCCGGACCGAGGTCCCGTGGGTGAGCACGGCCACCGGGGCGGTCGTCGAGTCCTGCGACGGTGCCTACTGGGCCGGTCAGGCCCGGGGCGCGGTGCGGTTCGCCGACGCCGTGACCACCATGGCCGGTCTGGACATCGACCTGTTCGTCGAGATCGGCCCGGACGGCACGCTGTCGGCCCTCGGCGCCGGAGCCGCGCCGGACGCCGAGTTCGTCTCCTTGCTCCGTCCCGACCACGACGCCGCGACCACGACCGTGACCGGGCTGGCCCGGGCCTGGGTGCACGGCGCGCCGGTCGACTGGGCCGCGGTCCTGGGCTCCGGGAACCGGGTGGAGCTGCCCACCTACGCCTTCCAGCGTCAGCGGTTCTGGCCCACCGGTGTGCTCGGCGAGGCGGACATGGCCGCCTCGGGCCTGAACGCCATGGGCCACCCGCTGCTGCTGGCGTCGGTGGAACTGGCCGGCGACGGCGGTGTGGTGCTCACCGGCCGGCTCTCGCCCCGGGTGCAGCCCTGGCTCGCCGACCACGCGGTCGGCGGGACGGTGATCCTGCCCGGCACCGCGTTCGTGGAGATGGCGGTCCGGGCCGGCGAGGCGGTCGGCTGCGGGTGGGT
Source organism: Catenulispora pinistramenti (assembly GCF_018274385.1). GTDB lineage: Bacteria > Actinomycetota > Actinomycetes > Streptomycetales > Catenulisporaceae > Catenulispora > Catenulispora pinistramenti. Next base: position 120,232 of record NZ_JAAFYZ010000001.1, on the reverse strand, counting down.
CGACGAGCTCACCCTGGAAGCGCCGCTGATCCTGGCCGACGACGGCCCGCTGACCCAGGTCCAGGTGACCGTGGGCGCCGCCGAGGACGGCCTGCGCCCAGTGTGGATCCACGCCCGCCCGGCCCTGGACGCGCCGTGGACCCGGCACGCCAGCGGGACGCTGGCGCCCGGCGGCGGCGCGATGGCGGCCGGGGACCTGGCGGTCTGGCCGCCGACCGAGGCCACGCCGGTCGATCTGGACGGCTGGTACGAGCGGATGGCCGCCGGCGGCAACGGCTACGGCCCGGCGTTCCAGGGCCTGTACGCGGCCTGGCGCCGGGGCGAGGAGGTGTTCGCCGAGGTGCGGCTGCCGGACCAGGCAGCCTCCGAGGCCGGCTGGTTCGGCCTGCACCCGGCACTGCTGGACGCCGCACTGCACGTCTCCGGCCTGGTGCTGCCGGCCGGGCGCCCCGGCGAGATCCCGCTGCCGTTCGCCTGGCGCGGGGTCGGCCTGCACGCCTCCGGCGCCTCGCAGCTGCGGGTCCGCCTGGCCCCGGACGGGGGCAGCGGCCTGACCCTGAGCGCCGTCGACGGCCGGGGCGCCCCGGTGATCTCGGTCGACTCGCTGGTGATGCGGGCGATCACGGCCGGGCACGGCGGCGGGGCCGTGGTGCGCGACGGGCTGTTCGCGGTGGACTGGACCTCGGTGCCGGCCGGCGAGCCGGCCGGGCGGATCGTGGCGCTCGGCGGCGGTGACGTCACCGGGCTGCCGGTGGACGGCGCGTTCGCCGATGTGGCGGCTTTGGCCGCGGCGGTGCGGGCCGGTGAGCCGGTTCCGGATCAGGTGTTGCTCGCGGTGGGTGCCCCTGCTGGTTCGCCTTCGGCGACCGCGACCGAGACCGCTGAGGACACCGCGGCTTGCGCTCGCGATGCCGTGTCCGACGTCCTCGCCGTGGTGCAGCAGTGGCTGGCCGCCGAGGAGTTGGCGGCGGCCCGCCTGGTGGTGCTGACTCGCGGGGCGATCTCCACCTCCGGCGAGGACGTGGCCGATCTTTCCGGCGCCGCGGTCTGGGGCCTGATTCGCACCGCGCAGACCGAGAACCCCGACCGCTTCGTCCTGCTGGACGTCCCGGGCCAGGGTTCTGACCTGCTGCCCGGCGCCCTGGCCTCCGGCGAGCCGGAATTGGCGGTCCGTGCCGGGGCCGTCCTGGCCCGCCGCCTGGTCCGCCCGGCCCCGCCGCTGGCCCTGCCGGCCGGTCCCTGGCGGGCCGAGGTCGCGCGCGCCGGCACCCTGGAAGGCGTGGCCTTCGCCGAGTATCCGGAGGCGCTGGACCCGCTTGGTCCGGGGCAGGTCCGGATCGCGGTCCGCGCCGCCGGTGTGAACTTCCGCGACGTGCTGACCGCCCTGGGGATGTACCCGGGGGAGCCGTTGCTGGGCAACGAGGTCGCCGGGGTGGTGGCCGAGGTCGGTCCCGGGGTTCCGCATTTGTCGCCCGGCGACCGGGTGATGGCGATGGCCGGCGGCGGCTTCGGCCCGTTCACGGTCGTGGACGCGCGGACCGCGGTGCCGCTGCCGACCGGCTGGTCCTTCGCCCGGGGCGCGGCGATACCGGTGGCGTTCACGACGGCCTGGTACGGCCTGGTCGATCTGGCCCAGGCCGTGCCCGGTCAGCGGATCCTGATCCACGCCGCGACCGGCGGCGTCGGCTCGGCGGCGGTACAGGTCGCCCGGCATCTGGGCCTGGAGGTGTTCGCCACCGCCAGCCCCGGCAAGTGGGGCGCGTTGCGAGCCATGGGCCTGGATGAGGACCACATCGCCTCCTCCCGGGACGTCGGCTTCGAGCAGAAGTTCGCCGCCGTCACCGCGGATCAGGGCATGGACATCGTCCTGAACGCGCTGGCCGGCGAGCTGACCGACGCCTCGCTGCGGCTGCTGCCGCGCGGCGGGGCCTTCATCGAGATGGGCAAGACCGACGCCCGCGATCCCGACCAGATCGCCGCCGCCCACCCGGGCGTGCGCTACCGCACCTTCGCCACCAGCGAGACGGCGGGCCCGGACCGGCTGGGCGAGATGCTGACCGGGATCAGGACCCTGATCGAGGACGGGGTGTTCACCGCCGCGCCGATCCGGTGCTGGGACGTGCGCCGGATCGGCGACGCCCTGCGGTTCATGAGCCAGGCCAAGCACATCGGCAAGATCGTGCTGACCATCCCGGTGCCCGCCCCGGCCGCCGGTACCGCGCTGGTCACCGGCGGCACCGGGACGCTGGCCGGGCTGGCGGCCCGGCATCTGGTGCGGACCGGCCGCGCCGGGAACGTCATCCTGGCCGGCCGCGCCGGCCCGGCCGCCGCCGGGGTCGCGGCGCTGGCCGCCGACCTGGCGCAGTCCGGCGCCGACACCCGGGTGGTGTCCTGCGACGCCGCCGAATACGACGCCCTGGCCGCGCTGGCCGGGACGATCCCGGCGGACCGCCCGCTGTCAGTGGTCGTCCACGCCGCCGGTGTCCTGGACGACGGCGTGCTCACCTCGCTCACCCCCGAGCGGATCGCCGCGTCCCTGCGCCCCAAGGCCGACGCGGCCTGGAACCTGCACCGGCTGACCGCCGACCGCGACCTGTCGGCGTTCGTCCTGTACTCCTCGGCCTCCGCCCTGTTCGGCGGTGCGGGCCAGGGCAACTACGCCGCGGGCAACGCCTTCCTGGACGGTCTGGCCGCGCACCGCAGGGCCGCCGGACTCCCGGCGGTCGCGCTCCAATGGGGCCTGTGGGCCACCGGCGGCATGGGCGGCACCCTGGACGAGGGCCAGCGCACCCGGGCCGCCCGCGGCATGGCCGCGCTCCCGGCCGCCGACGGTCTGGCGCTGTTCGACGCCGCGCTGGCCCGGGACGAGGCGGTGCTGGTCCCGGCCCTGCTCGACGTCGCCGGCCAGCGGGCGGCGGCGGCGCGCGGCGAGGCGGTCCCGGCCCTGTGGCGCACCCTGGTCGGCATCTCGGCCCGGCCGTCCGCCGCGGCCGCGCCGGCGGCCGGCGGCGCCGGCGGTTCGCTGCGGGAGCGGCTGGGCACCCTGCCCGCCGACGACCGCGCCCACGCCCTGGTCGACCTGGTCCAGGCCAGCGCGGCCGCGGTGCTCGGCCACGCCTCGACCAGCGCGGTGGACGCCCAGCGGGCGTTCAAGGACCTCGGCTTCGACTCGCTGACCGCGGTGGACCTGCGCAACCGGATCAACGGGGCCACCGGGCTGCGGCTGTCCTCGACCCTGATCTTCGACTACCCGACGCCGGCCCTGTTGGCCGCGCACCTGGACAGCGAACTGTTCGCGGGGATCGCGGACCCCGCGGCCGGCGCACCGTCGGCCGGCGGGTCCGGCGCGGCGGCCCAGGACCCCATCGTGATCGTCGGGATGAGCTGCCGCTTCCCCGGCGGCATCGGCAGCCCCGAGGACCTGTGGGAGGTGCTCGACACCGGCCGGGACTGCATCGGGGAGTTCCCGACCGACCGGGGCTGGAACATCGACGGGATCTACGACCCGTCCGGGCGGGCCGGCACCTCCTACGTCAACGAGGGCGGGTTCCTGTACGAGGCCGGTGAGTTCGACCCCGGATTCTTCGGCATCGGCCCGCGCGAGGCGGTGGCGATGGACCCGCAGCAGCGGCTGTTGCTGGAGACGTCGTGGGAGGCGTTCGAGCGGGCCGGGATCGACCCGGTGGCGCTGCGCGGCTCGGACACCGGCGTCTTCGTCGGCGCCGCGATCTCCGGCTACGGCCCGGGCCTGGCCATCGACGAGGGCGCCGAGGGCTACCTGATGATCGGCACCACCGCCAGCGTCGCCTCCGGCCGGCTCTCCTACACCTTCGGGCTGGAGGGCCCGGCGCTGACCATCGAGACGGCGTGCTCCTCCTCGCTGGTCGGCATGCACCTGGCGGCGCAGTCCCTGCGGGCCCGGGAGTGCTCGCTGGCCCTGGCCGGCGGGGTGACGGTGATGGCGACCCTGGAGCGGTTCGTCGACTTCTCCCGTCAGCAGGGGCTGGCGCACGACGGCCGCAGCAAGGCGTACTCCGACAGCGCCGACGGCGCCAACTGGAGCGAGGGCGTCGGCGTGGTCGTGCTGGAGCGGCTGTCCGACGCGCGCCGCAACGGCCACCCGGTGCTGGCAGTACTCGTCGGCAGCGCGGTGAACCAGGACGGCGCCTCCAACGGCCTGACCGCCCCGAACGGTCCCTCGCAGCAGCGGGTGATCAAGACGGCGCTGGCCGGCGCCGGTCTGCGCGGTACCGACGTCGATGTGGTGGAGGGCCACGGCACCGGCACCACCCTCGGCGACCCGATCGAGGCCGGGGCGCTGCTGGCGACCTACGGCCAGGACCGGCCCGAGGGCCGGCCGCTGTGGCTGGGCTCGATCAAGTCGAACTTCGGCCACACCCAGTGGGCCGCCGGCGTGGCCGGGGTCATGAAGATGGTGCTGGCCATGCAGCACGAGCGGCTGCCCCGGACCCTGCACGTGGACCGGCCCTCGTCCAAGGTGGACTGGACCGCCGGGGACATCAAGCTGCTGACGGAGCCGGCGGCCTGGCCGGCCGGCCCGGACCGGGTCCGGCGGGCCGGGGTGTCCTCGTTCGCGATCAGCGGCACGAACGCGCACGTGATCCTGGCTGAGCCGCCGGCCGAGCCGGGGACGCAGACCGGGGCGGACCGACCGGAACCGGCGGCCGGTGCCGCCGGTCCCGCCGATGCCGCCGGTCCCGTTCTGGTCGGTGCCGTCGGCTGGCCGGTGTCGGGGCGGACCGAGGAAGCCCTGTGCGCACAGGCCGGCCGGCTGCGCGAGTTCGTGCTGGCGCACCCGGAGATCCAGGCGCGGGACGTCGCGTGGTCGCTGGCCACCACCCGGTCGGTCTTCGAGCACCGCGCGGTGGTCCTGGACACGTCCGCGGAGACGCTGGCCTCGGTGGCGACCGGACAGTTCGCCGCCGCGGCGATCAGCGGTGTCACCGGCGGCGAGCGGGTGGGATTCCTGTTCGCGGGTCAGGGTTCGCAGCGTGCCGGGATGGCGGCCGGGCTGTATGCGGCCTCTCCGGTGTTCGCGGCGGCCTTCGACCAGGCGTGCGGGCTGCTGGAAGGCCACCTCGGTCTGCCGGTGCGGGACGTGGCGCTGGGTACCGCCGCCGATGCCGGGGAGCTGGCGAATCAGACTGTTTATGCGCAGTCCGCTCTGTTCGCCTTGCAGATCGGTGTGGTCGCGATGCTGGCAGCGGTGGGCCTGAAGCCCTGGGCGGTCGCCGGTCACTCGGTGGGCGAGGTCGCCGCGGCGTACGCGGCCGGTGCGTTGTCCCTGGCCGACGCGGCGGCGTTGGTGGCTGCCCGGGGCCGGTTGATGCAGGCCCTGCCGACCGGCGGGGCGATGACCTCGATCGCGGCGCCGGAAGCGGAGGTGCTGGCGGCGCTGGAGGGGGTCGAAGGCGTCTGGATCGCCGCCGTGAACGGTCCGTCCGCGACCGTGGTCTCCGGGGAGAAGGACGCGGTGGACGCGGTGGCGGCGGTGTTCGCCGGGCGCGAGGTGCGGGTCCGGCCGCTGCGGGTCAGCCACGCGTTCCACTCCCACCGCATGGATCCGATGCTGGCCGAGCTGTCGCGGACTGCTGACGGTCTGGGCTGGAAGGCCACGACGATTCCGTGGGTGAGCACGGCCACCGGGGCGGTCGTCGAGTCCTGCGACGGTGCCTACTGGGCCGGCCAGGCCCGGGGCGCGGTCCGGTTCGCCGACGCCGTGAGCACGATGGCGAGGCAGGACATCGACCTGTTCCTGGAGATCGGCCCGGACGGCACGCTGTCCGCCCTGGGCACGGCGGCGGCGCCCGACGGCGAGTTCGTCTCCTTGCTCCGTCCCGACCACGATGCCGCGACCACCGCCCTGAACGGGCTGGCCCGGGCCTGGGTGCACGGCGCCGGAGTGGACTGGGCCGCGGTCCTGGGCTCCGGGACCCGGGTGGACCTGCCCACCTACGCCTTCCAGCACCAGCACTTCTGGCCGAACGCCAAGCCCGGCGCGAAGGATCTGGCGCAGGCCGGCCTCGGCGCGATGAGCCACCCGTTGCTGCTGGCGTCGGTGGAACTGGCCGGAGACAGCGTGGTGCTCTCCGGGCGGCTGTCGACCCAGGCGCAGCCCTGGCTCGCCGACCACGCGATCGGCGGGACCGTCCTGCTGCCCGGCACCGCGTTCGTCGAACTGGCGGTCCGCACCGGCGACGCGGTCGGCTGCGGCCGGCTGGAGGAGCTGACGCTGGAGGCACCGCTGGTGCTGCCGGCGGACGGCTCGCCGATGCGGGTCCAGGTCACGGTCGGCGGCGACGCCGACGGAGTGCGTCCGGTCACGATCCACACCCGGCCCGTCACCGGCGGCGCCGACGCGCCCTGGACCCGGAACGCCAGCGGCACGCTGACCGTGTTGCCGGAGCGCATCCAGGTCGGTGATCTGGTGGTGTGGCCGCCCCGGGGCGCCGAACCGCTGCCGGTCGGCGGTCTGTACGAGCGCATGGCGCAAGAGGGCTATCACTACGGCCCGGCTTTCCAGGGCCTGCGCGCCGCCTGGCGCCGCGACGACGAAGTGTTCGCCGAAGTGGTCCTGCCGGAGATCGTCGCCGATGAAGCCGCCGGCTTCGGTCTGCACCCGGCGCTGCTGGACGCGGCCCTGCACCTGGGCGGTCTGGTCCTGCCGGAGTCCGGCCCGGGCGAGGTGCGGCTGCCGTTCGCCTGGACCGGCGTGACCCTGCACGCGATCGGCGCGGCCGCGCTGCGGGTCCGGCTGACTCCGGACGGCTCCGGCGGCCTCACCCTGATCGCCGCCGATCACGGCGGTACCCCGGTGGTGTCGGTGGAATCGCTGGCCCTGCGCGCGATCCCCGCGGCGGATCAGGACACGGCGAACCCGGTGGTGCGCGAAGGCCTGTACGCGGTCGGCTGGACGCCGGTCGCGGCGGGCGAGCCGGCCGGGCGGATCGCGGCGCTGGGCGCCGGGGTCCCCGGGGTTTCGGCCGATGCCGTGTTCGCGGATGTGGCCGCCTTGGTCGAGGCGGCGCGGGCCGGTGAGCCGGTTCCGGACTTGGTGTTGGCCGCTACGGGGGCCGGCGCCGATGCCGGTTCCGCAGCTCCGGCCGGGGCTTGCGCTCGCGGCGCGGTATCCGATGTGCTCGCCGTGGTCCAGCAATGGCTGGCCGCCGATGAACTCGCGGCGTCCCGCCTGGTCGTCGTGACCCGCGGTGCGGTCGCCACCGCCCCCGGCGAGAGCGTCACCGATCTGCCCGCCGGCGCGGTCTGGGGCCTGGTCCGCACCGCCCAATCGGAGAACCCCGACCGGGTCATCCTCCTGGACCTCCCGGACCAGGGTTCTGATCTCCTGGCCTGCGCCCTGGCCTGCGGCGAGCCGGAACTGGCCATCCGCGGCGAGGCCATCCTGGCCCGCCGCCTGACCCGCCCCACCGCCGGGCTCCGGCTTCCCACCGACGGCACGCCCTGGCGGATCGAGGTCGACCGCGCGGGCACGCTCGACGGCCTGGCCGCCGTCCCGGTCCCGGCCGCCCCGCTGGAACCCGGTCAGGTGCTGGTCGCGACCCGCACCGCCGGGGTGAACTTCCGCGACGTCCTGATCACCCTGGGCATGTATCCGGGCCAGGCCCTGCTGGGCAGCGAGGTCGCCGGGGTGGTGGCCGAGGTCGGCCCGGGCGTGACCGGACTGGTGCCCGGCGACCGGGTGATGGCCACGGCCGTCGGCGGGTTCGGCCCGTTCACGGTCGTGGACGCGCGCACCACGGTGCCGCTGCCCTCGGGCTGGTCGTTCGCTCAGGGCGCGGCGATACCGGTGGCGTTCACGACGGCCTGGTACGGCCTGCTGGATCTGGCGCAGGCCGCGCCCGGTCAGCGGATCCTGATCCACGCCGCGACCGGCGGCGTCGGCTCGGCGGCGGTACAGGTCGCCCGGCACCGGGGCCTGGAGGTGTTCGCCACCGCCAGCCCCGGCAAGTGGGACACGCTGCGCGCGATGGGCCTGGATGAGGACCACATCGCCTCCTCCCGCGACGCCGGCTTCGAGGAGAAGTTCGCGGCCGTCACCGCGGATCAGGGCATGGACATCGTCCTGAACGCGCTGGCCGGCGAGCTGACCGACGCCTCACTGCGGCTGCTGCCGCGCGGCGGCGTCTTCATCGAGATGGGCAAGACCGACGCCCGCGATCCCGAGCAGGTCGCGGCTGGCCATCCGGGCGTGCGCTACCAGATGTTCGAGACCGGCGAAGCCGGCCTGGACCGGCTGGGCGAGATCATGACCGAGGTCAGGGCCCTGATCGAGGACGGGGTGTTCACCGGCATGCCGGTCCAGTGCTGGGACGTCCGCCGGATCAGCGACGCCTTCCGGTTCATGAGCCAGGCCAAGCACATCGGCAAGGTGGTGCTGACCCTTCCGCGCACGCCGCGGGCCGCGGGCACGGTCCTGGTCACCGGCGGCACCGGCATGATCGGCGGCCGGGTCGCCCGGCACCTGGCCCAGACCGGCCGGGCCGGCCAGGTGGTGCTGACCGGCCGCTCCGGCCCGGTGGCCGGCGGCGTGCCGGCGCTGGCCGCGGACCTGGCCGGCTCCGGGGCCGGGGTCCGGGTCGTGTCCTGCGACGCCGCCGACCGGGAGGCGCTGGCCGGACTGCTGGCCTCGGTGCCGGTGTCCTCGGTGTTCCACTCGGTCGGAGTCCTGGACGACGGTGTGTTCACGTCCATGACCGCCGAGCGGGTGGACACCGTGATGCGGCCCAAGGCCGACGCGGCGTGGCACCTGCACGATCTGACCGCCGACCGCGATCTGGACGCCTTCGTCCTGTTCTCCTCGGCCGCGGCGACCTTCGGCGGCGCCGGGCAGGCGAACTACGCCGCGGCCAACGCGTTCCTGGACGCTCTGGCCGCGCACCGCCAGTCCGCCGGACTCCCGGCCACTGCCCTGGCCTGGGGCCTGTGGTCCGAAGCCAGCACCATGACCGGGCACCTGGGCGGCGACCAGAAGTCCCGCATCAGCCGGGACGGCGGCCAGGCCCTGACCGCCGACGACGGTCTGGCGCTGCTGGACACCGCCCTGGGCCGGGACGAGGCGATGCTGGTCCCGGCGCTGCTCGACCTGCCCGGCGTGCGGGCCCGCGCGGCCCGCGGCGAGCAGGTCCCGGCGTTGTGGCGGGGTCTGGCCGGCGCGGCCCGGCCGAAGGCCGCCGCCGCCGCGGCGGCGGCCGGCGGGGACTCGGTACAGTCCCGGCTGGCCGGGCTGGCGCCGGAGGAACGTGACCAGGCCCTGACCGACATGGTCCGCGCCTACACCGCCGCGGTCCTCGGATACACCTCGGCGGACGCGGCTGCGGCGGACCGGACCTTCAAGGAACTCGGCTTCGACTCGCTGGCGGCCATCGAACTCCGCAACCGGCTCGGCGGGGCCACCGGGCTGCGCCTGGCGGCCACCGTGGTCTTCGACTACCCGACCCCGGCGGCACTGGCCGCGCATCTGTCCGAGCGCCTGCGGCCCGACGAGGTGGCCGCCCAGGCCGCCGACGCCGACGCCGACCTGGAGTCCAGGCTGCGGGCGATCCTGGCCGCGGTCCCGCTGGCCCGGCTCCGGGACGCCGGGCTGCTGGAGCCGTTGCTCGGGCTGGCCGACGTCCGGGACGAGGCGGTCCTGGCGGTGGCGGCGGCCGAACCGGAGGCCGACGCCGGGCTCATCGACTCGCTGGACGCCGAGGCGCTGGTGCGGATCGCGATGGAAGCCGAAGGAACCGAACTTTGATGCCCGGTCACGCTTTGACCCCGACCACGCTACGGAGCGCCCGATGAACATGCCCGCGGACAAAGTCGTCGAAGCGCTGCGCGCCTCGCTGAAGGAGAACGAGCGGCTGCGCCAGCGCAACCGCCAGCTCGTCTCGGCGGCCCGCGCGCCCATCGCCGTCGTGGCGATGAGCTGTCGCTTCGCCGGCGGTGTCCACAGCCCCGAGTCCCTGTGGGACCTGCTGGCCGGCGGGCACGACGCCGTCGGCCCGCTCCCGCAGAACCGGGGCTGGGCATTGGAGGAGTTCTTCGATCCGGACCCGGATCACCCGGGGACTTCGTACGCGAGCGAGGGCGGATTCCTCGCCGACGCGCCGGACTTCGACTCGGCGTTCTTCGGGATCAGTCCGCGTGAGGCGCTGGCGATGGATCCGCAGCAGCGGCTGTTGCTGGAGACGTCGTGGGAGACGCTGGAACGGGCCGGCATCACCCCGGCGTCGCTGCGCGGTTCGGACACCGGGGTCTTCGTCGGGGCGACCTCGGGCGGCTACGAATCCGAGGGCGGCGGTTCCGAGGGCTACCTGCTCACCGGCACCACCACCAGCGTGATCTCCGGCCGGGTGGCCTACGTGCTCGGTCTGGAGGGGCCGACGGTGACCGTGGACACCGCCTGCTCCTCCTCACTGGTGAGCCTGCACCTGGCGGCCCAGGCCCTGCGCAACGACGAGTGCTCGCTGGCCCTGGCCGGCGGCGTGACGGTGATGGCCACCCCGTGGGCGCTCGGGGAGTTCTCCCGGCAGCGCGGCCTGGCCCCGGACGGCCGCAGCAAGGCGTTCTCGGCGACGGCCGACGGCATGGGCATGGCCGAGGGAGTCGGCATGCTGCTGCTGGAACGGCTCTCCGACGCGCAGCGCAACGGGCACCGGGTGCTCGCCGTGATCCGGGGCAGCGCGATCAACCAGGACGGTGCCTCCAACGGCCTGACCGCCCCGAACGGCCCTTCGCAGCAGCGGGTCATCCGGGCCGCGCTGGCCGACGCGCAGGTGTCGGCCGACCAGGTGGACGCCGTCGAGGCGCACGGCACCGGCACCGAGCTGGGCGACCCGATCGAGGCCGGGGCGCTGATGGCGGTCTACGGCCGGGACCGGCCCGAGGACCGGCCGCTGTGGCTGGGGTCGGTGAAGTCCAACATCGGGCACACCCAGTGCGCCGCCGGGGTGGCCGGCGTGATCAAGATGGTGCTGGCCCTGCAGCACCAGGAACTGCCGCGCACGCTGCACGTGGACGAGCCGTCCCCGCACATCGACTGGACCGCCGGCGACGTCCGGCTGCTCAGCGCGCCGGTGCCGTGGCCGGCCGGGGAGCGGACCCGGCGGGTCGGGGTGTCCTCGTTCGGGATCAGCGGCACCAACGCCCACCTGATCCTCTCCGACGCGCCGGACCCGGTGCCGGCCGAGGCGTCGAAGGGTGCTGACGAGCCCGGTGCCGCCGGCGGGGCCGGCGCGCCGGCGGCGCTGTCGGTGTCATCGGTGTCATCGGTGGCACCCGTGGTGGCGAACGGCGCGCAGCCCTGGATCGTCTCCGGCCACGGCGGCGAGGCGCTGCGGGACCAGGCCGCGCGGTTGCGGGAGTTCGCCGTGGCCCACCCGGGCACCGACGTGCGGGACGTGGCGTGGTCGCTGGCGACGGCGCGGTCGGTGTTCCCCGACCGCGCCGTGGTGATCGGCGCGGCCGGGCAGGAGCTGGCGGCCGGGCTGGCGGTGGTGGCGACCGGGCAGGCCGCCGGGTCGGTGGCGGTGGGCTCGGCCGGCGCGCTCGGCCGGAAGGTCTTCGTGTTCCCGGGCCAGGGGGCGCAGTGGGCTGGGATGGGTCTGGATCTGGTGCGGGCCTCACCGGTGTTCGCCGAGCGTCTGGCCGAGTGCGGCCGGGCCCTGGCGCCCTTCGTCGACTGGTCGTTGGCCGACGTCCTGGCTGATCCGGCCGCGCTGGAGAACGTGGATGTGGTCCAGCCGGCTCTGTGGGCGGTGATGGTCTCGCTGGCTGCCCTCTGGCAGGCCGCCGGCGTCACGCCCGACGCGGTCGTGGGGCACTCCCAGGGCGAGATCGCCGCGGCGACGGTCGCCGGTGCGCTGTCCTTGGAGGACGGCGCGCGGGTTGTCGCTCTGCGCAGTCGCGCGATCAAGGCGTTGGCCGGCGCCGGTGGCATGGTTTCCGTGGCCGAGCCGGTCGATGCGGTGCGTACCCGCATCGCAGAGTTCGGTGATCGCCTTTCTATCGCCGTGGTCAACGGCCCGTCCGCGACAGTCGTCTCCGGCGAGCCCGACGCGCTGTCCGAACTCCTCGCCGGGTGCGAAGCCGAGGAAGTCCGCGCGCGCCGCATCCCCGTCGACTACGCCTCGCACAGCGCTCAGGTTGACCAGCTGCGCGCCGAGCTCGCCGATGCCCTGGCTCCCGTTGCCGCCGGCGAACTGGCGATCCCCATGGTCTCGGCGGTGTCGGGGGAGTGGCTTCAGGGCCCTGAGCTCGGTGCCGGCTACTGGTTCGACAGCCTGCGGGCCACGGTCGAGTTCGACCGGGCGGTCCGTGCCCTGGCCGACTCCGGGCACGGCGTCTTCCTGGAGATGTCGCCGCACCCGGTCCTCACCGCCCCGGTCACCGAGACGCTGGAGCACGCCGGGGTGCTCGACGTCCTGGTCTGCGGCTCTCTGCGGCGGGACGACGGCGGCGCGGCGCGGCTGCTGACCTCGTTCGCCGAGGCGTGGGTGCGGGGCGTCGGCGTCGACTGGCAGGCCGTCATCGGCACCGCCGGGCCGGTGGACCTTCCCACGTATGCCTTCCAGCGTCAGCACTACTGGCCGCGCCGGGTGTTCGGCCGGAACGACGCGACGGCGGCCGGGCTCGATGTGCTCGGGCACCCGTTCCTGACCGCGTCGGTGGAGCTGGCGTCCGGCGCCGGGCTGGTCCTGACCGGATCGCTGTCGCTGCGGACGCATCCCTGGCTGGCCGATCACGCGGTCGGCGGCACGGTGCTGTTGCCGGGCACGGCGTTCGTCGAGATGGCGGTCCGGGCCGGTGACGCGGTCCAGTGCGCGCTGTTGGACGAGCTGACGCTGGAGGCACCGCTGGTCGTGCCGGACTCCGGCGTCCAGGTGCAACTGGTGGTCGGCCCGGAAGCGGACGGGTTCCGCAGCATCGAGATCCACAGCCGCCCGGCCGATCCGGGCGCCCAGGCCCCGTGGACCCGCCACGCCGGCGGCCGGGTCGCCGCCTCCTCCGGCGTGGCCCCGGCCGACGAGCTGGTGCTGTGGCCGCCCCGCGACGCCGAACCGCTCCCGGTCCAGGACCTGTACGAGCAGCTGGCCGCCGGCGGCTACGGCTACGGCCCGGCCTTCCAGGGCCTGCGCGCGGCCTGGCGCCGCGCCGACGAGGTCTACGCCGAGGTGGTCCTGCCCCCGGAGGCCGCCGCCCCCGGCTTCGGCCTGCACCCGGCCCTCCTGGACGCGGCACTGCACGTGTCCGGCTCCGTGCTGCCGCGGGCGGCACCGGGCGAGGTGCGGCTCCCCTTCACCTGGACCGGCGTCCGCCTGCACGCGACCGGCGCCGCCACCTTGCGGGTCCGCCTGACCCCGGACGGCTCCGGCGGCCTCTCGCTCCTGGCCGCGGACGGCGCCGGCCTGCCGGTGGTATCGGTGGACTCGCTGGTCCTGCGCGCGATCCCGGCCGACGGCCCGGCTCCGGCGGCCACCGTGCCGGACGGGCTGTTCGCGGTGGACTGGACCCCGGTGCCGGCGGGCGAGCCGGCCGGACCAGTGGTGGCGCTCGGCGCCACCGGGGTTGCCGCCGACGGCGTGTTCGCGGATGTCGCGGCGCTGGTGGCGGCGGTGCGGGCCGGTGAGCCGGTTCCGGATGTGGTACTGGTCGCGGCCGGCGGGGGCGCCGGCTCGGCGAGGACACCCGCGGCTTCGACGGCTGCCTCGGTCGCGCAGGCGGCCGGGGTTGAGACCGGGAGTTCGGCCGAGGCGGCGGCCGGCGCCGGTGCCGGGACTTCGGCCGGGGCTCGCGCTCGTGGCGCGGTGTCCGATGTCCTCGCCGTGGCGCAGCAGTGGCTGGCCGCCGAGGAACTGGCCGCGTCCCGCCTGGTCGTGCTGACCCGCGGCGCGGTCGCCACCGCCGCCGGGGAGAGCGTCGCCGATCTGCCCGGTGCCGCTGTCTGGGGCCTGATCCGGTCGGCCCAGTCCGAGGACCCCGACCGCTTCGTCCTGCTGGACCTGCCGAGCCAGACTTCTGAGCTCCTGCCCGGCGCCCTCGCCTCCGGCGAGCCCGAGCTGGCGATCCGCGGCGAGTCCATCCTGGCCCGCCGCCTCACCCGCCCCTCCGGTGGCCTGTCGCTCCCCGCCGACGGCACACCCTGGCGCATCGAGGCCGAACGCCCGGGCACCCTCGACGGCCTGGCCGCCGCGCCGCTCCAGCCCTCAGCCCTGGCACCCGGTCAGGTCCGCATCGCGGTCCGCGCCGCCGGAGTGAACGTTCGCGACGTCCAGATCGCTCTGGGCGTATACCCGGGCCAAGTACTGCTCGGTAGCGAGGTGGCAGGCGTGGTCGCCGAGGTCGGCTCCGCAGTGCGGCACCTGTCACCCGGCGACCGCGTGATGGCCCTGGCCGCCGGTGGCTTCGGCCCCTTCGCCGTCGTGGACGCGCGCACCACTGTCCTGCTCCCGTCGGGCCGGTCCTTCGCCGAAGCCGCCGCCCTGCCGGTGGCGTTCACCACAGCCTGGTACGCCCTGGTGGACCTGGCTCAGGCCGCACCCGGGCAGCGCATCCTGATCCGCGTCGCGCCCGACGGCGTCGGTTTGGCGGCGGTGCAGATCGCCCGGCACCTGGGTCTGGAAGTGTTCGCCACGGCCGCCCCGGCCGAGTGGGACACACTGCGTGCCACCGGCTTGGACGACGCGCACATAGCCCTGGCGGACGACTTCGCCTTCGAGCAGGAGTTCGCCGCTCACAGCACCGACATCGTCTTCGACGCCCCGGCCGCTCAGTCCCCGGCCGCCGCGCCCGGCCCCGACCGGCTGGGCGCCATCCTGACCGAGGTCAGAGCCTTGATCGAGGACGGCGTGTTGACCGGCCTGCCGGTCCGTTGCTGGGACGTCCGCCGGATCGCCGCCGCGTTCGGGTACCTGAGCCAGGCCGAGCCCATCGGCAAGGTCGTCCTCACTGTGCCCCGGGCCCCTCGCCCGGCGGGCACGGTCCTGGTCACCGGCGGCACCGGCATGATCGGCGCTCGCCTGGCCCGGCACCTGGCCGAGACCGGCCGCGCCGCCGAGCTGGTCCTGACCGGCCGCTCCGGTCCGGCCGCGGCCGGCGTCCCGGCGCTGACCGCGGCCCTGGCCGGCTCCGGGGCCGGGGTCAGCGTCGTGTCCTGCGACGCCGCCGACCGCGCGGCCCTGGCCGGGCTCCTGTCCCAGGTCCCGGTGTCCTCGGTGTTCCACTCGGTCGGCGTCCTGGACGACGGGGTGCTCACCTCGCTCACCCCCGAGCGCGTCGACGCCGTCATGCGCCCGAAGGCGGACGCCGCCTGGCATCTGCACGAGCTGACCGCCGACCGCGACCTGGACACCTTCACCCTGTTCTCCTCGGCGGCGGCCACCTTCGGCACCCCGGGCCAGGGGAACTACGCCGCGGCCAACGCCTTCCTGGACGGCCTGGCTGCCCACCGCCGCTCGGCCGGCCTGGCGGCGACCACCCTGGCCTGGGGCCTGTGGGCCGACGCCAGCGCCATGACCGGCCACCTCGGCACCGGCGACACCGCCCGGCTGAGCCGGGGCGGCGTCACGGCGCTGACCGCCGCCCAGGGCCTGGCCCTGCTGGACGCGGCCCTGGCCCGGGACGAGGCCCTGCTGGTCCCGGCGCTGCTCGACGTCCCCGGACTGCGGGCCCGCGCCGCCCGGGGCGAACCGGTCCCGGCACTGTGGCGCGGCCTGGCCGGCACCGTCCGGCCCCGGGCCGCCGAAGCCGGGGCCGGGGCCGGCTCGCTGGCCCGTCAGCTCGCGGCGCTCGCGCCGGCCGACCGCGAGCGGACCCTGCTGGACCTGGTCCGCTCGCACGCCGCCGCCGTTCTCGGGCACGCGGTGGCCGACGCCGTGGAGCCGGACCGGGCGTTCAAGGAACTCGGCTTCGACTCGCTCACCGCGGTCGAACTGCGCAAGCGCCTTGGTGCGGCGACCGGCCTGCGGCTGTCCACGACGCTGGTCTTCGACCACCCGACGCCGCTGGTGCTGGCCCGCTACCTGGGCACCGAACTGCTTGCCGATGACGGGCGACTCACCGCCTCGGGCTCCGGCGCCCGGTCGGCCGCCGCCGATCTGACCGACCCCATCGCCGTCGTCGCGATCGGCTGCCGGTTCCCCGGCGGCGTGCGCGGCCCCGAAGACCTGTGGCGGGTCCTGGCCGAGGGGCGGGACACGATCACGGAGCTCCCGCTGGACCGCGGCTGGCGGATCGAGGAACGCTACGAACGCGACCCCGACTCCCCGGCCGTGATCCACGCGCGCCAGGGCGGATTCGTCGATGACGCCGTGGCCTTCGACGCCGGCTTCTTCGGCATCAGCCCGCGCGAGGCCCTGGGCATGGACCCGCAGCAGCGGGTGCTGCTGGAGGTCGCCTGGGAGGCGGTCGAGCGGGCCGGGATCGACCCGGCGACGTTGCGCGGCTCGCAGACCGGCGTGTTCGTCGGGGGCTGGTCGCAGCACTACGAGAGCGTGCTGCGCGAGGACGGGGAAGCGGCGCGGGGCTACGTCCCGACCAGCGACGTCGGCAGCGTGATGTCCGGCCGGCTGTCCTACTCATTCGGCTTCGAAGGCCCGGCGCTCACCGTGGACACCGCGTGTTCGTCCTCGCTGTTGGCGGTCCACCTGGCCGGCCAGGCACTGCGCGCCGGCGAGTGCACGCTCGCGCTGGCCGGCGGAGTGACGATCCTGCCCAGCCCCGGCTCGTTCGGGTTCGGCAAGCACCTGGGCCTGTCGACGGCCGGCCGCAGCAAGGCGTTCTCGGCGGCGGCCGACGGCATGGGCATGGCCGAGGGCGCGGGGATGGTGGTCCTGGAGCGGCTGTCCGACGCGCGCCGCAACGGGCACCCGGTGCTGGCGATCGTCCGGGGCAGCGCGGTCAACCAGGACGGCGCGTCCAACGGTCTGACCTCCCCGAACGGCCCTGCGCAGCAGCGGGTCATCCGCGCCGCGCTGGCCGTGGCCGCTCTGGCCCCGGCCGATGTGGACGCGGTCGAGGCGCACGGCTCCGGCACCGTGCTCGGCGACCCGATCGAGGGCCAGGCCCTGCTGGCCACCTACGGCCGCGGGCGCCCGGCGGACCGGCCGCTGTGGCTGGGCTCGGTGAAGTCGAACCTCGGCCACACCCAGGGCGCGGCCGGGGTGGCGGGGCTGATCAAGATGGTGCTGGCGCTGCGCAACGGGACGTTGCCGCCGACCCTGCACGTCGCCGAGCCCTCGCCGCACATCGACTGGTCCAGCGGCGCGGTGCGGCTGGTGACCGAGCCGGTGCCGTGGCCGGGCGGGGGCCGGCCACGCCGGGCCGGGGTGTCCTCGTTCGGGATCAGCGGCACCAACGTGCACACGATCCTGGAGGAGGCGCCGCCGGAGCCGACGGCTGACGGTGCCCTGGTGCCCGCCGCGGACGGAGCGCTTGCGCTGTTCACCGGCGAGGCCACCGCGTGGCTGGTCTCCGGCCGGACCGGCGAGGCGCTGCGGGCGCAGGCCGAGCGGTTGGGGGCGCACCTGGCCGCCGACGCCGCCGACGCCGCTGATGTCGCCGAAGTCGCTGACGCCACCGACATCGCCCTGGCCCTGGCCGGCACCCGCTCCGTCTTCACCCACCGCGCTGTGGTGACCGGCACCGGCCCGGCCGCACTGCGCACCGGCCTGGCCGCTGTGGCCGCCGGCCGGCCGCAGTCCGGCGTCGCGGTCGGCACCGCCTCCGCCTCCGGCCCCGGCCGCCTGGTCTTCGTGTTCTCCGGACACGGCGCGCAGTGGGCCGGCATGGGTGTGGAACTGGCCGAGTCCTCGCCGGTGTTCGCCGCCAAGCTCGCGGAATGCGAAGAAGCGCTGGCGCCCTACGTCGACTGGTCCCTGCGCGAGGTGCTGGCCGGGACGCCCGGCGCGCCGCCCCTGGCCGCGGCCTCGGTGGTGCAGCCGGCGCAGTGGGCGGTGATGGTCTCGCTGGCCGCGCTGTGGCAGGCGGCGGGCGTGCGGCCGGACGCGG
Organism: Catenulispora pinistramenti; assembly: GCF_018274385.1. Taxonomy (GTDB): domain Bacteria; phylum Actinomycetota; class Actinomycetes; order Streptomycetales; family Catenulisporaceae; genus Catenulispora; species Catenulispora pinistramenti. The sequence goes on along the minus strand of NZ_JAAFYZ010000001.1, from coordinate 102,202 downwards.
TCGTCGGGCATTCGCAAGGGGAGATCGCCGCCGCGCACGTGGCCGGGATCCTGACCCTGGCCGAGGCCGCCGAGGTGGTGGCGCTGCGCAGCCGGGCCCTGACCGAGCTGGCCGGGACCAGCGGCATGATGTCGGTGGTCCTGGCCGCCGAGCAGGTCGCCGCCCGGCTCGAGCCGTGGACCGGCCGGCTCTGGATCGCGGCGGTCAACTCGCCCGCGGCGACCGTGGTCTGCGGCGATCCGGACGCGCTGACGGAGTTCGAGGCCGAACTGGCCGCCGGCCGGATCATGCGCTGGCGGCTGCCGGCCCAGGACTTCGTCGCCCACTCGGCCCAGGTGGAAGTGCTGGCTGAGCCGCTGCGCGCGGCCCTGGCCGGGCTGCGGCCGCGGCCGGCGGCGATCCCGTTCCTGTCCACGGTCGGCGCGGCCTGGCTCACCGGCCCGGAACTCGACGCCGACTACTGGTACGCCAACGTCCGGCAGACCGTGCGGTTCGCCGACGCGGTCCGGGTGCTGGCCGAGTCCGGGCACCGGATGTTCGTCGAGGTCGGCCCGCACCCGGTGCTGGGCACCGCGGTCGAGGACACCTTCGAGGCCGTGGATCCGGAGCTGGTGCCGGCCGTCGTCGGGACGCTGGTCCGGGACGACGGCGGTGCCGGCCGGTTCCTGTCCGCGCTCGGCGAGGTTCACGTGCGCGGCGGCCGGGTCGATTGGCCCGCGGTGCTCGGCGGCGCTGCGCCGGGCCGCGGCCGGCGCCGGGTCGAGCTGCCGACGTACGCCTTCCAAAGGCAGCGGTACTGGCCCAAGGCCTCGGCCGGCCGGACCGGCGACGTGACCTCGGTCGGCCTGGATCCGGCCGGGCACCCGCTGCTCGGCGCGACCGTGGAGCGGGCCGAGGACGGCTCGCTGCTCTACACCGGCCGGCTGTCCCCGGCCTTGCAGACCTGGCTTCCCGACCACACCGCCGGCGGCGTGGTGTTGCTGCCCGGCACCGCGTTCGTGGAGCTGGCGGTGTGGGCCGGACAGCAGGTCGGCTGCGACCGGATCGAGGACCTGACCCTGCCGGCGCCGCTGCCGCTGCCGGACCGCGAACCGGTGCGCATCCAGGTCGCGGTCGGCCCGGCGGACCAGACCGGGGCCCGGGAGATCGCGATCTGGTCCCGGCCGGAGACGGCGGCCGGGACGGCCTGGACCCGCCATGCCAGTGGCCTGGTGGCGCCGCGTGCCGATGACCGGGACCCGGACTGGGCCGACGCTTTCACCGCCTGGCCCCCGGCCGGTGCCCAGGCGCTGCCCACCGAAGGTCTCTACGAAACGCTGACCGCGGCAGGGCACGGATACGGTCCGGCCTTCCGCGGGCTGGCCGCGGCGTGGCGGGTCGGCGAGGACCTGTACGCCGAGATCCAGCCGCCGGCCGACATCGTCGCCGAGTCCGATCGCTTCGTCCTGCACCCGGCCCTGCTCGACGCCGGTCTGCATCCGGCGCTGCTCGACGCGCGGTTGCGGGCGGCGGCCTCCGGCCCGGACCGGGACGCCGACGAGGCGGTCCACCTTCCGTTCGCCTGGAACGGGGTCACCGTGTTCGCCACCGGCGCGTCGGCGCTCCGGGTGCGGATCACCCGCTCGGCCGACGGCACGCTGAGGCTGCACGCCGCCGATCCGTCGGGGGCGCCGGTGGCCGAGGTGAGCGCGTTGGTGGTACGGCCGGTCCCGGCTGGCGCGTTCGACGCGCTGCGGGCCGGTGCCCTGAGCCACCCGGTGTATGAGACCCGGTGGATCCAGGCGCCGCTCGGCGCCACGATCCCCTCGGGGCGGGCCGCCGTCCTCGGTGCGGCCGGTACCCCGGACGCACAGACCGCCGGTACTTCGGACGCGCTCGGTACTTCGGACGCGCTGACCGCCGGTATCCCGGACGCGCTGACCGCCGGGCTGCGCGAGGCGGACGTCGAGGTGTGGTCGCACCCAGACCTGGCCGCGCTCCTGACCGCAGTCGAGGCGGGGCAGCCAGCGCCGCAAGTGGTGTTCGCCCCGGTTGAGTTCGCCGGGACGGATGCCCAGGCTGCGGTCGAGTCGGCCCTGGCCCTGGCTCAGGACTGGCTGCGGGCGACTGCGCTGGAGGGCTCGCGGCTGGTAGTGCTGACCCGCGGCGCGATCAGCGCCGGGTCGCAGGACCCGGCGGCGGACCTGAGCGGCCAGGCGGTCTGGGGACTGCTGCGAGCCACCCGCGCCGAGAACCCCGGCCGCCTGCAGCTGATCGACCTGCCCGGGTCGGCGGAACAGACTCCTGATGGTCTGGCCCGCACCGTCCTGGCCGCGCTGGCGATCGGCGAGCCGGAGCTCGCGATCCGCGACGGTGCGGTGCTCACGCCCCGGCTGGCCCCGCCGGCCGAAGGCCTGGTGCCGCCCGCGGACGGCACACCGTGGCACCTGGTGGCCGTCGACGGCGACCGCCTGGCCTTGGTCGCTGCCCCGGACGCGGCCGCGCCGCTGTCGGCCGGGCAGATCCGCGTCGCGGTCCGGGCAGCCGAGCTGGACGCCCACGGCGAATCGCGGACCGGCCAGTTCGCCGGCGTGGTCCTGGAAGTCGCTGACGATGCCGCGGACTTCGCGGTCGGCGATCGGGTCTGCGCGGTGGCGCCGGGCGCGTGTGCGACGGTGTTGGTGGCCGAAGCGCGGGCGCTGGCGCGGATCCCACGGGATCTGACCTTCGCCGAGGCGGCGGTCGCGACCGCGAGCGTGGTCCCGGACTTCCGGGCCTTCGACATCCGGCGCGCGCCCGAAGCCCTGCGGTACTTGCGAGGCCATAGCAGCAGTAGCAGCGGTCGGCCGGTCGCACTGATCGACCCCGCTGATCCCGCCGACCCGACCCGGACCCCTGAGCCCGGCAAGGCATCCGATCCCCACCCCCGCGTCGTCCTGACCATCCCGCCGGACCCCTCGGCCCCGCGCCGCCCCGGCACCGCCCTGGTCGCCGGTGGCACCGGCACCCTCGGCGCGCTGGTCACCCGGCACCTGGCCGACTCCGGCCGGGCCGCCGCCTTCCTGCTCACCAGCCGGTCCGGACCGGTCGCCGAGGGCGTGCCGGCGCTGGCCGCCGCGGTGGCCGCGCGCGGGGCCGGCACCCGGGTGGTGGCGTGCGACGTCGCCGACCGGGACGGGCTGGCCGCGGTGCTGGCCGCCGTCCCGGCCGAGCTGCCGCTGAGCACCGTGGTCCATGCCGCCGGGGTGGTGGACGACGCGCTGACCGGCGACCTCACCGCCGAGCGGCTGGCGGCGGTGGCGCGGCCCAAGTCCGGCGCGGCCTGGCGGCTGCACGAGCTGACCCGCACCGCCGACCTGGACGGGTTCGCCCTCTTCTCCTCGCTCTCGGCGACCGTCGGCAACGCCGGGCAGGGCAACCACTGCGCGGCCAGCGCCTTCTTGGACGCCCTGGCCGAGCAACGGTGTGCCGCCGGGCTGCCGGGGTCCTCGATGGCCTGGGGCCTGTGGGCCGACACCAGCAAGATCACCGGGACGATGTCCGCGCAGGACCTGGCGCGGGTCGCCCGCAGCGGGGTGGCGGCGATGCCGGCCGAGGTGGCGCTGGCGCTGTTCGACGCCGCGTCCGCCCGGCCGGAGCCGGTGCTGGTCACGGCCTCGTTCAACACCGCCGCGCTGCGCTCGGCGGCCGAGGCCGACGCCCTGCCGCCGGTGCTGCGCGCCCTGGCCGACGCCGGGCCGCGGCGCCCGGCCCGGCGCCAGGCCGCCGCCACCTCGGATGCCGGTCCCGAGTTGCGGGCCCGGCTGGGCCGGGCCGGCACCGCCGAGCAGCGCACCATGCTCACCGAGCTGGTGCGCTCCGAGGCCGCGGTGCTCCTGGGCCACGCCTCGGCCGGCGAGGTCGACCTCGATCTCAGCTTCCTGGAACAGGGCTTGGACTCGCTCACCGCGGTCGAGCTGCGCAACCGGCTGCACGCCCTGACCGGGGTCCGGCTGCGCGGATCGGCGGCGTTCGACCACCCGACGGTCCCGGAGCTGGCCGCGCGTCTGCACTCCGGGCTGGGACCGGTGGCCCCGGCTCCGGGTGCCGATACGGCCGACGAGCCGGCGACCGGCACCGGCACGGCGAGCGGCGGCGCGAGCGGGACCGGCACGGCGACCTTCGGCCGCCTCTACCGCCAAGCCGCCGCCGACGGCCTGACCGAACAGGCGATGGCCGTGATCCGGGGCGCCGCGGCGTTCCGCCCGGTCTTCACCGCCGAGGACCCGGGGGCCCAGAACCAGCGGCTGGTCGGGGTGACGCAGGGCCCGGGCACCCCGTCGGTGATCACCTTCCCGTCCTTCGTCAGCCGCTCGGCGATCCAGGAGTACGCCGCGCTGGCGGCCGGCTTCCGCGGCGTCCGCAAGGTCACCGCCGCGCCCTCGCCCGGCTTCGCCCCCGGCGAGCCGCTGGCCGCGGACCTGGCGGCGCTGGTCGGCCGGCACGCCGCCGCCGTCGCCGGAACCCTGGACGGCACCCCGTTCGTGCTGGCCGGCCACTCCTCCGGCGGTCTGGTCGCGCACGCCGTGGCCACCCGCCTGGCGGCCGAGGGCCGGGCCCCGGCCGGGGTGGTCTTGATGGACACCTACGCCCCGGGCCGCCCGGAGATGGCGATGGCGTCCTGGTCGCAGCTGCCCGCACTGCTGCTGGCCGACGCCGACCCGGACGAGGACCCGGTCGCCGAGGACGCCTGGCTGACCGCCATGGCCCACTACCTGTCCCTGGACTGGAACGGCCTGGAGCCGGTCTCGATCCCGACCCTGCTGGTGCGGGGCCGCGATCCGCTGACCGAACTCGGGGCCGCGCCGGCCGAGCTGTCCTGGGGACTGTCCGACGACGTCACGGTCGTCGACGTCCCCGGAAACCACCTGACCATGCTGTCGGTCCACGCCCAGACGACGGCGCAGGCCGTCAACGACTGGTTGGACCGGCCGCGGGTCTCGTCCGAAAAGTAAGGAGCTGATATGACAACCGACTACACGGCGCACCGGCTCGCCGTGATCGGCGCCGGCGTGATGGGGACGAACATCTCCGCGCTGGCGCTCGGCCACGGCGTCCCGGTCACCCTCGTGGACCTCGACGAGGACAAGCTGGCCGAGGCCCGCCGGACCATCAAGACCAAACTGCGGCACGCCCAGCTGATGGACGTCCTGCCGGACCGGCCGCAGGGCACCTTGACCACCACGGTCTCGCTGACCGACGTGGCCGACGCCACCACGGTGGTGGAGGCGGTCGTGGAGATCGCCGAGACCAAGTACAAGGTGCTGGCCGAGGTCTCCGGGATCGTCCGCCCCGGCACGACCCTGATCTCCAACACCTCCTGCATCTCCATCGACGAGATGGCCGAGCACGTGAGCCGGCCGGAGGAACTGGTCGGCGTCCACTTCATGAACCCGGCCTACATGATCGAGATGGTCGAGGTGATCCGGGGCACCGGCACCTCGCCGGAGATCCTGGCCGCCGTCACCGGCCTGCTCACCGACCTGGGCCGGAAGTCGCTGGTGATCAACGACTCCACCGGCTTCGTCATCAACCGGCTGCTGCACCCGCTGATCAACACCGCGGCGATGCTCGTGCAGGAGGGGGTGGCCCCGGCCGAGGTGGTGGACGGGCTGCTCGAAGGGTGCCTGGGCCACTCCACCGGCCCGCTGCGCACCGGCGACCTGATCGGACTGGACAACCTCGTGGACTCGCTGCGGGTGCTCTACAAGCAGCGTGGCGACGAGAGCTGCAACCCCTGCGACCTCCTCCTGGAGAAGGTGCGTGAAGGGAACCTCGGCCGGAAGACCGGCCGGGGGTTCTATGACTACGGAAAGGCAATGTGATGACCGCCGAACAGACCGAGCTCACCGCCGGCGAGATCGAGAAGGGCCTGCGCGGCCATCTGGACTCGGTCCTGAACACCGCCGTGGAGCCCGACCAGGACCTGTTCAAGTCCGGCCTGGTCTCCTCGATGTTCGCCATGCAGCTCGTGGTCCACCTGGAGGAGACCTACGACATAGCGATCATCGGCGCGGACCTGAAGCTGGACAGCTTCCGCACCGTGCAGGCGATGACCGAGCTCGTGCTCCGGCTGCGGGCCGCGGCCGCCGGCGCCGATGCCTGACATCCTGGCCGACGAGTTCGCCTTCCTGGGCGAACTCGTCGGCGACCAGCCCGAAGCCTGGGACCTGGCCGGGCTGCTGCCGGTCGACCTGCTGCGCAAGCTCGGCGCGCGCGGCGTGCTGTGCGCCGAGGTCCCGGCCTCCTTCGGCGGCCTGGGCCTGTCCAGCGCGGACAACGGCGCGCTGAGCGCCCATGTCGGCGCGCTGGACAGTTCGCTGCGCAGCATCATGACCTCGCAGGGCATCGCCGCCTTCACCGTGCAGCGGCTCGGCGACCGCGAACAGCGCCGCCGGTACCTGGCGGACCTGACCGGCGGTCAGCTGGCCGCGGTGGCGTTCAGCGAACCGGAGGCCGGCAGCGACCTGTCGGCGATGCAGACCACGATCACGCCGGACGGCGACTCGGTGGTGGTCTCCGGCCACAAGAAGTGGATCACCGGGGCCCGCTACGCCGATCTGCTCCTGGTGCTCGGCCGGTTCGGGGACGACGCCGCCTTCGTGGTGGTGCCGGCCTCGGCACCCGGCGTGAGCATCGAGCCGGTCCCGTCCCCGATGGGCTGCCGCGCGGCCGGGCACAGTGACGTGCGCCTGGACGACGTGAGGTTGCCGGCCTCCAGTGTGCTCGGCGGCGGCGGACAGCAGCTGCAACTGCTGTTCACCACCGCGCTGACCTACGGCCGGATGTCAGTGGGCTGGGGCTGCGTCGGCATCATCCGGGCCTGCCTCAACGCCGCGACCGTGCACGCGCGCACCCGGCAGCAGGGCGGCGTCGTGCTGGCCGAGCACCAGCTGGTGGCCCGCCACCTGGCCGCTCTGCTGGTCGCCGAACAGGTGGCGACCAGGGCCTGTGAGCACGCCAGCCGCTGCTGGGACGCGAACTCCGCGGAGCTCGTGGTCGCCGCGGTGCTGGCCAAGCACGTCGCCGCCACCCAGGCCGCGGCCGCGGCGGCGACCGCGGTGCAGGTCCTGGCCTCGGCCGGGGCCCAGGACGGCCACGTGGTCGCCCGCGCGTACCGGGACGCCAAGCTCATGGAGATCATCGAGGGCTCCACCGAGATCTGTGAGCTGATCCTGGCCCGGCACGCCCTGACCGTCGTACCCGAACCGAAGTGCTGAGCACAACCGAGGAGATCCCTGTGGCTGACAAGCCCAAACTGGTCAAGTGCCTGGTCTGGGACCTGGACAACACTCTGTGGCGGGGCACCGTCCTGGAGGACGGGGAGGTCGAGTTCCCCGAGGAGATCAGGGATGTGATCATCGCCCTGGACTCCCGCGGCATCCTGCAGTCCATCGCCAGCAAGAACGACTACGACCTGGCCTGGGAGCAGCTGGAGAAGCTCGGCGTCGCCGAGTACTTCGTCCACCCCGCGATCGGCTGGGGGCGCAAGTCGGACTCGGTGCGGGACATCGCCGACAAGCTCCAGTTCGCGCTGACCACCATCGCGTTCATCGACGACCAGCCCACCGAGCGCGCCGAGGTCAACTACAGCCACCCCGAGGTGCGCTGCTACCCGGCCGAGGACGCGCTGAAGCTGACCGGGCTGCCGGAGTTCACCCCGGAGTTCGTCACCGAGGACTCCCGGCGCCGGCGCGAGATGTACCAGGCCGGCTTCCGGCGGGACGCGGAGAAGGAGACGTTCAACGGGCCCGACGAGGACTTCCTGCGCTCGCTGGAACTGGTCATGGCGGTCAAGCGGGCCGACGAGGTGGACCTGACCCGGGTCGAGGAACTGACCCTGCGCACCAGCCAGATGAACGCCACTGGCGTGCACTACTCCGACGCCACGCTGCGCGCTCTGCTGACGGACCCGGACAACGAGGTCATCACCGTGACCCTCGCCGACCGGTTCGGCCCGCACGGCGCGGTCGGCGTGCTGCTGCTGGAGTACCACGACGCCCTCTGGCACCTGAAGCTGTTGGCGACCTCCTGCCGGGTGGTCACCTTCGGCGCCGGCTCGGTGCTGCTGAACTGGCTGGTCGACGAGGCCGCCCAGGCCGGCGCGCACCTGGTGGCCGACTTCCGGCCCACCGACCGGAACCGGATGATGGACATCGCCTACCGGTTCGCCGGGTTCACCGAGGAGCCCTGCGACTGCCTGGCCGACCTGCCCGCCCTGGCCGAGGCGGACCGCGACGTCAAACGTCTGCACCTGGTCGCCGACCGGCGGCCCGGGGCGACGACGATGACCGTCACCGCACCCGCGCTGGCGGCGGACCGAGCAGTGAGGGCAGGGGCCCGGGCATGACGAATCAGGGCTGGGCGGAGCCGGTCGCGATCGTGGGGATGGGCTGCCGGTACCCCGGCGGCATCGGCTCGCCGGAGGATCTGTGGCGAGTCCTGTCCCAGGAGCGGGATGTCATCTCCGACTTCCCGGCCGATCGCGGATGGCAGCTGGCCGCCGGGCAGACCGTGGTCACGCGCGGCGGGTTCCTGGCCGAGGCCGCCGGGTTCGACCCGGCGTTCTTCGGCATCAGCCCGCGCGAGGCCCTGGCCATGGACCCGCAGCAGCGCCAGCTGCTGGAGGTCGCCTGGGAGACGCTGGAGCGCGCCGGGCTCGACCCGGCCGCGCTGCGCGGCTCGGCCACCGGGGTCTTCGTCGGCGCCGAGCCGCGGGACTACGGCCCGCGGCTGCACCAGGCGCCCGAAGGCATGGCCGGCCACCTGCTGACCGGCACCGCCACCAGCGTCGCCTCCGGCCGGATCGCCTACGCGCTGGGCCTGGCCGGCCCGACGCTGACGGTGGACACCTCCGCGTCCAGCTCGCTGGTCGCGGTGCACCTGGCCGCCCAGTCCCTGATGAACGACGAATGCGCGCTCGCCCTGGCCGGCGGCGCCTGCGTACTGGCCGGTCCCGGGAACTTCGTCGCGTTCAGCGGTATGCGCGGCCTGGCCCCGGACGGCCGCTGCAAGCCGTTCGCCGACGCGGCGGACGGCACGGTGTGGTCCGAGGGCGTCGGCCTGGTCGTGCTGGAACGGCTGTCCGACGCCCGCCGGAACGGACACCAGATCTTGGCGGTCCTGCGGGGGACCGCCATCAACAACGACGGCGCCGGCGACGCGCTCAGCGGACCGGTCGGGCTCATGGTGCCGAACCCGCGGGCGCAGCAAGCGGTGATCCAGGCCGCCCTGGCCGCCGCCGGCCTGTCGGCCGCCGACATCGACGCGGTGGAGGCGCACGGCACCGGCACCCGCCTCGGCGACCTCGCCGAGGCGAGCGCCCTGCTGGCCGGGTACGGCCGGGACCGTCCCGAGGACCGGCCGCTGTGGCTGGGCTCGGTGAAGTCCAACCTCGGACACACGCTCGCGGCCGCGGGGGTCGCGGGCTTGATCAAGACGGTGCTGGCGCTGGGCAACGGCGTGCTGCCGCGGACGTTGAACGTGGACGCGCCGTCCTCCCGGGTGGACTGGGACGCCGGTAATATCAAACTGTTGACGCAGGCGCGGCCGTGGCCGTCCGGCCCGCGGGTGCGCCGGGCCGGGGTCTCCTCGTTCGGGATCTCCGGCACAAACGTGCACGCGATCGTGGAAGAGGCTCCGGCCGCGTCGCAGGCTTCGGACGCCGACGCCGGGCACGGCACTGCGCCTGCGGTCATCGCGGACCGTAGCGTCGTGCCGTGGCTGGTCTCCGCCCGGTCGGCATCGGCGTTGCGGGGGCAGGCCGAGCGGCTGCGCGAGTTCGTCCAGGCGCGCCCCGAACTGGACCCGACCGACGTCGCCAGGTCGCTGGCCACCAGCCGGTCAGCCTTCGAACACCGCGCCGTGGTGACCGGTGGCGGTACGGCCCTGGCGGCGGTGGCGACCGGGTCCGCTTCGGCCGCGGCCGTCGCCGGTGTCGTGCCGGGCTCGGCCGCCGGCCAGACCGTGTTCGTCTTCCCCGGTCAGGGGTCTCAGTGGGCCGGTATGGGCCGCGAATTGGCCGCGGCCTCTCCGGTGTTCGCCGAGCGTCTGGCTCAGTGTGGTCGTGCTCTGGCGCCCTTCGTGGATTGGTCGCTGGACGAGGTTCTGGCTGATCCCGCCGCGCTGGAGACCGACGATGTGGTGCAGCCGGCTCTGTGGGCGGTGATGGTTTCGCTGGCCGCGGTGTGGCAGGCCGCGGGCATCGTCCCGGACGCCGTGGTCGGCCACTCCCAGGGCGAGATCGCCGCGGCGACCGTCGCCGGGGCGCTCACCCTGGACGACGCCGCCCGCGTCGTGGCCCTGCGCAGCCGTGCCCTGCGGTCGCTGCGCGGCGGTGGCGGCGGCATGGTCTCCGTGGCCGAGCCCGCGGACGCGGTCCGGGCCCGGATCGCCGGGTTCGGCGACCGCCTGAACATAGCCGTGGTCAACGGCCCGTCCGCGGCAGCGGTCTCCGGCGAGCTCGACGCGCTGGCCGAGCTGGTCGCGGCGTGCGAGGCCGAAGGTGTCCGCACCCGCCGCATCCCGATCGACTACGCCTCCCACAGCTCCCAAGTCGAGCAGTTGCGCGACCAGCTCGATGAGGTCCTGGCTCCCGCCGTCCCCGCCGAGCTGACCGTCCCCATGGTCTCGACGGTGTCGGGGCAGTGGCTTCAGGGCGCTGATCTGCACGCCGGCTACTGGTACGACAACCTGCGCCAAGCCGTTCAATTCGACCGGGCCGTCCGCATCCTCGCGGACTGTGGCCACCGTGTCTTCCTGGAGATGTCGCCGCACCCGGTGCTCACCGCCGCGGCCGCCGAGACCCTGGCCGACCACGGCACCCCGGCCGCCGTGGTCTCCGGCTCGCTGCGCCGCGACGACGGCGGCCCGACCCGCCTGCTGCACTCCTTCGCCGAGGCCTGGGTCCGCGGCGTGCCGGTGGACTGGCCGACCGTCATCGGCGCCGGCCGCCGCGTTGATCTGCCCACCTACGCCTTCCAGCACGAACGCTATTGGCTCGCCCCCGCCGCCGGCGTCTACGAGACCTCCTGGCAGGACGAGTACGAATACGAAGACGACGATCAGGACGAGCTCGCGCCCGACGCGGCGGCCCCGACCGACGCCGCCGCCGGCCCCGACCCCCTGGAACTGGTCCGCTCCCACGCCGCCGTCGTCCTCGGCCACCCCACCCCGGACGCCGTCGTCCCCGACCGCACCTTCAAGGAACTCGGCTTCGACTCCGTCACCGGCGTGGAACTGCGCGACCGTCTCGCCGCGGCCACCGGTGTCGACCTCCCGCTCACCCTCATCTTCGACGAACCGACCCCGGCCCAGGCGGCCCGGTTCCTCGGTGCCGGGCTGGCCCGGGACGGACAGGGCGGCCGATCGGCCGACGGGTCGCGCACGGTCAGCCGGGCCGGCGTGCGCAAGCGCCGAACGCCTCGCCCGGTCCTGGACGAACCCATCGCCATCGTCGCGATGAGCTGCCGGTATCCCGGCGATGTCACGACTCCCGAAGAGCTCTGGGACCTGCTGGCGCGCGGCGGCGACGCGGTCGGCGCCTTCCCGGCCGATCGCGGCTGGGACCTGCCCGACACGCCGCACGCCCAGGCCGGCGGCTTCGTCCGGGACGTCGCCGACTTCGATCCCGGCTTCTTCGGGATCAGTCCGCGCGAGGCGCTGGCGATGGACCCGCAGCAGCGGCTGCTGCTGGAGACCTCCTGGGAGGCCTTCGAGCGCGTCGGGCTGGACCACGCGGCCCTGCGCGGCAGCGCGACCGGCGTGTTCGTCGGCGCCGCGGTGTCCGGATACGGGGCCGGCAGCGCGCCGGCCGAGGACGGCCACCTGATGACCGGCACCGCGGCCAGCGTCATGTCCGGCCGCGTCGCCTACACCTTCGGCCTGGAGGGCCCGGCGGTCACGGTGGACACCGCCTGCTCCTCCTCGCTGGTCGCGCTGCACCTGGCCTGCCAGTCGCTGCGCTCCGGCGAGTGCGATCTCGCGCTGGCCGGCGGGATCAGCATCATGACCACCACCGAATGGTTCGGCTGGTTCTCGCGCCAGCACGGCCTGGCCTCCGACGGCCGCAGCAAGGCGTTCTCGGCGGCGGCCGACGGCATGGGCATGGCCGAGGGCGCCGGGATGATCGTGGTGGAGCGGCTGTCCGACGCGCGCCGCAACGGACATCAGGTCCTCGCGGTGGTGCGCGGGAGCGCGGTGAACCAGGACGGCGCGTCCAACGGTCTGACCGCGCCCAACGGCCCGTCGCAGCAGCGGGTCATCCGCGCCGCGCTGGACGGTGCCCGACTCGTGCCCTCCGACGTGGACGTCGTCGAGGCGCACGGCACCGGCACTCCGCTCGGCGACCCGATCGAGGCGCAGGCGATCCTGGCGACCTACGGCCGCAACCGCCCCGAGGACCGGCCGCTGTGGCTGGGCTCGGTGAAGTCGAACCTCGGCCACACCCAGTGGGCGGCCGGCGCCGCCGGCATCATGAAGATGGTGCTGGCGCTGGGCCACGGCGAGCTGCCCCGCACCCTGCACGCCGACGAGCCGACGCCGCACGTCGACTGGTCCAGCGGTGCCGTGCGGCTGCTGACGGACACCGTTTCCTGGCCGAGCGGGCCGCGACCGCGGCGCGTCGGTGTGTCCTCCTTCGGGATCAGCGGCACCAACGCGCACGTGATCCTGGAAGGCGCCGAGGGCGTCACGGGACCGGCACCGATACCGGAACCGGCACCGGCACCCGATCGGCCGGTCGCGGACCCCGGAAGCCCGGACCGGGCAGCCCTGCCGGTCCTGCCCTGGCTGGTGTCGGCGCGGACCGCCGAGGGCCTGCCGGCCCAAGCCCGGCGGCTGCACGCCTACCTGACCGGGCACGGCGACCTCGACGCCGCCGACATCGCCTGGTCGCTGGCCGACACCCGATCCGCCTGGGAACACCGGGCCGTCCTGCTCGGCGCCGACCGCCGGGAACTGCTGACCGCGCTGTCCGCGTTGGCCGACGATCAGGACTCTGACGCGCCGACCGGTGTCTCCGGCACGGCCGGCCGGCTCGCCTTCGTCTTCACCGGCCAGGGCGCCCAGCGTCACGGTATGGGCCGCGAACTCGCCGCGGCGTTCCCGGTGTTCGCCGCCGCGTTCGACCAGGCCTGCGCCGAACTGGACCGGCACCTCGGCGGCTCGGTCGCCGCGGCGATCGACGGCGGACCGGTCCACGACACGATGTGGACCCAGGCCGGACTGTTCGCCCTGGAAGTCGCCCTGTACCGGCTCCTGGAATCCTGGGGCGTCCGGCCGGACCTGCTGGCCGGGCACTCGATCGGCGAGATCGCCGCGGCGCACGTCGCCGGGGTGTGGTCGCTGCCGGACGCCTGCGCGCTGGTCGCCGCGCGCGGCCGGCTGATGCAGGCGCTGCCGGCCGGCGGGGCGATGATCGCCGTGGCCGCCGCCGAGCAGCGGGTCCGCGAGGTGCTGTCGCGGCATCCGGGAGCGGAGATCGCGGCCGTCAACGGACCGCAGGCCTCGGTCATCTCAGGGCTGGAAGGCTCGGTGGCGGCGGCTGCCGCCGAGCTCGCCGCCGACGGCACCCGCACCCGGCGGCTCCAGGTCTCGCACGCGTTCCACTCGGCGTCGATGGAGCCGATGCTGGCCGAGTTCGCCACCGCCATCGGCGGCCTGGACTTCCGGCGGCCCGAGCTGTCCCTGGTGTCCGCGCTGACCGGCGCCGAGGTGACCGACGAGGTCACCGATCCGGCCTACTGGGTGCGGCACGTCCGCGAGACCGTCAGGTTCGGCGCCGCCGTGGACGCGCTGCGGGCGGCCGGAGCCCGGACCTTCGTCGAGATCGGCCCGGACGCGGCGCTGACCGCGATGGGCGCCCAGAGCCAGCCCGCCGACGGCTCCGAGGCCTGGCTCGCGGGCCTGCGCCGGGACCGCGACGAGGTGCGGACGCTGCTCACCGCCGTGGCCTCGGCCCAGGTCCGGGGCGTGGCGGTGGACTGGTCCGGCTTCTTCGCCGACCGCGGTGTGCGGCACGTCGAGCTGCCCACTTACGCCTTTCAGCGCGGCCGCTACTGGCTCGCCGCCGCCCCCGGCTCCGCCGACGCGGCGGGCCTGGGGCAGGCCGCGGCCGGGCATCCGCTGCTCGGCGCCGCCGTGCACCTCCCGGCCGACGGCGGTCTGGTGCTCACCGGGCGGCTGGCCCCGCGCACCCATCCCTGGCTGGCCGATCACGTGGTCGCCGGCTCGCCGATCGTCCCCGGCACGGCGTTCGTGGACCTGGCGCTGCACGCCGGCGCCGAAGCCGGTGCCGCAGACCTCGAAGAACTGGTCATCGACACCCCGCTGCGCCTGCCCGAGCGCGGCGGCGTGCAGATCCGGGTGACGGTCGCCGAACCGGACCCCGATGGCCGCCGGGGCCTGGCCGTCTACTCGCGGTCCGAGGACGCGGGGGAGCGCGGTGCCTGGATCCGGCATGCTGCCGGGACCGTGGCGTCCGACGAAGGCCGGTCCGCGGCGTCGGTGGCGTCCGTGGCGCCGCTGCCGTCCTGGCCGTCGGAGGGCGCACTCCCAGCCGACGCCGTCGACCCCGCCGACCTGTATGCGGAGCTGGCCGACATCGGCCTGCCCTACGGGCCGGCGTTCCGCGGGCTGCGCGCGGTGTGGCGCCGAGGCGCCGAGAGGTTCGCAGAGATCGAACTCCCGGCCGGTCTGACCACCGCCGGATACGGCGTCCACCCCGCCCTGCTCGACGCCGCGCTGCACGCCATCGGCCTGGACGGTGCGCTGTCCGGCGCGGACGGCGGTCCCCGGATCCCGTTCGCCTGGACCGGGGTCCGGCTGTTCGCGACCGAGGCGAACGCGGCGCGGGTGCGGATCGCCCCGGCCGGGGCCGGCGACGCGGTCTCGGTGACCCTGACCGACCCGACCGGTGCGCCGATCATCGTGGTCGACTCGCTGGTGCTGCGCGAGGCGCCGACCGCCGAGCCGCGGTCCGAGGCGCTGCACCGGCTGGAGTGGGTGCCGGCGCCCGAGGCCGCTGCCGATCAGGCCGTGGGATCACTGTCGATGGCGGTGCTCGGATCGGCGCCCGCCGATGCCCTCGCCGGCGTTGAGCGGTATGCCGACCTGAGCGACCTGGTGGCGGCCGGTGCGGCCGGGACGCTGCCGAGCATCGTCTTCGCCTACTGCGATACCGACAGCGACACCGACAATGACACCAACCGCACCGCCGACTCCGACGCGGCGACCGCCGCGCACCGGTCCGCCGGCGCCGCCCTGGATCTGATCCAGCGGTGGCTGGCCGAGGACGTCCTGGACGCCTGCCGTCTGGTGCTCGTCACCACCGGCGCCGTGGACACCGGCGACTCCGCGCCGGTGCGGCCCGCCGCCGCCCCGATCTGGGGTCTGGTTCGGACAGCCCAGACCGAGCATCCTGGCCGGTTCATCCTCGCCGACGTCGATGAGACCGCCTACGGTCCCGAACGGCTCGCGGCCGGGCTGGCCCTGGACGAGCCACAGTTCGCGATCCGCGCCGACCGCCTGGTGATCCCGCGCCTGACCCGGTCCGAGGCCGGACTCCGGGTCCCGGACCGCCGGTCCGGCTGGCACCTGGCGTTCACCGAACCAGGGAGCTGGGACAACCTGCGCCTGGTCGCGGATGGCGACATGGCAGAGCCCGGCGACGCGGCGGAGCCCGACCTCGCCCCCGGCGAGGTGCGCGTCGGCCTGCGCGCCTGCGGGGTGAACTTCCGGGACGTGCTGAACACGCTGGGCATGTATCCGGGCGAGGCCGGCCCGCTCGGGCTGGAAGGCGCGGGCGTGGTCTTGGCCGTCGGGTCCGGCGTCACGTCGGTGGCGGTCGGCGACCGGGTCATGGGCCTGTTCCGCGGCGCCTTCACGCCGGTCGCCCGCACCGACGCGCGGCTGTTGACCGCCGTCCCGGACGGCTGGACGTTCGCCGAGGCCGCCGCGGCGCCCGTGGTGTTCCTGACCGCCTACCACGCCCTCGTGGAACTGGCCGCGCTGCGGGCCGGCGAATCAGTGCTCATCCACGCCGCCGCCGGCGGGGTCGGCCTGGCCGCCGTCCAGCTCGCCCGACACCTCGGGGCCGACGTCTACGGAACCGCCAGCACCGGCAAGTGGCCGGCCCTGCGGGCCCTGGGCCTGGCCGAGGACCGGCTCGCTTCGTCGCGGACGCTGGAGTTCGAAGCCGCCTTCCGCGCCGTCACCGACGGCCGCGGGGTCGACGTGGTGCTCGACTCGCTGGCCGGCGAGTTCGTGGACGCCTCGTTGCGGCTGACCGCCCCCGGCGGCCGGTTTGTCGAGATGGGCAAG
This sequence comes from Catenulispora pinistramenti, assembly GCF_018274385.1. Lineage (GTDB taxonomy): Bacteria > Actinomycetota > Actinomycetes > Streptomycetales > Catenulisporaceae > Catenulispora > Catenulispora pinistramenti. Next base: position 85,864 of record NZ_JAAFYZ010000001.1, on the reverse strand, counting down.
GCGGACATCCGCGATGCCGCGCGGGTGGCCGCCGACCACGGACTCGAATACCAGGCCTTTGACCTGCTGGAGCTGGACCCGGAGCGGATCAGCGGCATGCTCGCCGAGCTCTCCGGACTGTTCGCGGACCGTGCCCTGAGCCCGCTGCCGGTCACCTGCTGGGACGTCCGGCACGCGCCGGAGGCCTTCCGGCAGCTGAGCCAGGCGCGGCTGGTCGGCAAGGTGGTGCTCACCGTGCCGGACCGGTCGCCGGCGCTCGGCTCCGGTTCCGGCTCCGCTTCCGATGACACGGTTCTGATCACCGGCGCGACCGGCGGTCTGGGAGCGCTCGTGGCCCGGCGGCTGGCCGCCGAGGGCCGGACCCGGCACCTGCTGCTGGCCTCGCGGCGCGGCCCCGCCGCCCCCGGCGCCGCCGCGCTCGCCGCGGACGTCGCCGCGCACGGTGCCGACGTGAGCCTGCGCGCGTGCGATGTGGCATCCCGCCCGGCGCTGGCTGGGCTGCTCGCCGCGGTTCCGGCCGACCGGCCGCTGTCCGCGGTCGTCCACGCCGCCGGCGTCCTGGACGACGGGACGGTCGCCGCCCTGACCGGCGAGCGCCTGGCCGCCGTGCTGCGTCCCAAGGTCGACGCGGCCTGGCACCTGCACGAGCTGACCGCCGACCGGGACGTGCGCGCCTTCGTGCTGTTCTCCTCGGTCGCCGGGATCTGGGGCAACCCGGGCCAGAGCGCCTACGCCGCGGCGAACACCTTCCTCGACGCGGTCGCGGCCCACCGGCGCCGCCTCGGCCTGCCCGGCACGGCGCTGGCGTGGGGTCCGTGGGAGCAGGAAGCCGGGATGGCCGGCCGGCTCGCCGGTGCCGACCGGCAGCGCATGGCCCGCGACGGCTTCCGGCCGATCGGCGACGCCGAGGGCCTGGAGCTGCTGGCCGCCGCCCTCGACGCGCCGGACGCGCTGCTGGTGCCGGCCCCGCTCGACCCGGCGGCGCTCGCCGCCCGCGAGGATCTCCCGCCGTTCCTGTCCGGCCTGGTCCGCCGGGCCCGTCCGGGTGCCCGGTCCGCCGGCGGTTCCGTGACCGGCGGCAGCGGTCGGGGCGCCGGCGATCTGGCGACGCGCCTGGCCGCCCTGGCACCGGCCGAGCGGTTCATCGCGGTCCGGCAGATCGTGCTGGCCCAGACCGCCGTGGTGCTCGGCATGACCAATCTGGCCTCCTCGGCCGCCGGCCGCTCGTTCCGGGAACTCGGCCTGGACTCGCTGACCTCGGTGGAACTGCGCAACCGGCTGTTCACGGCCACCGGCCTGCGGCTGGCCGCCACCGTGGTCTTCGACCACCCGACCCCGACCGCGCTGACCGAACACCTGCTGGCCGCACTGGTGCCGACGTCCTCCCCGGCCGTCGGCGACCCGGCGGCCGGCGGCCCGGTGCCGGCCTCGGGCTCGGGCTCGGGCTCGGACCTCGATACCGACCCGCTGGTCATCGTCGGCATCGGCTGCCGGTTCCCCGGCGGCGTGCAGGGCCCGCAGGACCTGTGGGACCTGGTGCTGCGCGGCGACGACGCCCTCAGCGACTTCCCGACCGACCGGGGCTGGGACGTCGAAGAGCTCTACGATCCGGACCCGACCGCCGTCGGCAAGACCTACGCCAGGGAAGGCGGCTTCCTCCACGACGCCGCCGAGTTCGACGCCGCGTTCTTCGGGATCAACCCCCGCGAGGCGCTGGCGATGGACCCGCAGCAGCGGCTGCTGCTGGAGACCTCCTGGGCCGCGCTGGAGGACGCCGGCATCGACCCGGCCACCCTGCGCGGCACCCCCACCGGCGTTTTCACCGGCCTGATCTACCACGACTACGGCCAGGGCACTGCCGGCCTGCAAGAGGCCGAGGGCTATCTGGCCACCGGCGGATCCGGCGGCGTCGCCTCCGGCCGGCTGTCGTACATCCTGGGGCTGGAGGGCCCGGCGGTCACCATCGACACCGCCTGCTCGTCCTCGCTGGTGGCGCTGCACCTGGCGGTCCAGGCCCTGCGCGCCGGCGAGTGCTCGCTGGCCCTGGCCGGCGGCGTCACGGTGATGTCGACCCCCGGCACGTTCATCGACTTCTCCCGCCAGCGCGGCCTGTCCCCCGACGGCCGCTGCAAGGCCTACGCCGAAGCGGCCGACGGCACCGGCTGGGGCGAGGGCGTCGGAGTCCTGGTCCTGGAGCGCCTCTCCGACGCCCGTCGCCGCGGCCACCGCGTCTGGGCCGTCGTCGCCGGCAGCGCGATCAACCAGGACGGCGCCTCCAACGGCCTGACCGCGCCCAACGGCCCCTCCCAGCAACGCGTGATCCGCGCCGCCCTGGCAGCCTCCGGCCTGACCCCCGCCGACGTCGACGTCGTGGAAGGCCACGGCACCGGCACCACCCTCGGCGACCCCATCGAGGCCAACGCACTCCTGGCGACCTACGGCCAGGACCGCGCCGAGGACCGGCCCCTGTGGCTGGGCTCGGTGAAGTCCAACATCGGCCACACCCAGGCCGCGGCCGGCGTGGCCGGGATCATCAAGATGGTCACCGCGATGGCCCACGGCGTCGTGCCGCCGACGCTGCACGTGGACGCGCCGTCGTCGCACGTGGATTGGGCGACCGGGCAGATCCAGCTGCCGACCGAGGCCATGCCGTGGCCGCAGTCCGGGCGGCCGCGGCGGGCGGGGGTGTCAGCGTTCGGATTCAGTGGGACGAACGCGCATGTGATCTTGGAGGAGCCGCCGATCGCCGAGGCCGCGCAGACTGCCGGGGCTGATCCGGCGGGCTCGGCTGGTCTTGATGGCGGGGCTGGCTCTGCGCTCGTCGGCGTAGTGCCGTGGATCGTGTCGGGCGGGTCGGACGCCGCGTTGCGGGACCAGGCCGCACGGCTGCGGGAGTCGACCGTGGCGCGCTCTGAGCTCGATGAGCGGGACGTGGCATGGTCCTTGGCCGCCACCCGCTCGGTCTTCGAGCACCGGGCGGTCGTGATCGGCTCGGCCCGTCAGGAACTGGCGGCTGGCTTGGCCGCAGTCGCGACCGGCCAGGCCACCGGCTCAGCAGTCACCGGCTCGGCATCGGCGACCGGCCGTTCGGTGTTCGTCTTCCCCGGTCAGGGTGCGCAGTGGGCTGGCATGGGCAGCGAGCTCGCTGCGGCCTCTCCGGTGTTCGCCGAGCGCCTCGCCGAGTGTGGCCGCGCCTTGGCGCCGTTCGTGGACTGGTCCCTGACCGATGTCCTCAACGATCCAGCCGCACTCGAAGCTGTTGATGTGGTGCAGCCAGCTCTGTGGGCGGTGATGGTCTCTCTGGCCGCAGTGTGGCAAGCCGCAGGCATCACACCAGATGCGGTAATCGGCCACTCTCAAGGCGAGATCGCGGCAGCGACCGTTGCCGGGGCTCTGTCTCTAGAGGACGGCGCGCGAGTCGTAGCCCTTCGCAGCCGCGCGTTGCGGGTGTTGGCTGGCGCTGGCGGGATGGTCTCCGTAGCCGAGCCAGTGGACGCGGTGCGCACTCGTATCGCAGAGTTCGGTGACCGCCTCTCCATCGCCGTGGTCAACGGCCCCTCGGCGACAGTCGTGTCGGGTGAGCCCGACGCGTTGTCCGAGCTGCTCGCGGCCTGCGAAGCCGACGAGGTCCGCGCGCGCCGCATCCCCGTGGACTACGCCTCACACAGTGCCCAGGTCGAGCAGCTGCGTGCGGAGATCAGCGAGGTCTTGGCGCCTCTCGTCCCCGGCGAGCTGACCATTCCCATGGTCTCGGCTGTCTCCGGCGAGTGGCTTCAGGGCCCTGAGCTCGATGCCGACTACTGGTTCGACAGCCTGCGCTCCACGGTCGAGTTCCACCAGGCCGTGCGGGTACTGGCCGGGACTGACCACGGCATCTTCCTGGAAATGTCCCCGCATCCGGTGCTCACCGCCCCGGTGTCCGAGACGCTGGAACACGCCGGAGCCTCCGACGCGCTGGTCTCCGGTTCGCTGCGCCGCGATGACGGCGGCCCGGACCGCCTGCTCGCGTCGTTCGCCGAGGCGTGGGTGGGCGGCGTGGACATCGACTGGCCGGCGGTGATCGGCACCGCCAAGCGCGTGGACCTTCCCACCTACGCCTTCCAACGCCAGCACTTCTGGCCGAAGCCGGCGCCGTCGTCGGCGATTTCCGGGACGCTGGGACACCCGTTCCTGGCCACGTCGGTGGAGTTGGCCTCCGGTGACGGCGTGGTCCTCACCGGTTCGGTGTCGCTGCGAACGCATCCGTGGCTGGCCGATCACGCGGTGGCTGGGACGGTTCTGCTCCCGGGCACGGCCTTTGTCGAGATGGCCGTGCGGGCCGGTGACGCTGTCGGCTACGGCCGTCTGGACGATCTCGTCCTGGAAGCGCCCTTGACCCTGTCCGCAGACGCGGCAGTCCACGTGCAAGTGGTGGTCGGCCCGGACACCGACGGCCGCCGCCCGATCGAGATCCACAGTCGTCCGTCAACTCAGAGCACTGACATACCGTGGATCCGCCACGCCGGCGGCGCCGTGACTTCGGAGGTCGCGACCGCAGCCGTGGACGAGCTGACGGTCTGGCCGCCCCGGGACGCCGATCCGCTCCCGGTCCAGGACCTGTACGGCCGGCTGACCGCCCAGGGCTACGGCTACGGCCCGGCGTTCCAGGGCGTCCGCGCGGCCTGGCGGCGCGGCGACACCGTGTTCGCCGAAGTCGCCCTGCCCGACGACGCCGCCGGCGCGGCAGACGGCTTCGGCCTGCACCCCGCCCTCCTGGACGCGGCCCTGCACATCTCCGGCTCGGTCCTGCCGCCACCGGCCCCCGGACAGGTCCGGCTGCCATTCGGCTGGACCGGCGTGTCCCTACACGCCTCCGGCGCGACCGTCCTGCGCGTGCGCCTGACCCCCACCGGCCCCGACGCGATCGCGGTGACGGCGGCGGACGGCACCGGCTCACCCGTGGTGTCGGTTGACGCTCTCGCGCTACGCCCCATCGCAGCCGATCAGCTGCACGCGAGCGCGACATCAGGGCACGACGATCTGTTCGCGGTCGGCTGGACCCCGGTTGCGGCGGGGGAGTCGGCCGGACGGATCGCGACACTCGGCGCTGATGTCCCCGGGCTGTCGGTTGATGCTGTGTTCGCGGACGTGGCGGCGCTGGTCGAGGCGGTGCGGGCTGGCGAGCCGGTCCCGGATCTGGTGCTGGTCGCTGCGGGCGCGGATGTCGATGCAGCAACCGCAACCACGGCCGCGACTCCGGCTTCGGCTGCTGCTTCGCCTGGGGCTGGGTCTTCGGTTTCGGGTCCGGCTCCGCTTGGGGCTGCGGCTGCTGCTCGTGGCGCGGTGTCCGATGCCCTTGCTGTGGTCCAGCGATGGCTGGCTGCCGATGAGCTGGCTGCGGCGCGCCTAGTCGTCGTTACGCGTGGCGCCGTCGCCACGGCTGCCGGTGAGAGTGTCGCCGATCTGTCTGGTGCGGCTGTCTGGGGCCTGATCCGATCCGCACAGTCCGAGAACCCCGACCGCTTCATCCTCCTGGACATCCCATCCCAAGGCTCTGATCTCCTGCCCAGCGCTCTCGCTTCTGGCGAGCCCGAGCTGGCCATTCGCAGCGACGCCGTCCTAGCGCGCCGCCTCACCCGCCCCTCCGCCGCGCTCTCTCTACCCGCCGATGGCACACCATGGCGCCTCGAAGTCGCCCGCCCCGGCACGCTCGACGGCCTGTCCGCCGCCGAATTCCCCCCGGCCGTCGCCGCCCTCGAACCCGGCCAGGTCCGGGTCGCGGTCCGCGCCGCCGGCGTGAACTTCCGCGACGTCGTCCTCACCCTCGGCCTGGTCCCGGCGGATCGGGATCCCGACGCCGGGATAGTCGGCAGCGAGGTCGCCGGCGTGGTGGCCGAGGTCGGCTCGGGCGTGACCGGACTGGTGCCGGGCGACCGGGTGATGGGCATCGTCACCAGCGGGTTCGCGCCCCTGGTGGTCGCCGACGCCCGCACCCTCACCCAGGTCCCCGCCGGCTGGTCGTACGCCGAAGCCGCCGCCGTGCCGGTGGCCTTCTCGACGGCCTGGTACGGCCTTGTTGATTTGGCTCAGGCGGCGCGCGGTCATCGCATCCTGATTCATGCCGCGACCGGCGGTGCGGGTTCAGCGGCGGTCCAGGTCGCAAAGCACCTGGGCCTGGAAGTGTTCGCTACGGCCAGCCCCGGCAAGTGGGACGCGCTCCGTGCCATGGGCTTGGATGACGACCACATAGCCTCCTCCCGTGACGCCGGCTTCGAGCGGAAGTTCGCAGCCGTCACCGCGAATCAGGGCATGGACATCGTCCTGAACGCCTTGGCGGGCGAGCTCACGGACGCCTCGCTGCGCCTCCTGCCGCGCGGCGGCGCCTTCATCGAGATGGGCAAGACCGACCCCCGCGACCCGGACCAGATCGCCACCGACCACCCCGGCGTCCGCTACCGGGCCTTCTCCACCCAGGACGCCGGCCCCGACCGGTTGGCCGAGATTCTCACCGTGATCAATACTCTGATCAATGACGGCGTGATCACGCGCATGCCGGTTCGCTGCTGGGATGTGCGCCGGATCGGTGAGGCGTTCCGTTTCATGAGCCAGGCCAAGCACATCGGCAAGGTCGTCCTGACCGTGCCTCGCACGCCCCGTGCCGCGGGCACCGTCCTGGTCTCCGGCGGGACCGGCATGATCGGCGGCCGAGTGGCCCGTCATCTGGCCGCCAGCGGCCGGGCCGGTGAGCTGCTGTTGACTGGCCGCTCCGGCCCGATCGCCGGCGGAGTCCCGTCGTTGGCGGCGGGCTTGGCGGGTTCCGGCGCCGGGGTCAGCGTCGTGTCCTGCGACGCCGCCGACCGCGAGGCGCTGGCCGGCTTGTTGGCCTCGGTGCCGGTGTCGTCCGTGTTCCACTCGGTCGGGATCCTGGATGACGGCGTGCTGACGTCGATGACCCCGGAACGAGTAGACGCCGTCATGCGCCCGAAGGCCGACGGCGCCTGGAACCTCCACAACCTGACCGCCGACCGTGACCTGGACGCCTTCGTCCTGTTCTCCTCGGCGGCCGCGACCTTCGGCAGCTCCGGCCAGGGCAACTACGCCGCGGCGAATGCGTTCCTCGATGGTCTGGCCGCGCACCGTCAGTCCTCTGGCCTTCCGGCCACCGCTCTGGCCTGGGGCCTGTGGTCCGAAGCCAGCGCCATGACCGGCCATCTGGCCGCCGATCAGAAATCCCGCCTCGGCCGCGACGGCATCAATGCCCTGACTGCCGCGGACGGTCTGGCCCTGCTGGACACCGCCCTGTCCCGGGACGAAGCGATGCTGGTCCCGGCGCTGCTCGACGTTCCCGGCGTACGAGCCCGGGCCGCCAGAGGCGAGTCCGTCCCGGCCATCTGGCGCGGCCTGGCCGGAACCGCGAGCCGCCCGAAGGCCGCGGCGGTCGCGACGCTGGACGCCGCCGGCCTGCCGGACTGGCTGGCCGGGGTCGCCGAAGCCGATCGGGACCGGGTGCTGCTGGACCTGGTGCGTACGCACGTCGCGGCGGTCCTCGGCCACGATTCGCCCGACGCCGCCGCACCGGACCGGGCGTTCAAGGAACTCGGCTTCGACTCGCTCACCGCGGTCGAACTGCGCAACCGGCTCGGCACCGTGACCGGCCTGCGCCTGCCCTCGACCCTGGTCTTCGACCACCCGACCCCGGTGGCGCTGGCCCGCTTCCTGCGCACCGCACTGCTCGGCGACTCGGCCGGGTCGGGCGATCCGGCCGGCCGGAACGCGTCCTCCCGTCCCCAGCCCGGCGCGCTCAGCGCTGAGCCGATCGCGATCGTGGCGATGAGCTGCCGGTTCCCCGGCGGCGTGGACAGCCCCGAGGACCTGTGGGAGCTGATGGCGCAGGGCCGCGACGCGGTCGCCGGCTTCCCCGCCGATCGTGGTTGGAACATCGAAGAGCTCTACCATCCGGATCCGGACCACAGCGGCACCTCGTATGTGCGCGAAGGCGGCTTCGTGGACGGCGCGGGCGACTTCGACCCGGTGTTCTTCGGGATCAGCCCGCGTGAGGCACTGGCGATGGACCCGCAGCAGCGACTGTTGTTGGAGACGTCCTGGGAGGCGTTCGAGCGGGCCGGGATCGACCCGGCGGCGCTGCGCGGCTCGGACACCGGCGTCTTCGTCGGCGCCGCGACCTCCGGCTACGGCAGCGGCGGCGTCGAGGAGGCGGCGGCCGAGGGCTACCTGATGACCGGCACGGCCGCCAGCGTGATCTCCGGCCGGGTGGCGTACACGTTCGGGCTGGAGGGCCCGGCGGTGACGGTGGAGACGGCGTGCTCCTCCTCGCTGGTGGCGATGCACCTGGCCGGTCAGGCCCTGCGCGCAGGGGAGTGCGACCTGGCGCTGGCCGGCGGCGTGACGGTGGTCGCCGTACCCGGCGCGGTCATCGAGTTCTCCCGGCAGCGGGGCCTGGCCCCCGACGGCCGCAGCAAGGCGTTCTCCGACGCCGCGGACGGCATGGGAATCGCCGAGGGCGTCGGCATGGTGGTGCTGGAGCGGCTGAGCGATGCGCGCCGCAACGGGCATCAGGTCCTTGCGGTGGTCCGGGGCAGCGCGATCAATCAGGACGGCGCGTCGAACGGTCTGACCGCCCCGAACGGCCCGTCGCAGCAGCGGGTGATCCGGGCTGCGCTGGCTGCTTCGGGTCTGAAGCCGTCCGAGGTGGACGCGGTGGAGGCGCACGGTACCGGGACCGAGCTGGGCGACCCGATCGAGGCCGGCGCGCTGATGGCGGTCTACGGCCAGGATCGGCCCGAGGACCAGCCGTTGTGGCTGGGCTCGGTGAAGTCGAACATCGGCCACACGCAGTGGGCCGCCGGCGCGGCCGGCGTGATCAAGATGGTGCTGGCCCTGCGGCATGCGGAACTGCCCCGCACGCTGCACGTCGCGGAGCCCTCCTCGCACATCGACTGGGATGCGGGGAATATCAGGCTGCTGAGTGAGTCGGTGTCGTGGCCGGTTTCCGGACGTCCCCGGCGGGCCGGGGTGTCCTCGTTCGGGATCAGTGGGACGAACGCGCACGTGATCTTGGAAGAGCCGCCGGTCGCTGAGGCTGCCGAGACGGTCGGGGCTGATCCGACGGTCGAGGCCGATTCGGCTACCGGGGCCGATCCGGTGGTCGGTGGTGTGGTGCCGTGGATCGTGTCGGGTCGGTCCGATGCGGCGCTGTGTTCGCAGGCTGAGCGGTTGCGCGCGTCGACCGAGGCGCGCCCTGACCTCGATGTGCGCGACGTGGCGTGGTCCCTGGCCTCCACACGCGCGGTATTCGAGCACCGAGCGGTAGTGATCGGATCGGCCGGTCAGGAGCTGGGAGCTGGCTTGGCCGCAGCGGCGACGAATCAGGCTGCTGGTTCAGTGGTGACCGGTTCGGCGTCGGCGACCGGCCGTTCGGTGTTCGTGTTCCCGGGGCAGGGTGCGCAGTGGGCCGGTATGGGTCGTGACCTTGCTGCGTCCTCGCCGGTGTTCGCCGAACGCCTCGCCGAGTGCGGCCGCGCCTTGGCACCGTTCGTGGACTGGTCCCTGACCGATGTCCTGAGCGATCCGGCCGCTCTCGAAGCTGTCGACGTGGTTCAGCCAGCTCTGTGGGCAGTGATGGTGTCCTTGGCAGCGGTATGGCAAGCCGCAGGCGTCACACCGGATGCAGTAATCGGTCACTCTCAGGGCGAGATCGCAGCGGCGACTGTTGCCGGGGCTCTGTCTCTTGAGGACGGCGCGCGGGTTGTGGCGCTGCGCAGTCGTGCGTTGCGGGTGTTGGCCGGTGCCGGCGGCATGGTTTCGGTCGCGGAGCCGGTGGATGCGGTACGAGCCCGTATCGCAGGGTTCGGCGATCGTCTGTCGATCGCCGTGGTCAACGGCCCCTCCGCGACAGTCGTCTCCGGCGAGCCCGACGCGCTGTCCGAACTGCTAGCGGCCTGCGAAGCCGACGAGGTCCGCGCGCGCCGTATCCCCGTCGATTACGCCTCGCACAGCGCCCAAGTCGAGCAACTGCGTGCCGAGATCACCGAGGTCCTTGCGCCTGTCACTCCCACCGAGCTGACCATCCCCATGGTCTCGGCAGTCTCCGGCGAATGGCTTCAAGGTCCTGAGTTGGCTGCCAGCTATTGGTTCGACAGCCTGCGTGCGACGGTCGAGTTCGACCGTGCCGTCCGTGCTCTGGCCGACTCCGGCCACGGCGTCTTCCTGGAGATGTCGCCGCATCCGGTGCTGACCGCAGCGGTGACCGAGACCCTGGAAGACCAGGGTGTCGCAGCCCCCGTAGTCTCCGGTTCACTACGCCGCGACAACGGCAGCCCGGACCGCCTGCTGGCCTCGTTCGCCGAGGTGTGGGTACGCGGCGTCGACGTCGACTGGCCGGCGGTCATCGGCGCGAGCCGTCAGATCGACCTGCCCACCTATGCCTTCCAACATCAGCACTTCTGGCCGAAGCCGGTGGCGGCGTCGGCGACTTCCGGGACGCTGGGACACCCGTTCCTGGCCACGTCGGTGGAATTGGTGTCGGGCGAGGGCGTGGTGCTCACCGGTTCGGTGTCGCTGCGGACGCATCCGTGGCTGGCCGATCACGCGGTCGGCGGGACGGTTCTGTTGCCGGGTACGGCGTTCGTCGAGATGGCGGTTCGTGCTGGCGATGCTGTCGGCTACGGCCGTCTGGACGATCTCGTCCTGGAAGCGCCGTTGACCCTGTCCGCAGACGCGGCGGTCCAGGTGCAAGTGATGGTCGGTCCGGACACCGACGGGAACCGCCCGATCGAGATCCACGCGCGGCCCGAAGACAGTGACGTCCCATGGACCAGGCATGCCGCGGGCGTCCTCGCGTTGGCGTCGTCGGCTCCTGACATGTCGGAGTTCCTGGAGTGGCCGCCGCGCGACGCCGAGCCGGTCGCGGTTGACGATCTCTACGATCGGCTCGCTTCCGATGGTTACGGCTACGGTCCGGCGTTCCAAGGCCTGCGCGCGGGCTGGCGGCGCGGGGACGAGTTCTTCGCCGAGGTCGTGTTGCCCACGGAGCCGAACGCGGCCGGGTTCGGCCTGCACCCGGCGCTCCTGGACGCGGCTCTGCACATCTCCGGCTCGGTCCTTCCGGAGGCGGGCCCGGGCCAGGTGCGACTGCCGTTCGCCTGGACCGGCGTGTCCCTGTACGCGTCCGGCGCGACCGTCCTGCGCGTGCGGCTGACGGCCACCGGCAACGACGGGATCGCGCTGGTGGCGGCCGACAGCGCCGGCATGCCGGTGGTCTCGGTGGAATCGCTTGTGCTGCGTCCCGCCGCGCTGGACCAGCTTGGGGCTGGCGCCGTGGTGCGCGACGGTTTGTTCGCGGTGGGCTGGACGTCAGTCCCGGCGGGGGAGTCGGCCGGGCGGATCGCGGCGCTTGGTGCTGGTGTCCCCGGAGCTTCGGCGGATGCTGTGTTCGCGGATGTGGCGGCGCTGGTGGATGCGGTGCGGGCTGGTGAGCCGGTTCCGGATCTGGTGCTGGTCGCTGCCGGCGCGAATGCCGATGCCGATGCCGACGCATCAACCGCAACCATGGCCGCAACTCCGGCTTCGGCTGTGACTGCGCCTGGGGCCGGGGCTGGGGCTTCTGCTCGGGGCGCGGTTTCTGATGTCCTTGCTGTGGTGCAGCAATGGCTGGCTGCTGATGAGTTGGTCGCGGCTCGCTTGGTCGTCGTTACCCGTGGTGCGGTCGCCACGGCTGCCGGTGAGAGTGTCGCTGATCTGTCCGGCGCCGCTGTCTGGGGCCTGATCCGATCTGCACAGTCGGAGAACCCCGACCGCTTCGTCCTCCTAGACCTCCCGAGCCAGGGTTCTGATCTCCTGCCCAGCGCCCTCGCCTCCGGCGAGCCCGAGCTGGCCATCCGCGGCGACGCCATCCTGGCCCGCCGCCTCACCCGCCCCGCAGACGGGCTGTCGATCCCCACCGATGGCACGCCATGGCGCGTGGAAGTCGCCCGCCCCGGCACGCTCGACGGCCTGGCCGTCGCAGCGTTCCCGTCGACAGCCCTCGAACCCGGCCAGGTCCGGATCGCGGTTCGCGCCGCCGGCGTGAACTTCCGCGATGTGCTGATCACTCTCGGCATGTATCCGGGCGAGGCCCTGCTGGGCAGCGAGGTCGCCGGTGTAGTGGCCGAGGTCGGCCCCGGCGTGCAGCACCTGTCGCCCGGCGATCGGGTGATGGCCATGGCCGCCGGCGGGTTCGGGCCGTTCGTCGTGGTGGACGCGCGCACTGCCGTGTTGCTGCCGTCCCGCTGGTCGTTCGCCGAGGCCGCCGCCGTCCCGATAGCCTTCTCGACAGCCTGGTACGGCCTTGTTGATTTGGCTCAGGCGGCGCGCGGTCAACGCATCCTGATTCATGCCGCGACCGGCGGTGTGGGTTCAGCGGCGGTCCAGATCGCAAAGCACCTGGGCCTGGAAGTGTTCGCCACAGCCAGCCCCGGCAAGTGGGACGCGCTCCGTGCCATGGGCTTGGATGACGACCACATAGCCTCCTCCCGTGACGCCGGCTTCGAGCGGAAGTTCGCAGCCGTCACCGCGAATCAGGGCATGGACATCGTCCTGAACGCCTTGGCGGGCGAGCTCACGGACGCCTCGCTGCGCCTCCTGTCACGCGGCGGCGCCTTCATCGAGATGGGCAAGACCGACCCCCGCGACCCGGACCAGATCGCCACCGACCACCCCGGCGTCCGCTACCGGATGTTCGAGACCGGCGAGGCGGGCCCGGGCCGGCTGCACGAGATCCTCACTCGGATCAGTGCCCTGATCGAGGACGGCGTCTTCACCGGCATGCCGGTCCGTTGCTGGGACATTCGCCGGATCGGCGACGCGCTGCGCTTCATGAGTCAGGCCAAGCACGTCGGCAAGATCGTGCTGACCGTGCCCCGGACGCCGTCCCGATCGGGCACGGTCCTGATCACCGGCGGCACCGGCATGATCGGCGGCCGAGTGGCGCGTCACCTGGCCGCCAGCGGCCGGGCCGGTGAGCTGCTGTTGACCGGACGTTCGGGCCCGGCGGCGACCGGCGTCCCGGCCTTGGCCGCCGCGCTGGCGGAGTCCGGCGCCGGAGTGAGCGTCGTGTCCTGCGACGCCGCCGACCGCGCAGCGCTGGCCGAACTGCTGGCCGCGGTTCCGGTCACCGGCGTCTACCACTCCACCGGCGTTCTTGATGACGGCGTGGTGGCCGCACTCACCCCGGAGCGGGTGGACACCGTCATGCGGCCCAAGGCTGACGGGGCGTGGAACCTCCACGACCTGACCGCCGACCGCGATCTGGACGCGTTCGTCCTCTTCTCCTCGGCCGCCGCCTCCTTCGGCGGTGCCGGGCAGGCGAACTACGCCGCGGCCAACGCCTTCCTGGACGGCCTGGCGGCCCACCGCCAGTCGGCCGGACTGCCGGCGACCGCCCTGGCCTGGGGCTTGTGGGCGGACGCCAGCGCCATGACCGGGCACCTGGCCGCCGGCGACACCTCCCGCATCAACCGCGGCGGCATCGCGGCGATGACCGCGGACGAGGGTCTGGCCCTCATGGACGCGGCGCTGACCCGGGACGAGCCGCTGCTGCTCCCGGCGCTGCTCGACGTCCAAGGCGTCCGGGCGCGCGCCGGCCGGGGCGAGGAGGTCCCGGTGTTGTGGCGGGGCCTGGTCGGCGGCGCTGCCCGCCGGACCGCCGCCACCGCGACCGGCGGTCCGGCCGCCGGCTCCGGTGGCGTCTCGATGGAGCAGCGGCTGGCCGCGCTGGCGCCGGCCGAGCAGGACCGGTTCCTGCTGGACCTGGTCCAGGCGCACGTCGCGGCGGTCCTGGGCTACGCCTCGGCGGACGCCGTCCGGCCCGACCAGACGTTCCGCGAGATCGGCTTCGACTCGCTGACCGCCGTCGACCTGCGCAACCGGATCAACGCCGCGGCCGGGACCCGGCTGCCCTCGACGCTGGTCTTCGACTATCCGACGCCGACGGCGCTGGCCGGGTACCTGCGCTCCAAGCTGGTGAAGCAGGAACCGGGAGACGCGCCGGTGCTGCGCGAGCTGGACGGCCTGGAGGCCGCGCTGGCGGTGATGGCCGGGGCGGAGCCGGACGGCGAGGGGCGGACGCGGGTCCTGACGCGCCTGGAGGCGATCCTCCAGGGCCTGCGGGCGGCGGGCACCGAGGCCGCGGCGGGCGTCGAGGAGATCGGCGACGCGACCGACGACGACCTGTTCGACCTCATCGACAACGAGCTGGGCCTCGGCGGTGCCGGGGGTGAGGCGCTGAACTGATCGACTATCGCCCGATATACGCTCATCATCCAGCTCGTTCACTGGATGGAGTGGATGATCCCTTTCATCAGCGTTCTGCGTCCCCGCGCGACCGTAAAGTCGTGATGACCGTACTGGCTGGTGGACGTGGGACGAGGCGACGATGGCGGATTCGGGTGTGGAACCGGTGGCCCGGTGGGCGACCGTTCCGGGGCGGCCGCCGGTGGCCTGGCGTGCGGTGGCGGTGGTGGCGGTCGTCGCCGCGGCGGTGCACCTGGCGGTGGCGACCCGCTTCGGCTGGCACCGCGACGAGTTCTACTACGTGCTCTGCGGCCGGAGCCCGGCGTGGGGCTACGTCGACCAGCCCCCGGTGGCCCCGGTCCTGGCCCGGCTGGCCGCCGCGCTGCCCGGCGGCGTCCTGCCGCTGCGGCTGGTCGCGATCGCGGCCCAGGCCGGCTGTGTGCTGCTGACGGCGGTCCTGGCGGCCGAGTTCGGCGGCCGGCGGCGGGCCCAGCTGCTGGCCGCCGCCGCGACCGCCGCCAGCCCGGTCTTCGTGGCCGCGTCGTTGCTGTTCGGCACCACCGTGCTGGACCAACTGGCCTGGGTGGCGGTGCTGGTGCTGGTCGCGCGGGCACTGCGGTCGGGAAGCGTCCGGGCCTATCTGGCGGCCGGCGCGGTGGCCGGGATCGGGCTGGAGACCAAGGACACCATCGCCGTGCTGCTGCTCGGTATCGGCCTGGGCCTGGCCCTGTTCCGGCGCGATGCGCTACGCGGACCGGGGCCCTGGCTCGCTGGCGCCCTGGCGGTGCTGATCGCCGTGCCCAATCTGCTCTGGGACGCCCGGCATCAGTGGGCGAACTTCCGCATGGCCCGGGTCCTGGCCGAGCAGCAGGGCGGCGCGGCCGGCGCGCTGACCCACCTGCCGACCATGGCGCTGCTACTGGCCGGGCCCCCGCTCGTCGGACTCTGGGTGCTGGGGGTGCGCCGGCTCGCGACGCCGGCCGGGCGCGACCACCGCTGGGTCCTGGTCGCCACGGTGGTGGCCGTGGTGGTGTTCACCGCCGCCGGCGGTCGCCTGTACTACCCGGCCCCGGCCCTGACCGCGCTGTTCGCGGCCGGGGCGGTGCGGGTGGAGGCGGCGGCCACGGCGCGCGGCCGGATCTGGTGGCCGGCCGCCGTCGCCGGATCCGGGCTGCTCGCGCTGATCGTGGGTCTGCCGGTCCTTCCGGTGGCCGCCGATACCGACCTGCGTTCGGTCAACCCGCAGGTGATGGAGACCTACGGCTGGCCCTCGTTCGTCGCCACGGTGCAACAGGCCTCTGCGAAGCTGCCCGCCGGGACGCCGATCTTCACCAGCAACTACGGCGAGATCGGCGCGCTGACCATCCTCGGCCCGGCCGACGGCCTGCGGCGCCCGGTGTTCAGCGGGCACAACCAGTACGCGCTCTCCGCGCCGCCCGGCACACCCACCACTGTGCTGTGTGTGGGCCAGTGGACCCCCGCGTTCCTGCGCCGGTTCTGGTCGCAGGTCACCGAGGTCGCGCCGATCAGCCTGCCGCACGGGCTCAGCGATCAGGAGACGACTCAGCACGCCGCGGTCTACGTGTGCAGCCGGCCGCACGGGTCTTGGGCCGCGATGTGGCCGGGCCTGCGTCACCTGGACTGAATGCGGACTGGACGCGGACTGGACTCGGGCCGGATCCGGACTCGGACCCTGGCCGGACTGGGACTGGGACTGGGACTGGGACTGGGACTGGGACTGGGACTGGGACTGGGACTGGGACTGGGACTGGGACTGGGACTTCTTGGACTTGGACTCGGACTGGGACCCGGCGGTCAAGCTCAGCCGCGCGCCGGGCCGAAGTACCCCTTCAGCACCGCCATGACCTCGGCCGGACGCTCGCTGAGGAAGAAGTGGCCGCCCTGGAACACGTGGAACTCGAACCCGCCGCAGGTGTGCTGCTCCCAGGCCCGCGCCTCGTCCAGCGTCGTCTTCGGGTCGCTGTCGCCGGTCATCACAGATATCGGGCAGCTCACCGAGACGTCGGGCCCGCAGTCATACCGCTCCACCGCCGTGTAGTCGGCGCGGAGGGCGGGCAACGAGGCACGCATCAGCTCCTCGTCGTCGAGCAGCATCGACGCGGTGCCGTTCATCTTCCGCAGCTCGGCCAGGATCCCATCGTCGTCCAGCAGGTGGATCTGCTCATCCCGATGCGTAGCCGGCCCCCGCCGCCCCGAGGCGACGATCCGCACCGCCGGCCGCCCGTCGGCCTCCAGCCGCCGAGCCACCTCGAACGCCAGCACCGCGCCCAAACTGTGCCCGAACAACGTGGTCGGCGACTCCGGCTGCTTGCGCAGCACATCGGTCAGCCGATCAGCAAGCTCCGCCATATCCGTGATAGGCGGCTCCGCCCGCCGCTCCTGTCGCCCGGGATACTGCACCGCGACGACATCCACATCCTGCCCCAGCCCCAACGCCACCGGCCGGAAGAACGGCGCCGACCCACCGGCATGCGGAAGGCAGACCAGGCGCGCGGGCGCGTCCCGCACAGGCAGGTAACGGCGACACCACAGGGATTCCTCAGAAGACATGCCGCTCCAAGTGAGAGATCTGACGACGGCACGCCGCACACTAACCAGAACCCTGATGCACTGGCAATAACCCGCCCAACTGCCCCGGCGGCAGTTGGACGGGAGGCGCGCGGCTTCGGCGGGGGGATATCGGCTGCCGGCTGTCCGCCGAAGCCGATCACTCAGTTCGCGAAGAGATCGGCGCTCCAGTGAGCGGGATCGGTGCCGAGTCCTTGGATGTGCGCGAGCAGGCCGTTGACTCCGCCGGGCAGTTCGGTGGCGGCGCGTGGGTCGGCCACGACGCAGATGTTCCAGCCGCCGGAGTCCTTGCACGCTGATGTGCCCCAGGTCCAGGGGCCCTGCGTTGTTCCGGTCGGCTCGACGAACACGCTGAGGCTGTCGTCGGTGGTGTTCAGCCCGATGTTCAGGTTGGCCGGGCCGGTGTGGCCGGGGGCGGGGTGGGTGAGCACGACCTGGTTGACGCCGAGCGCGGCCGGTGCCAGCCCCCTGATCTGGATCGGCAGTGGCAGCGGGGCCTGGCCCACCACGATGGTGCGGGCGACGTGTTCGAGGGTCGCGGCGGCGGTGGCGGGGTCCAGGGAGTCGCCGCTCACCGTGAGCCATTTGCCCGAAGAGTCCTGCCATATCAGGTCTGCCTGGCCGGGGACGACGCTTTGGCCGGTCCCCGCCACCCAGTAGGCGGACGTGCCGAGTCCCTGCACGGGGATCTTCGAGGACATGGATGCCGGTCCGGTGTCGCCGACCGAGAGGAAGACCCTGGGCTGGCCTGCCGCCTTGCCCGCGGTCGTTCCGGCGGCGGCCGTGTAGGTGGAAGTGCCGGCGGACGGGCCCTCGTCGATGAAGGCCATCCCCTGCGGGAGCCAGCCGAAGCTGGCCGGCACGCGCACGCCGCCGGTCTGTGCGATGCCCGGGCCCGGCGTGGACGGCGCCGTGGACGGGCTGTGCGGTGCGCCGCCGGCCGTGGTCGGGGGCGACGTCGGTCCGCCGGTCGTCACCTGCTGACCGGCGGGCAGTTGGCCGGCCGCCTGTTGTCCGGCGCCGTGGGTGGCGGGGGAGTGGGCGATCGTGAGCACTGTGGCCGCGACGCCGAGTACCCCGACGGCGGCGGTGCCGGTCAGCGCCCGGTTGGTGCGGCGCCTGCGCAGCCGCAGGCGGTAGCCGTCGTCGCAGGCCTTGTACAGGTCGATGGCGGTGGCCGGGGCCGCCAGTTCGGTCAGGGCCGTCAGCTGGGAGCCGGGATCTTCGGGCATGCCTGTCATGGTGATTGTTCCGCGCTTTCTCTGGGTCTTGTGTACGTCAGATACGTCTTGTGCCGGTCACAGGGATGGCTGGGCCTGGAGGATGCGGCGCAACGCGTCCAGACCACGCGCGGTCTGGCTCTTCACCGTGCCGGGGGAGCAGTTCAACTCCGCGGCGGTCTGCTCGACCGAGAGGTCGCAGTAGTACCTCAGGACGACCGCCGCGCGCTGCCGGGGCGGAAGCTTGGCGAGCGCGGCGCGCAGGTCGAGCGCGGCATCGCTGTCCGGCGCCCGTTCGGGCACGTCGAGCAGGACCCCGGTGTCGGCGGACACGAGACGCTTCCACAGGGGGCGCCGGGTCTCGTTGATGTACGTGTTGACGAGGATCGTGCGCAGGTAGGCGTCGAGGTTGTCGGCGGAGCGGGCCTTGGGCCAGACGGCGTACAGCTTCGTCAGCGCGGTCTGCGCGAGGTCGTCGGCGTGGTGCCAGTCCTCGCACAGCAGGAACGCGATCCGGCGAAGCCACAGGACGCGCCCGGAGACGAACTCGATGAAGTCCCGGTCCGGGGTGTGTTCAGCCATAGGGATTCCGTCTCGCGAGCGCAGCATTGGATGTCACGCCGCTACTGACAAGAGCCAGCCGGGATCGGTTGCATGGGAGGCGGAGCGGATTTCCCGGCGGCTGGCTGAAGTCCCTTCCAGAGGGGCTGCTGGTGGCGCTGGAACAGGTGGGGCTCGTGTGACCCGCCCTGCGACGGGCAGGGGCAATCGACAACCGGCAGCCGGATCGCGTGTCGGGCTGACAGTGAGGCTGACCTCTCCGGCGCTCCCTGCGGTCGGTCCTCCTTCGGACGCGCGCTGTCACGGAACGCCGGCTGGCCCGCTTCGCGGACCGGATCGTGGGCGATGGCGCGCCCGGCGACCGCGGCGCCCCACCCCACCTACCCAGGCCCCTGATTTACTAACCGGGGTCGGCCGCCTGGGCCTTTCGCCGACCGGCGGCCGCGGGATCGGGGCCGGATCCTGGCCGGGATCGGGGCCGGTTTCCTCCGATGAGCCCTCGGGCTCACCGCACCGCCGATCAGCACTGTTGTATCAGTAGTTTGCGGTACTTCGGCTAGTCAGACGCCGACGGCGCCGACGGCGCCTGCGCAGGGCTCCGGGAGTGCCCCGGCGGGCGCGTTCCAGGCGCGCCACCTCGAATCAGAGCTTTGCTTTACTTTCGACTCCGAGGGGTTGCCTTGAAGTGACCTATCGTGAAGACTGAGCCGCGTCGGGCGTGATGAAGCGCTCGATTTCGGGCATCACGCCGTCCCTGGCACCTGGTGCGGACCTCCGGCGCAATGGCTGCGCGGGACGGACCGCTTGGGGGGAGCCCCAGGGCGGGCTGGTCTGCTGTGCGGGCCAGGCTGTGGGATTCGGGCCGCCTGCAGAGGCCTGCCGTCCCTCGGCGTGCGGTGGTGCGGCAAATCCCCAGGTGCCGCGATCCCAAGGCCCGGACCACCGAGCTGATAGGCGTCTGATCAGCGTTCGATCATCGGGCTTTGCGATCGAGGCGCTGATGTTGTCCCGCCCGGCCTGGACCAAACGCTGGGCGCGGAGTCAGCGTGGTGTCTCCCCTCGTGCTTGGCGGAGCGCCGTGCCGTCTCGGAACCGCTCATGGCGGCAGTTCGCCACGCTCTGCCGCGGGTCCGCCATCCGTGCCTGAACTTTGCCATCCCCCCGAGTGCGACCCGAGGAGTAATCGTGACCGCCGATCGACTGGTCGTTCCGCCCATGCCGCTGGAGGAGGTCCCCGAGCGTTGGCGCGCCCTGCGTGCGGCCGGACCCGTGCGCTATGAGGAGAGCCTGGGTGTGTGGCAGGTCGTGGACTACGAGAACGTGGCCGCTGTGCTGGCCGATCCGGCGACCTTCTCCTCGGATCTGTCCTCCCTGGCGCCTACCCAGGAGGACTTCGACACCTTCACGCAGGGCAACTTCGTCGGCATGGACCCGCCGGAGCATCGCAGACTTCGTACATTGGTGAGTCAGGCCTTCACGCCGCGGGTGGTGGCCGGGCTCGGGCCGCGCATCGAGGCGTTGTGCGCGCGGCTGCTGGCCGAGGTCGCCGACCGCGACCGGTTCGACCTGGTCGAGTCGTTGGCCTACCCGCTCCCCATCATCGTCATCGCCGAACTGCTCGGCATCCCCGCCGAGGAGCACCTGCTGTTCCAGGAGTGGGCCAGCGTCCTGTTCAGCGGCGACCAGCTCGGTGAGGCCCCCGACGCGGCCGACCTGGAACGGGCGCTTGAGGCCATCGCCCCCACCATCCGCGAGATGAACGGGTACATGCTCCAGCACATCCGCGAGCGCCGGGCCCACCCGGGGGAGGACCTCACCAGCAAGCTGATCGCGGCGGAGGTGGAGGGCGTCCACCTGGAGGACCAGCAGATGGTCGGGTTCGTCGCCCTGCTGCTGGTCGCCGGGCACGTCACCACGACCGCGCTGCTCGGCAACGCCGTGGTGACCTTCGACCGGCACCCGGGGACGGACGCGGCGCTGCGCGCCGATCCCGGCCTGCTCCCCACCGCCATCGAGGAAGTGCTGCGCTGGCTCCCGCCCTTCCCCGAGCTGGGACGCCGCGTCGCCAAGCCGGTGGTGCTCGGCGGTCACGAACTGGCCGTGGACACCATGGTGATGACCAACCTCGGTGCCGCCAACCGCGATCCGTCCCGCTTCGCCGCGGCCGATGTCTTCGACGTGACCCGCAATCCCAATCCCCACCTGACCTTCGGGCACGGCATCCACTTCTGCTTCGGCGCGCCGCTGGCGCGGTTGGAAGCGCGGATCGCGCTGCGCATGCTCCAGGAACGGTTCCGCTCTCTGGTGGTCCCCTCCTACGAGGACGTCACGTACCAGAACCCGGCGGTCATCCTCGGCGTGCGCCGGCTGCCGGTCGAAGTCGTCAGACAGTAGGACCGCCGATGTCCGCCGCCCGTGCTCGCCCGCGGCCGACACCGGCCATACATGAGACCCCTGATCCCATGTCAACGAGAGTGCCTTCGCCATGAACCGCATGCAGACGCTGTATCCGCTGCGCCAAGAACTGCAGCACCGACTCGACACCCTCGCCCGCGTCCACAACGTGCCCGGCGCCCAACTGGTCGTGGACACCGGCGCGGAGATGGTCGCCGTGCACACCGGCACGGCCGACGTCACCACTGGCGTACCCTTCACCGCGGACACCGCCGTCCCCTTGGGATCGCTGACCAAACCCTTCACGGCCGCACTCGTGCTGCTCCTCGCCGACGACGGCGACCTCGATCTGGACGACTCCGTCGCCGAGTACCTCCCGGAGTTCCGGGACGTCCCCGCGGTGACGGTCCGTCAGCTTCTCAGCCACACCGGCGGCCTGCCGACCGGCCCCGATTCCGACACGGCCTCCTCGACCACCCCGGCCCGCTACCTCTCCTCCGTGTGTACCGCACGGGATCTGCTGTTCGAGCCCGGAACCGACTTCTCGTACTCCAACGCCGGCTTCGTCGCCGCCGGTCGGCTGGTCGAGGCGGTGACCGGAATGCCGTGGTACGAAGCTATGGAAGCGCTGTTTCTCGAACCTATGGGCATCACGCCCGCGTTCCTCGGTATGACCACCGCCCGCCCGGTCGCCGCCGGTCATGGCTTGAACATCGCGACGGGCCGGACACGTCCGGCGCGACAGAATCTGGCCCCGTTGGAGGCGCCGGCCGGTGCGTTGCTCGCAAGCGCCATCGACCTCGGCGTTCTGGGGCGTGCCCTAGCTGGCCAGAGCGTATTCCTGCCCCCTGCGATCGTCAAGCATATGCACCACGCGGAGCCTTGTGCGGACCCCGGCGCGCTCGCGGACGGCTGGGGGTTGGGGGTGGCCCTGTTCCAGCAGGACGACCGGTCGTGGTGTGGCCACGACGGCAATGCCCAGGGCACTTCGTGTCACTTGAGGGTCGAACCGGACAGCGGCGTGGTCGTCGCCTTCACCGGTAACGCCGGCGCCGCCACGGCGCTCTGGCGAGACTTGGCCGAGGACATCGCGCGCATAGCCGGCGTGGCGGTGCCCGCCGCGATTCAGCCCTCGAACGCGGGCGATCCGGTGGCGCTTCCGGACTGCGTGGGCACCTATGCCAACGGCGGCATCCGCTACCGCGTCGCGTTCGAGCCCGGCGGCGCGCCGACGCTGTCCGTGGACGGCGACCTGCCGCTGCCCCTGCGCTGCTACTCCGACCTGTCGTGCGATCTGGTCGACCCGGCCACCGGCCGCGGCGAGCCCGGCGGACGGTTCCACCGCGACCCGCACACCGGGGTCATCGACCGCGTGCAGATATCGGGGCGTACCGCGCGCCGCGCCAGCTTCGCCTGAACCCGATCGCCGCGTCGGGCGTCCCGGGCACGCCGCGTACGTGTCCGGGATAGAACCGCCGCACAACCGCCGCATAGCTGCCGCGGGTCCGCCGACGTGCCGCCGCATTACTCCGATCCGGAAGGACACCAATAATCATGGCCGACCACCCGACGCTTGGTGAGCTCTTCGCCGCCTGGGCGGCCCGCACGCCGCACGCGCTCGCGGTGACCGACGGCCTGCGCGCCTGGACCTACCGGGAGCTGGCGGCCCGGGTCGAATTGCTCAGCGGGGACCTGGTGCGCCGTGGTGCCGGGCCGGAACGGACGGTGGCGCTCGTCCTGCCGCGCTCGATGGAACTCATAGCGGCGGAGTTGGCCGTCGCGCAGGCGGGCGCCGCCTTCCTGCCGGTGGACCCCTCCTATCCTGCCGAGCGGCGGGCGATGATGCTCGCCGACGCGGCGCCCGCGGTGATCCTCGACGATCCGGCCGGTCTTCGGGCCCTGATGGACGCCGCCGACCGGGCCACCCCGGCCCAGGCCGCACCAGGGGCTGGTGCCCCGGATCCGGCGGTCGGCGCCGACCACACGGCGTATGTGATCTACACATCGGGTTCCACCGGGACGCCGAAGGGCGTGGCGGTCACCCATCGCGGGATCGGCGCGTTCACCGCCGCGGCCATCGACCGCTACGCGGTGCGCCCCGGTGACCGGATACTGCAATTCTCGTCCCCCAGCTTCGACGCCTCCGTGCTGGAGCTGTTCATCTCGGTGCTGGCCGGTGCCACGCTCGTGGTGCCGCCGAACGGTCCCTGGCTGGGCGAGGAACTCGCCACCGTCCTGGACCAGCACCACATCACGCACGCCCTGATCCCGCCGGCCGCCCTGGCCACCGTCCCCGCCTCGGCGGCGGGTGCCCTGCGCCGGTTCCGCACCCTGATCGTCGGTGCCGAAGCGTGCCCCGCCGCTCTCGTCGACCGCTGGGCGCCGGGCCGACGCATGATCAACTCCTACGGGCCCACCGAGGCCACCATCGTCGCCACCTGGACCGGGCCGTTGTCGGCCGGCACCGGCACCCCGACGATCGGCGGCGCGCTGCCGCGCACCAGCGTCCATGTCCTGGACCCGGCGATGCGGCCGCAGCCCCCGGGCGCCGACGGCGAGCTGTACATCGGCGGCGAGGGCGTCGCCCGCGGCTACCTGAACCGCGGCGGGCTGACCGCCGCGCGCTTCGTCCCCGACCCCTTCGGCAAGCCGGGTGCCCGGCTCTACCGCACCGGCGACCGCGCGCGCTGGGGGAGCGACGGGGAGCTGGAATTCCTCGGCCGACTCGACCGGCAGGTGAAGCTTCGCGGCTTCCGCATCGAACCGGGGGAGGTCGAGGCGGCACTGCGCCGGCAGAGCGGGGTCGGCGAGGCCGTGGTCGTGCTCCGCGAGGACGAGCCGGGCCGGGAGCGCCTGGTCGGCTACGTGACGGCCACCGACTCCGGGCGTGCGCCGGACCCCGCGGCGTTGCGTGCGGCCCTCGCCGCCGAGCTGCCGGGCCACCTGGTGCCCTCCGCGGTCGTCGTCCTGGCGGCCATGCCGCTCACCGCGGCGAACAAGATCGATGTGCGGGCCCTGCCGGTTCCGGCCCGGCAGGCCGTCGTCCCCGACGGCGAGACGGCGCGGCTCACGCCGGCCGAGCGCAGCCTGGCCGCGATCTGGGCGCAGGTCCTGGGTCTGGACGCCGTCCGGAGAACGGACGACTTCTTCGATCTGGGCGGGGACTCGATCCTGGCCACGCGGATGCTGGCCCGGCTCCGGGACGAGACGGGCCATCGGCTGGCCGTCCGGGACGTCTTCACCGCGCGTTCCATCGCGGCCCTGGCTCCGCTGTTGGACGCTCAGCACACCGCCGCGCCGCCGGAGCCGATCCCGCCCGCCCCGCGCGAGCAGCCGCTTCCGCTGTCCAACGCTCAGCGGCGGCTGTGGTTCCTGGACGACCTCACCGTCGGCGCGAGCGAGTACAACACCGGCGTCGCCCTGCGGCTGCACGGCACACCGGATCCCGAAGCCCTGCGCCGGGCACTGCTGCGGCTCGCCGCACGCCACGACTCGCTGCGCACGACGTTCACCACGGTCGACGGCCGGGGCGTGCAGCAGGTCTGTGCCGAAGCCGTCCTGCCGCTGCGTACTGCCGACCTGACCGACGTGCCTGCCGAACGCCGCGCCGAGGCCGCCGAACAGCTGCTGACCGAGGAGCTGAACCGCCCCTACGACCTGGCGAGCGGTCCGCTGGCCCGAGCGCTGCTGGTCCGCGTCACCGCCGAGGAGCACCTGCTGTTGCTGGGGCAGCACCACATCATCACCGACGGCTGGTCGGTGGACGTGCTCACCCGCGAGCTGGCCGCGCTCTACCAGGCGGAGGTCGGCGGCGAGCCGGACGGACTGCCCGCCCCCGCCGTGCAGTACCCGGACTTCGCAGTGTGGGAACAGCGGCGGCTCGCCGCCGGGGACGGCGGCGTCGACGCCGCGGACCTGGCCTACTGGAAGCGCTGCTTGTCAGGGCTGCAACACCTGAAGCTGCCCACCGACCGACCCCGGCCGCCGGTCCGCACCACGGCCGGCGCGGCGCACCGGAGCCATCTCCCCGCGGAGTTGGTGGCCCGGCTGCGACACCTCGCCAGCGGACGCGACACGACGGTGTTCACCTTGTTCGCCGCGGCCTCCGCACTGCTCTTCCAACGCTATTCCGGCCAGCACGACGTGGCGTTCGGCACCGTCACCAGCGGCCGGGAGCGCCGGGAGCTGGAGGAGGTGGTGGGCTTCTTCGCCAACACCGTCGTACTGCGCGCCGAGGTGGACGAAACGGCCACCGTCGACCGGTTCGTCCAGGACATGCGCGCCACCGTGCTGGACGCCTTCGCGCACGCCGGGGTGCCGTTCGACCGGGTGGTCGAGGAGCTGGCCCCGCCCCGAGATCCCAGCCGCACCCCGCTGGTGCAGGCACTCGTCGTCCAGCAGCAGACCGCCGCCGACCTGCCGGACGCCGGCGGTCTGCGGTGGGAGGACCACCCGCTGCCCCGCCCGGCCGCGCGCTTCGATCTGGTCCTGGAGTTCGCGCCGGACGCCGGGGGCGGCTGCGTGCTGACGGTCGAGTACAACACAGACCTTTTCGACGCCCAGACCGTGGACCGGATGTCCGGCCACTTGTCCCGCCTGCTGGCGGAGATGGCGGACGGCCCGCAGCGGAAGCTTGCCGAACTGGCCATGGTTTCGGACGTCGAGCGGCGCGCGCTGCTGGCGGCCTGGAATCCGCGGGACGGCGATGGCGCCGACCGCCTGGCCCGGTTGCTCCTCGCCAACCGCGCGACCGCGAATGCTGTGCCCGAGGGCTGGGATCCGCTTCTGCCGGAAGACCGC
This sequence comes from Catenulispora pinistramenti, assembly GCF_018274385.1. GTDB lineage: Bacteria > Actinomycetota > Actinomycetes > Streptomycetales > Catenulisporaceae > Catenulispora > Catenulispora pinistramenti. The sequence goes on along the minus strand of NZ_JAAFYZ010000001.1, from coordinate 60,032 downwards.
GCCGCCTTCGTCGCCGACCCGACCGACACCGACCCGACCGACACCGACCCGACCGACACCGACTCGACCGACACCGACTCGACCGACGCCGGCCCGCCGCTGGCGTCAACGCGCGCCTATGTCCTCGACCGGTCGCTGCGCCCGCAGCCTCCGGGCGTGGCGGGCGAGTTGTATCTCGGAGGCGGGACCTTGGCACGCGGCTACTCGCGGCAGCCCGGTTTGACCGCCGCGCGGTTCGTCGCAGACCCCTTCGGTGTGCCGGGGGAGCGCATGTACCGCACCGGGAATCTGGTGCGGTGGAGCGCCGAGCGCGGTTTGGAGTACGTCGGCCGGCTCGACGACCAGGTCAGGGTCCGGGGGGTCCGGATCGAACTGGGTGAGGTCGAGGAAGCGCTGCGCGGTTGCCGGGGCGTGGGAGCGGCGGCCGCGGCGATCTCCGAGCGTAACGGCGAGCGGCGTCTGATCGGCTACGTCGTCCCGGTTTCGCAGGACTCCGTCGAGCCGGAGGCCGTGCGCCGGGAGCTCGGTCTCACGCTGCCCGGCTACCTGGTGCCATCCGATGTCGTGGTGTTGCCCGCTCTGCCGCTCGATCCCCACGGCGAGCTAGACCGGAGCCGGCTCCCCGATCCGGGCCCCGCGCACACCGTGCGGCACGTCCCGCCGCGCACGCCCACCGAGCACGCCCTCGCCGCCATCTTGGCGGACATCCTGAAGGTGGAGCCGGTCGGCGCGGACGACAACTTCTTCCAGCTCGGCGGCGACTCCATCCTCAGCATCCAGGTGGTGGCCCGCGCCCGGCAGGCGGGTCTGTCGGTGACCTCCCGGGACGTCTACCAGCACCAGACGGTCGCCGCCCTGGCCCGCTGCGCGGACGCCTCCGCCCGCGCGCAACCGGCCGCCGCCACCGCGCCGGACGCCGTCGGAGACAGTCCCCTGACACCGATCCAGCGCTGGTGGTTCGACAACGCCTCAGGACGGGCCGGTCACTTCGCCCAAGCGCTCTCCCTCCAGCTGCCGGACGACGTCGACGCGCAGGCGCTCCAGGACGCGCTGAACGATGTGGCAGCCCATCACGACGCCCTGCGCTCGGCGTTCCTGCTCGGAAACGGTGCCGGGCAGGCGAGCTGGAGAATCGGGGACCAGGAGTTTCGCATACCACTGACCCGCCATGCGGGTCCTGATACCGACACTCCGCACTTCGGGCCCTTCGATCTGGCATCCGGACCGCTGCTGCGGGCCGTACTGCACGACCGCGGAGCCGGGCTGCCGCCGCTTCTGCACCTCGCCGTGCACCACCTGGTGGTGGACGGGGTTTCCTGGCGGGTGCTGCTGGAGGACCTCGACCGCGCCTACCGCGCCCGCCGCGACGGCGGGGACGGCGCGGCTGCGCTGCCGGCCAAGTCCTCACCGCTGCGGCAGTGGGCCCAAAGGCTCGGCGCGTTCGCCGCCGACGGCGGCTTTGACGAGGAGACGGAGTACTGGTCGCGGGCGATACCGGACTCCGTGGACCCGATCCCGGCCGACCTGGAAGGCGCCGACACCTACGCCTCGGCTCGCTCGGTCAGCGTGCGCCTGAGCCCCGCCGACACCTCCCTGCTGTTGCGCACCCTGCCCGACACCTACCGCACCCAGGCCAACGACGTGCTGCTCAGTGCCCTGGGCCGGGTGCTGTGCCAGTGGAGCGGGCAGGACCGGGTGCTGGTGGACGTCGAGGGACACGGCCGGGAGGAGCTCTTCGCAGACCTCGACATCAGCCGCACCGTCGGCTGGTTCACCACCCGGCACCCCGTCGCCCTCGCCGTGCCGGCGCGGGCCGACTGGGACACGGTCCTCAAGCAGGTCAAGGAGCAGCTGCGCGCGGTTCCCCGCCACGGCCTGGGCCACGACGTCCTGGCCGGGCTGGACCGGCCGGGGACGGACCCGGGGCGTCCGAGTGCCCAGGTCAGCTTCAACTACCTGGGGCGGATGGCGTTCCCGGACGATCCGGACGGCCTGTACCGCGGTACGTTCCGGTCGCTGGAACTGGACGTCGACCCGCGCGCGGAGCGTCCGCACGCGCTGGAAGTCGTCGGGCGGCTCGACGGCGACGCGCTGGAGTTCACCTGGTTCTACAGCGACCAGCGGTACCGGACGGCCACCGTCGAGGCCCTCGCCGCCGGGTTCGCCGAGGCCCTGGCAGGCCTGGCCCGGCACGCGGCGCGGCCGGGCGCCGGCGGGCGCACCCCGTCCGACTTCCCCCTGGCCCGGCTCGACCAGGCCGCCGTGGACCGGATCGCGGACGCCGACCCGGCCGCCGTGGAGGACGTCCTGCCGCTGACGCCGACCCAGGCCGGCATGCTCTTCCACAGCCTGTCCCAGCACGACGGCGCCGCCTACTTCCAGCAGCTGACCTTCGTCCTTCAGGGCGTGCCCGATCCGGACAAGTTCGCCGCGGCCTGGCAGCAGGTGACCGACCGCACCGCGGTGCTGCGCGGTCGGGTCCTGTGGCAGGACGTGCCCGAGCCGCTGCTGGTGGTCCAGCGCCACGCCCCGGTACCGGTCACCGGACTGGACTGGCGCGACCTGACGCCGGACGAGCGCGCCGACCGGCTCGCGGACCTGCTGGCCCTGGACCGCACGACCGGCATCGATCTGGCGAAGGCGCCGCTGCAGCGGCTGACGCTGGTCCGGCTCGGCGCCGGCGAAGTGCGCGTGGTGTGGTCTTTCCACCACCTGATCCTGGACGGCTGGAGCCTGTTCCAGGTGCTGTCGGACGTCTTCGCCCGGCACGCCGAACTGTCAGGGCTCGGATCCGGGCTCGGATCCGGGTCGGGCGCCGCGACCCCGGAGCCGCACACCGTGCCGGAGCGCCGTCCCTACCGCGACTACGTGGCCTGGCTGCGCGAGCGCGACTGGGAGCAGGCCGAACGGCACTGGCGCGACCGCCTCGGCGCTCTGGCCGAGGCCACGCCGCTGCCCTGGGACCGTGAGCCGCGCCAGAGCCACCACGCGGAGTCCACCCACGCCGTGCGGGTGACCGTGCCCGCCGACACCACCGGGGCCCTGGACGACTTCGCGAAGAACGCCGGTCTCACCGTCAACACCCTGGTCCAGGGCGCCTGGGCGCTGCTGCTCAGCCGTCAGGCCAGCCGGCCGGAGGCGGTGTTCGGCACCACCGTGTCGGGCCGCCCGCCCGAGCTCGACGGCTCCGAGGCGATGACCGGCCTGTTCATCGCGACGCTGCCCACCCGCGTCGCGGTGCCGGCCGACGGCACGTTGCTGGACTGGCTGCGCCGGTTGCAGCAGGACCAGAGCGATGACCGGCGCTTCGACTACGTTCCGCTGCCCCGGCTGCGGACGTTCACCGATCTGCCCGAGCGGACCGAGTTGTTCGACAGCATCGTCGTCTTCGAGAACTACCCGGTGGACGACGACCTCGCCGCCGCCCACGGTCTGCGCCTGAGTGGTCTGGACGGTGTGGAGACCACCAACTACCCGTTGAGCCTGGTCGCCTATCCGGGCCCTGAGCTGGCCTTGCGGCTGAGCTACGACCCGGAGTTGTTCGACGCCGGCACGGCGCAGCAGATGGCCGAGTACCTCAGCGTCCTGCTGTCCGGTATGCCCGCCGGCGCGCTCCGCCCGCCCGCCCGGCTGCCGCTGCTGACCGCCGAGCGCCGCACGCAGGTGCTCGACACCTGGAACGACACCGGCACCGACCTGCCCGAGAGCAGCGTCGCCGAGCTGTTCGCCGAACAGGTGCGCCGGACGCCGGACGCCGTGGCGCTGGAAGCCGGCGACGAACGGCTCAGCTACCGGGAGCTCGACGCCCGGGCCGCCGCCCTGGCCGATCGGCTGGTCGGGTTCGGCGTCCGGGCTGAGCGCTCGGTCGGCGTGCTGATGGACCGCTCGGTATGGCTGATCGTCGCTCAGCTGGCCCTGGTCCGGATCGGCGGGGTCTACGTGCCGCTGGACGGCCGGGCGCCCCATGAGCGGCTGCGCACGATGCTGACCGAGGCCGGCGCGGAGCTGGTGCTCACCGATACCGGCTGGGGGCAGACGGCCCGCGAGCTGAACCCCGCGACCAGGATTCTGCGCCTGGACGACCCAGACCTCGAATACCGGCCGGCGGCGACAATCCCCGCCCCGCTCCCGGCGGTCGATCCCGACAACCTCCAGTACCTGATGTTCACCTCCGGCTCGACCGGCAACCCCAAGGGCGTCGCGGTCCGCCAGCGGGACGTGGCCGCGCTCGCCCTGGACCGCGCCTTCGCCGACCACGACCGGGTGCTCGTGCACTCCCCGCACGCGTTCGACGCCGCCACCTACGAGGTGTGGGTGCCGCTGCTGCGCGGCGGCACCGCCGTCCTGGCACCGCCGGAGGACCTGGACGCGGCCGGGGTCCGGCGCGCCATCACCGTCCAGGGCGTGCGCCACCTGTGGCTGACCGCCGGCCTGTTCCGCCTCCTGGCCCAGGAGGACCCGGGCTGCCTGCGCGGCGCCCGGGAGGTGTGGACCGGCGGGGAGGCGGTGCCGGGCGCGGTGGTCGGCCGGGTCCTGGCGGCCTGCCCCGACCTCACCGTGGTCGACGGCTACGGCCCGACCGAGACCACCACCTTCGCCACCCGGCGGGTCTTCCACGCCGGCGACCCGCTGCCCGCCGTGCTGCCCATCGGACGCCCGCTGGACAACACCCGGGTCTACGTGCTCGACGACGCCCTCCAGCCGCAGCCGCCCGGCATCGCCGGGGAGCTGTACATCGCCGGGGCCGGGCTGGCCCGGGGCTACGCCGGGCGTCCCGCCGAGACCGCCGTGCGCTACCTCGCCGACCCCTTCGGGGCGCCCGGCGGCCGGATGTACCGCACCGGTGACGTGGTCCGCTGGAATCAGCGCGGCGACCTGGACTTCGTCGGCCGGGTGGACGACCAGATCAAGATCCGCGGGTTCCGTGTCGAACCCGCCGAGATCGAGGCGCGGCTGGTGGCCCACCCGGCCGTCGCCGAGGCGGTCGTCTCGCTGTACCAGGACGCCGGGCGCAAGCGGCTGGCCGCCCACCTCGTGCCGGCGGACGGCGCCGAGGTGCCCCCGGCCACGGAGCTGCGGGCCCACCTGGCGGCGGATCTGCCGGACTACATGGTGCCCGCCGCGTTCGTCGCCGTGCCGCGGGTGCCGCTGACCGCCAACGGCAAGGTCGACCGCCGGCGGCTGCCCGCCCCGGAATGGGCCGCGGGCGGCGACAGCGCCTACCGCGCTCCGGGCACCGAGACCGAGCAGGCGCTCGCCGCGATCTGGGCCGAGCTGCTCGGCGTGGACCGGGTCGGCGCCGACGACAACTTCTTCATGCTGGGCGGCGACTCGATCCTGAGCATCCAGGTCGTCTCCCGCGCCCGGTCCGCCGGGCTCGCGCTGTCCCCTCGCGACCTGTTCCGGCATCCCACGATCGCCGCGCTGGCGGCTGCCGCCACCGACACCGCCCGGACCGTCGCCGGGACCGGGCCGGTGAGCGGGGAGGTCGGCCTGACCCCCATCCAGTCCTGGTTCCTCGACCCGCGTCCGCCGCGCGCCGGTTTCTTCAACCAGTCCCTCGTCCTGCAGACCTCTGACGAGGTCGATCCGGAGGCTTTGCGCCGCGCTCTGAAGGCGCTGTGGGCGCACCACGACGCGCTGCGGTCCCGGTTCGCCACCGGGGGCGACGGCCGCTGGCGGCAGTACTGTGCCCCCGCGCAGGTCACCGCGCCCGAACTGCTGGAGGTCCAGGACCTCGGCGGCCTGGACCCGGCCGCGGCGCAGCACGCCGAGGACCAGGCGACAGCAGCAGTGCACGCCGGGTTCGACCTGGACACCGGCCCGCTGCTCGCCGCCCGCCTGTTCACCGCCGGCGCCGGTCGGCCCGCTCGGCTCCTGCTGGTCGTCCACCACCTGGTGATCGACGGCGTGTCCTGGCGGGTGCTGCTGGAGGATCTGGAGACCGCCTACCGGCAGGCCGTGGCGGGCCGCACGCTCCGCCTGCCCGAGCGCACCACCTCCGTGCAGGAATGGACGCGGCGGCTGCGCGCCCACACCAAGACTGGTGGGTTCGCTGACCAGCGCGCCCACTGGCGGCAAGTCGCAGAACACTGCGCGACGCCGCTCCCGATGGACGTCGGCGGCGGCAACACCGCCGCCGACGTCCGCGCCGTGACGGTCCGGCTGGACCGCGCGCGCACCGACGAACTGCTGCGCAAGGTTCCCGGCGTCTACCACACCCGGATCGACGACGTGCTGCTCGCCGCCCTGGGCCGGGTGCTCGGCGAGTGGACCGGCCGGGACACCGTCGCGGTCGACCTGGAAGGGCACGGCCGTGAGGACCAGATCTTCGAGGACATCGATCTGTCGCGCACCCTCGGCTGGTTCACCACCTGCTTCCCCGTCGCGCTTCAGGTTCCTGACGGAGACTGGGGCGCCGCGCTGAAGTCCGTGAAGGAGCAGCTGCGGGCGGTGCCGGATCGGGGACTGGGCTACGGCGCGCTGCGCTACCTCGCCCGCGACGAACAGCTCGCCGGCGCGCCGGACCCCGGCGTCAGCTTCAACTACCTGGGCCGGTTCGACTGGTCCGCGGACGACGCCGTCCTGGTCCGCGCGGTCCCCGGCGGCCTCGGCGGCGCCGAGGCGCCCGACACGGCGCGCGCCCACCTGCTGGACGTGGTCGCCCGCGTCGAGGACGACCACCTGGAGATCAGCTGGCACTACAGCGCTGGACGGCACTGCGAACAGACCATCAGCGCTCTGGCAGAGGGCATGCTGCGCGCGCTGGAGGGCATCGTCGAGCACTGCGGGCACCCGGGCGCCGGCGGCCGTACTCCGTCGGACTTCCCGCTGGCCCGTATGGACCAGAGCGCCGTGGACCGGATCGTCGGGGACGGCCGCGCCGTCGCGGACGCCTACCCGCTGACCCCGATGCAGGCGGGCATGCTCTTCCACGGCTTGCTCGAACCGGACGGCGACACGTATCTCAACCAGGTTCAACTGGTGCTCTCCGGGGTCACTGACTCCGATGCGCTGGCCGAGGCGTGGCAGCGTACCGCGGACGCCAACCCGATCCTGCGCACCCGGCTGAGCTGGCAGCACAGCGCCGAGCCGGTCCAGGTCGTGCAGCAGCGGGCTGTCATCCCGGTGACCCGGCATGACTGGAGCGGGCAGCCGGCCGAGCAGATCGAACGGCAGACCGCCGAGTTGCTCGCCGTGGATCGGCAAGCCGGGTTCGACCTGAGCGCGGCGCCGCTGATGCGGCTGGCCCTCATCCGGCTCTCGCCGAGCCGGGTGCGGATGGTGTGGACCTTCCACCACGTCCTGCTGGACGGCTGGAGTGCGGCCCAGGTCTTCGACGAGGCCTGCGAGCGGTACGCCGCCCTGGCCTCCGGACGCCAACCCCAGCTGCCCGAGCGCCCGCCGTTCGGCGACTATCTGCGTTGGCTGGCCGGACAGGACACTGCTTCGGCCGAACGGTACTGGCGCGATGCCCTCGCCGGGTTCCCCGCTCCCACCGAACTGCCCCGCGACCGCCGGCCCGCCGAGGCACACCGCGCCTCCTCCTCGGAGTCGGTGAAGGTGGCCCTCGACGGCGAGGTGTCGGCGCGGCTGCGGGAGACGGCGCAGGCCGCGGGCCTGACCGTCAACACCGTCCTGCAGGGCGCCTGGGCGCTGCTGCTGTCCCGCTACGGCGGCGGTGAGGACGTGGTGTTCGGCACGATCGTGTCCGGCCGGCCCGCCGACCTGGCGGGCGTGACCTCGATGGTGGGCCTGTTCATCAACACCCTGCCCACCCGGGTGCGGATCGATGGACACCGGCCCGTTCGGGAGTGGCTCCGCGACGTGCAGACCGTCCAGTCGGAGGACCGGCGCCACGAGTTCGTCTCGCTGGCACAGCTCCAGACCTGGAGTGAGGTGCCGGGCGGCACCGCACTGTTCGACAGCATCCTGGTCTTCGAGAACTACCCGATCGACGCCGACGCGGCGACCCGGCACGGCCTGGCCGTCGAAGCCGAGCGCGACGTGGAGCCGACCAACTACGCGCTCAGCGTGGTAGCGGCTCCCGGCGACGTCCTGGCGGTCAACCTGGACTACGACCCCGCCGTTTTCGACGCGGCGACCGTCGAGGGGCTCGGGGCGAGCCTGGCGACGCTGTTGACGGCGATGGCGACCGATCTGGACCGCCGGCTCGCCGACCTGCCGCTGCTGGACCCCGACCGGGGACGCGAGCTGCTCGACCGGTTCGGCGGAACGGTCGCCGAGGCACCGGCGCGCACGCTGCCCGAGGTGTTCGCCCGTCAGGCCGCGCGCACTCCCGACGAGCCGGCCGTTCGCGCCGGATCCGAACTCCTGAACTACCGCGAACTCGATGAGCGGGCCGACCGGCTGGCCCGGCTGCTGATCGAAGCCGGCGCGGGCCCTGAGCGCTTCGTCGCCCTGGCGCTGCCGCGCACCGCCGACCTGATCGTCGCGCTGCTCGCGGTCCTCAAGAGCGGCGCCGGCTACCTGCCGATCGATCCGGGATATCCGGCCGAGCGCATCGCGTTCTTGTTCGCGGACGTCCGCCCGGAAGCCGTGATCACCACCGCGGCGACCGCGGACCGCCTGCCGGAGGGGGCGTTCGCCCGGATCGTTCTGGACGATGCCGCCTGCGCCGAGCGGCTGGCCGCCGCGGGCACCGCGCCCCTCGGCGACGGCGAGCGCCGCAGCCCCCTGCTGCCGGAGCACCCCGCCTATGTCATCCACACCTCGGGCTCGACCGGCCGGCCCAAGGGCGTCGTGGTCGCCCAGAACTCGGTGCTGGCCCTGATCGACTGGGCCGTGGCCGAGTTCACCGGGCACGGACTGGACCACGTGGTGGCCTCCACGTCGCTGAACTTCGACGTGTCGGTGTTCGAGATCTTCGCGCCCCTGCTGTCCGGCGGGTGCGTGGAGCTCGTGCGCGACGTGCTGGCCCTGGCCGACCGGCCCGGACCCTGGCACGCCGGGCTGGTCAGCGCGGTGCCCTCGGCGCTGGGCCGGCTGCTCGCCGAGGACGTCGTCCACGTCGGCGCGGACACCGTGGTGCTGGCCGGCGAAGCGCTGCCCGCCGGGGCCGTCGGCCAGGTGCGCGCGGCGGTCCCCGGCTGCCGGGTGCTGAACATCTACGGGCCCACCGAGGCCACCGTCTACGCCACCGCCTTCCTCTGCGATCCCGCCGACCCCGACCGCGAGCCGCCGATCGGCCGCCCGGTCGGCGGCGCCCGGGCCTACGTGCTGGACGACCGGTTGCGTCCGGTGCCCGTCGGCGCGCCGGGGGAGCTGTTCCTGGCCGGTACCGGGGTGGCGCGCGGTTATCTGCGGCGCCCCGGCCTGACGGCGTCCCGGTTCCTCCCCGACCCCTTTGGCCCGGCCGGCCGGCGCATGTACCGCACCGGCGACCTGGTGCGCTGGACGGCCGAGGGCGACCTGGTCTACCTGGGCCGCACGGACGACCAGGTGAAGGTGCGCGGGTTCCGGATCGAACTCGGCGAGGTCGAAGCCGCCTTGGCCCGCCACCCCCTGGTGGCGGCGGCCGCGGCCCGGGTGGTGGACCACGACGGCCACCGGCGCCTGGTGGGTTACGCCGTGCCGCGCGCGGACGCCGAACTGCCGGAAGCGGCCGACTGGCGTGCCTTCCTCTCGCGCGCGCTGCCCGACCACCTGGTGCCGGCGCTGGTGGTGCCGCTGGCGCGGCTGCCGCTCGGCGCGACCGGCAAGCTGGACCGGCACGCCCTGCCCGAGCCGATATGGGCCGCCCCCGCCGCGCGCGGTGACCGCGCACCGGGCACGGATGCCGAGAAGACCCTCGCCGCGATCTGGTCCGAGGTGCTCGGCGTGCCCGAAGTGCGGGCGGACGACAACTACTTCGCGCTCGGCGGCGACTCCATCCTCGGTATCCAGCTGGTCTCGGCCGCGCGCCGGGCCGGCCTCGCCCTCACCCCCCGCCACCTGTTCACCCATCAGACCCTTGCGGAACTGGCCCAGGCGGCCCTGGCCGCCGGGCAGGCCCCGAGCGCGGCGGCCACCGCCGAACAGGGCGCGGTGGTCGGCGAGGCACCGCTGACCCCGGTGCAGCACTGGATGTTCCGAACCCTCGGTGCCGACCCCCGGTTCGCCCAGGCGGTCTCCTTCGAACTCGCCGAAGACGCCGACGAGACGGTGCTGCGCGCCGCGCTCAGCGCGGTCCTGGAGCAGCACGACGCGCTGCGCCAGCGGTACGAACCGGCCGGGCCCGGGCCGTGGCGCCAGTACGGCACCGCGCCCGATGGTGCGGTGAGCCTGCTCATCGGTAACCAGGACACTGATATCGATGAGCTGACTGAGGAGCTGATCGGCGGGTTCGACCTGGCCGCCGGACCGCTGCTGCGGGCCGCGCTGTGCCGCTTCGGCGGCGCGCGCCGGCCGGTTCTGTTGCTGGCCGCGCACCACCTGGTGGTGGATGCGGTGTCCTGGCGCGTGATCCTGGAGGACCTGGAGACGGCCTATGCGGCCCTGCGCGCCGGAAAGCCGGCCGCCCTCGGACCGAAGAGCACTTCGTTCCGCACCTGGGCTTGGCGGCTCGCCGCGCGCGCCGCGACCGGCGGCTTCGACGACGAGCTCGAATACTGGCGTGAGCTCGCTGATCCGGCCCCCCTGCCGGCCGACCTGGACGGTGCCAACACCGCCGCCAGCGAACAGACGTTGACCGTCGGCCTGGACGCCGAGGACACCCGTGCGCTGCTCCAGGACGTGCCGCAGGTCTACCGCACCCGGATCAACGACGTCCTGCTCTGCGCGCTGGGCCGGGTGCTGGCCCGCTGGACCGGCCGTGACCGGGTGACGGTGGCGTTGGAGGGGCACGGCCGTGAGGACCTGCTCGAGGGCGTCGATCTGTCCCGCACCGTCGGCTGGTTCACGGCGATGTACCCGGTCGCTCTGGAGGTGCCCGTCGACGCGGACCTCGGCGCCGCGCTCAAGGCGGTCAAGGAGAACCTGCGCGCGGTGCCCCAAGGCGGGCTGGGCTACGGCGCCCTGCGCTACCTGCAGCCCGCGACCGACGAGACCGGCGCGCAGCCGGGGCTGCCGGATATGCCCGACCTGCCGCAGATCAGCTTCAACTACCTGGGGCGGCAGGACAGGCCCGGCACCTCGGGCGGTTTGCTGCGCTCCCCGCACGGCCCGCTGACCGGCGGCATGGACCGCGCGGGGAGCCGGCCCTTCCTGCTCGACGTTCTCGGAGCAGTGGGCGACGGGCGGCTGGCGTTCACCTGGTCGTACTCCTCGCAGGTCCACCAGCGCGAGACCGTCGCCCGGCTCGCGGCCGAGCTGGCGGCCGAGCTGCGGGCGATCATCCGGCACTGCGCCCGACCCGGCGCCGGCGGCCGGACCCCCTCCGATTTCCCGTTGGCGCCGCTGGACCAGGCGGCCGTGGACCGGCTGGTCGGCACCGGAGCCGGTGTCGCGGACGTCTACCCGCTGACGCCCACGCAGACCGGCATGGTCGTGCACGGCCTGGACGAGGCCGAACACGGCCTCTACACCGAGCAGCTCACCTTCGTCCTCGACGGCGCCCGCGACCTCGGGCAGCTGGCCGCCGCCTGGCAGCATGTGGTCGACCGCACCCCCGTGCTGAGAACCGCCGTGGCCCTGCACGGTGTCCCGGTCCCGGTGCAGGTGGTGCGCCGGGACGTGAGGCTGCCGGCCGCCGAGCACGACTGGAGCGCCCTGTCGGCGCGGCAGAGCGCGGCGGAGCTGGAACGCCTCCTGGCCGAACAGCGGACCCCCGCGCTGGCCCTGGGTCAGGCCCCGTTGATGCGGCTCGCCCTGGTCCGGCTCGGACCGGACGCGGTGCGGGTGGTGTGGACCTTCCACCATGTCCTGCTGGACGGTTGGAGCGTCTTCCACGTCCTGGCCGACGTCCTGGCCGCCCACGCCGCGCTCGCCCGCGGCGAGGAGCCGAACCTGCCCGAGCGTCGGCCCTTCGCGGACTACGCCGCCTGGCTCGCGTCCCTCGACACCGCGGGAGCGGCAGAGTACTGGCGCGGCGTCCTGGCAGGCCTCACCGCGCCCACCGAGCTGCCGTACGACCACCGCCCCGCCCCGGGCACGACCGCCCGCTCCGAGACCTGGCTGTCGCAGCGGCTTGACGAGGCCCAGACCCGTCGGCTCCAAGGGTTCGCCCGCCGGCACCGCATCACGCTCAACTCCCTGGTACAGGGCGCCTGGGCGCTGCTCCTGTCGCGCTGGAGCGGACAGGAACAGGTGTGCTTCGGCACCACGGTCTCCGGGCGTCCGGCGGACCTGCCCGGGGCCGACAGCATCGTCGGGCTGTTCATCACCACGCTGCCGGCCCGGGTCCGCGTCGACGGCGGCGCGGACTGCGGCGCCTGGCTGCGCGCCGTGCAGCAGGCCCAGGCCGAGGACCGCCGCTTCGACCACGTGCCGCTGTCCGAGCTGCACCGGCTCGGCGAGCTGCCGCCCGGGACGCCGATGTTCGACAGCCTGGTCGTCTTCGAGAACTACCCGGTCGGCGACGCCACGGCCGGGGCGCACGGCCTGCTGATCCGGGAGCTGGACGCCAGGGAGGCGACCAACTATCCGCTCACCGTCGTCGTCTCGCCCGGCGAGCGGCTCAGCGTGGAACTCGGCTACGACCCGAGGTGCTTCGCCCCGGGCACGGCCGCCTCGATGGCCGATCAGCTGCTGCACACGCTGTCGGCCCTGGCCGCCTCCGACGGTGCGGTCCGGCTGGACGACATCGACGTGCTGCCGCCCGCCGAGCGGAAGCAGCTGCTGCACGGTCCGGCCCGACCGCTGCTGGCTCCGGTGACCCCGGCCACGCTGCCCGCGCTCGTCGAGGCCGCCGTGGACCGGCACCGGACCGCACCGGCGCTGAGCGCCGCCGGCCGGGAGCTGACCTTCGCCGAGGTCGAGGCGCTCGCCAACCGCCTGGCGCACCGGCTCATCGCGCGCGGTGCCGGACCCGGCGACGTCGTCGCCCTGCTGCTGCCGCGCTCGCCGGACATGGTGCTGGCCGAGCTGGCGGTCACGAAGGCGGGTGCCGCGTTCCTGCCGGTCGACCCCGGCTACCCGGACGAGCGGGTCGAGATGATGCTGCGGGACGCCGCTCCCGTGTTCGCCCTCGACGCCAAGGAGGTCGCCGACCTGCTGGCCGCGCCCCCCGACGGGGTCCGCGGCGCTCGGCCCTCCGACACCGACCGGATCCGCCCGCTCGACCTGGACGACCCGGCCTACGTCATCTACACCTCCGGGTCCACCGGCATCCCGAAGGGCGTCGTCGTCACCCACCGCGGCCTCGCCGGGTTCGCCGCGGCCGAAGCAGAGCACTACCAGGTGGCGCCGGGGGACCGGGTGCTGGCCTTCGCCACGCCGAGTTTCGACGCCTCGGTGCTGGAGCTGTGCATGTCCTTGCCGTACGGCGCCCGCTTGGTCGTGCCCGCCCCCGGCCCGCTGCTCGGTGCCGAGTTGGCCCGGGTGCTCCGGGACGAGCGGATCACCCATACCCTGCTGCCGCCGGCCGCGCTGTCCACCCTGCCCGCCGACACCCCCGGCGACCTGCCCGATATGAAGACCCTGATCGTCGGTGCCGAGGCCTGCGGCGCCGACCTGGTCGCCCGCTGGGCGCCGCACCACCGGATGGTCAACTCCTACGGGCCCACCGAGGCCACCGTGGTCGCCACCTGGTCCGCGCCGCTGGAACCGGACGGCTCCGCGCCGCCGATCGGCCGGGCGCTGCCCGGCACCGGCGTCTACGTCCTGGACGCCCGGCTCCGGCCGGTCCCTGGCGGCGTGCCGGGCGAGCTGTGGCTGAGCGGACCGGCCCTGGCCCGCGGCTACCTGGGCCGTCCCGGTCTGACCGCGACCCGCTTCCTCGCCGACCCGTTCGGCCCGCCCGGAACCCGGATGTACCGCACCGGCGACCTGGTGCGCCGCGACCGCGACGGCGAGCTGTACTACCTGGGCCGCACCGACCACCAGCTCAAGCTGCGCGGCCACCGGATCGAGGCGGGCGAGGTCGAGGCGGCGCTGGTGCGGCACCCGGCCGTGCTGGACGCCGTGGTGAGCGTGCGGGAGGACGAGCCGGGGCGGCCTCGCCTGGTCGCCCACCTGCTCGCCGCCCCGGATCCCGGCGCCGGGGTTCCGACCGGCGTCGAGCTGCGCGCGCTGCTGTCCCGCTCACTGCCGGGATACATGATCCCTTCGGCGTTCGCGGTGCTGGACCGCTTCCCGCTCACGGAGAGCGGCAAGACCGACCGGGCGGCCTTGCCCGCTCCCCCCGAGGCCGAGCAGGAGGCCGTCGGGCAGGTGGCGCCGCGTACGCCCACGGAGGAGGCGCTGGCGGAGATCTGGGCGCAGAGCCTTGAGACATCCGTCGGGGTCGAGGACGACTACTTCCTGCTGGGCGGCGACTCCATGCGGGCCCTGCTGATCGCCTCCCGCGCCAATGACGCCTTCGACATCGCGCTGACGCCCCGGGACGTCATGGTCAGCCGCACCATCGCCGCCCTGGCGGCAGTGGTGCAGGAGCAGGTGCTGAGCGAACTCGAAGCAGCCGCGTACGGCGGTCCCGACGATGACGAACGGTGAGGACCCGACGACCATGACGGCTTCTGAGCAAGACCGCGCCGCCGCCCTGCCCGCCGACCTGCAGGAGGCGCTGCGCCGCCGGCTGGCCGGACGGGCCGGCGGCGCGGCGGCCACTGCCGCCCGGTCCATCCCGCGCGCCGACCGCTCGGGCCCGCTGCCGCTGTCCTTCGTCCAGCAGCGCCTGTGGTTCCTGGACCAGCTGCGGCCCGGGGACTCCCGCTACAACAGCGCCGTCGCGGTGCGGTTCACCGGGACGCTGGACCGCCGGGCGCTGGCCGAGGCCCTGACCGTGGTCGTGGGCCGGCACGAGGCGCTGCGGACCACGTTCGAGGAGACCGACGGCCGGCTGGCACAGATCGTGGGGCCGACCGGGCCGGTGCCGCTGCCGGTTCAGGACCTGACCACGTCGCAGGACATCGAGACGGTGCTGCTGGCGGAGTACTCGCGCCCCTTCGACCTGCACCAGGGACCGCCCCTGCGGGCCCTGCTGGTCCGGGAGTCGGACACCGCGCACGTCCTGCTGCTGACCGCGCACCACATCGTCACCGACGGCTGGTCGATGGGTGTGGTGCTGGAGGAGCTGTGCACCGCCTACGACGCTCTGGCCCGGGGCGCGGCGCCGGACCTGCCGCCGGTGGCGACGCAGTACCCGGACTTCGCGGCGTGGCAGCGTGCGCAGCTCTCAGGCGCCCGGGCGGAGAAGCAGCTCGCCTACTGGAAGGACCAGCTGGCCGGCGCGGTGGCCCCGGAACTGCCCTTGGACCACCCGCGGTGCGGCGAGGAGGCCGGACCGGGGGCGGTCCACGCCTTCTCCGTCCCCGCCCAGCTGACCGCCCGGCTGCGCGTGCTGGCCACCGGGCAGCACACCACGCTCTACACCGTGCTGGTCGCCGCGACCCAGGCGCTGCTGGCCCGCTGGTCCGGACAGGACGACGTGACCGTCGGCTCGCTGACGCCGGGGCGGTCCCGGACCGATCTGGAACGGGCTGTCGGCTGCTTCGTCAACACGGTGGCGCTGCGCACGCCGGTGCAGCCGTCGGGCTCCTTCCGCGATCTGCTGACCGCCACGGCCGCCACCGTCAACGACTCCTTCGCGTACGGTGACACGCCCTTCGAGCGCTTGGTGGAGGCGGTGAACGCCCCGCGCGAGGCCGGTCGCAACCCGCTGTTCGATGTCATGGTCCTGCTGCATCCCTCCCCGCCGGCCGCCACCGCCCCGCACGGGCTGCAAGTCTCCCCGGTCGCCATCCCCAGGCAGGCTTCCACCTTTGACCTGAGCGTGGAGTTCGTGCCCGACGGGGACGGGCTGACGGGGCTGCTGGAGTACCGCGGCGATCTGTTCGACGCAGCCACCCCGGAGCGGATGGCCGACCAGCTGCTGCGTCTGCTGGGCGGCGCCGCCGCCGAGCCGGACCGGCCGCTGGGCACGCTGAATCTGCTCTCTGACGCGCAGGCACGCCAGGTGACGCAGGACTGGAACGCCCGCGTGCTTCCCGTCGAAGACATCACCTATCCGGAAGCCTTCCAACGCCGGGCCGCCTCGACCCCGGACGCTGTGGCCCTGGTCGCCGGGGAGGAGCGGCTGGACTACGCGACGCTCAACACCCGCGCCAACCGGCTCGCCCACCACCTGATCGGCCTGGGCGCCGGTCCCGAACGGCTGGTCGCGCTGCGACTGCCGCGCACCGCCGACATGATCGTGGCGATCCTGGCGGTCTGGAAGTCCGGTGCCGGCTACCTGCCGCTGGACCCCGCGCTGCCGGACGAGCGGGTCCGGTATCTGTTGGACGACGCCCAACCGGCGCTGGTCCTGGACGAGAGCGTGCTGCGTGCGGTCCCGGCCCAGTGCCCGGACACCGATCCCGTCGACGCCGACCGGCTTGCGCCACTGGACTCGGCGAACGTCGCCTACGTCATCTACACCTCCGGCTCCACCGGCCGCCCCAAGGGCGTCGCGGTCTCGCACCGCTCGGCGATCCACCTGCTGGCCACCCACCGGACCGGTTTCGTCGCCGACGCCGGCGGCGGGCCGCTGCGGGTGGCGCTGACCGCGTCCTTCTCCTTCGACACCTCGCTGGAAGGCGTGCTGCTGATGGCCGACGGCCACCGGCTGCACCTGGTGGACGAGGCGACCCGGATGGACCCGGCCGCGCTGGTCGAGTACGTGGTCCGGCACCGCGTCGACTTCCTCGACGTGACCCCCTCCTACCTCGGGCAACTGCTGCCCGCCGGGCTGCTCACCGACCCGCGGCACCGTCCGCGGGTCCTGATGCTCGGCGGCGAGGCGGTCGGCGCCGGCTTGTGGCGCGAGCTCGCCGGACACCCCGAGGTGGCCGTCTACAACTTCTACGGCCCGACCGAGTGCACCGTCGACGCGCTGTCCTGCCGCGTCGCGGACGCCGACCGGCCGCTGCTGGGCCCGCCGCTGCCCAACGTCCGGGCCTACGTCCTGGACACCCGGTACCGGCCGGTACCGCCCGGCGTCGGCGGCGAGCTGTACCTGGCCGGCGAGCAGGTCGCCCGCGGCTACGCCGGCCGCCCCGGCCTGACCGCCGCCCGCTTCCCGGCCGATCCGTTCGGGGCGCCCGGCACCCGGATGTACCGCACGGGCGATCTGGCCCGCTGGACCGCGGACGGCCGCCTGGACTACCTGGGGCGCGCCGACGATCAAGTCAAGGTGCGTGGTCACCGCATCGAACCGGGCGAGGTCGAGGCGGCGTTGCTGGACCTGCCGGAGGTCGGCACGGCGGCGGTCGTGGCCGTCCCGGACGCGCATGGGCAGGCGCGGCTCGCGGCTTATGTGGTGCCGGCTCCCGCCAACGCCGTGCCGCCGTCGGCCGAGCTGCGGGCGGCGCTGCGGCGCGTGCTGCCGGACCACATGGTGCCGTCATCGTTCACGCCTGTCGCCGCACTGCCACTCACCACCAGCGGCAAGCTCGACCGCCGCGCCCTGCCCGCGCCCGACCTCGAAGCGGAGGGCGGGCAGCGCGAATTCGTCGCCCCCCGCACGCCGCAAGAGGAGATCCTGGCCGGCATCTGGGCCGACGTGCTCGGCGTGAGCCGGGTGGGCGTCACGGACAACTTCTTCGAGCTGGGCGGCGACTCGATCCTCAGCATCCAGGCCGTCTCCCGAGCCCGGGCCGCGGGCCTGCGCCTCAGCTCGGCCGACGTGTTCCGGCACCAGACCGTCGCCGACCTCGCCGCCGCGGTGGAGCACCGCCCCAACGCCCCGACCGCGGCACCGCTCCACCACGACGCCGGTCCCGCGCCGCTGACCCCGGTCCAGGAGTGGTTCTTCGCCACGCACGGTCCGCTGCGCCACTTCAGCATGTCAATGCTGCTCGATCTGCCGCGCGACCTCGACGAGGCGGCGCTGGAGCAGGCGCTGCGGACGGTGGTGGCCGCGCACCCGGCGCTGCGCACCCGGTTCACGCGGGGCGATGAGGGCTGGCGACAGGAGCCGGTTGCCGGGCCGATCGATGGATTGCTGACGCGCCACGACCTGGCCGCGATCGGTGCGGATATCGCAGACACCGAAGTCGCCGACGCAGCCGCTGCCGCCGACACCGCTGCCGCCGACGCTGCCCCTACCACTGCACAAGCCGCCGCCCTCCAAGCTGCCACCACTGCCCGCGCCGCCCTCGACCCGGCCACCGGAGCACTGCTGCGCGCGGCTCTCCTTCTCCCGGTCGGCGAAGCCCGACCTCAGCTCTTCCTGACCGCCCACCACCTGGCCGTGGACAGCGTCTCCTGGCGCGTGCTCCTGGCCGACCTGGCCCTGGCCTACCGCGACACCGCGCCGGCCGAGCCGGAGCCCACCGCCTTCACCGACTGGGCCCGCTACCTCTCCGAGCGGGTGCGCGCCGGGGACCTCGACGCAGACCTGCCCCACTGGACCGCCGAAGCGCTGACCCCGCGGACCCCGCTGCCCGTCGACCGCCCCGGCGTCCCGCTCGCCGGCTCCGTGCGCACCGTCCAGACCCGCCTGGACCGGGCCACCACCGAGGCGCTGCTGCGCCGGGTCCCAGGGATCTACCACACTCAGATCGGCGATGTGCTGCTCAGCGCCCTGGGCCGGGCGCTCGCCGACTGGATCGGCAGCGAAGCGGTGAGCGTCGTCCTGGAGGGCCACGGCCGCGAAGACCTCGGCGGCTCCTCCGCCCCCGAGCTCGACCTGTCCCGCACCGTCGGCTGGTTCACCAGTCAGTACCCTGTCACCCTGACCCCGGCGGGCCCGGCCGGCGCACCGGACTGGGCCACCACCTTGAAGCAGACCAAGGAGCGGCTGCGGGCCGTGCCCCGGCGCGGTCTGAGCTACGAGGCGCTGGCCCGCCTCGGCTCGCCCGAGCCGTCCGCCCGGGCCCTGGGCGACGTGCCGCTGCCCCAGGTGTCCTTCAACTACCACGGGCAGTGGGCAGCATCGCAGGACGGGGACTTCGCTCCCGCCGGCCGGACTTTGGGCCGGGACATCGCCCCGGACGAGCCGCTGGACCACCTCCTGGACATCTCGGCCGTGGTGGCTGACGGCGAGCTGGAGATCACCTGGCACTACAGCGACCAGGTGCACGAGGCGCCGACCGTCCAACGCGTGGCGGACGCCATGTCCGGCGCGCTGGCCGCCATCGTCGAGCACTGCGACCGCCCCGGCGCCGGCGGACGCACCCCGTCCGACTTCCCGCTGGCCCGCCTGGACCAGGCCGGTGTGGACCGGGTGGCCGGCGACGGGCGGGACGTGGACGACCTGCTGCCGCTCACCCCGCTCCAGGAGGGCATGCTCTTTCATCGCCTGGTCGGCGGCGCGGACGACGTGTACGTCGATCAGGCCGCGCTGCTCCTGGACGGCGTGGCCGACCCGCACGCCTTCGCCGCCGCCTGGCAGCGGGTGGCCGACCGCACGCCCGCCCTGCGCACCTCGGTGGTGTGGGAGGGCGTCCCCGTACCGCTTCAGGTCGTGCACCGCTCCGTCCGGGTCCCGGTGACCCACATCGACCTGCGCGCGGCGAGCCCGGCCGAGCGCGCCGCACAGCTGGACCGGCTGCACGCCGAGGACCTCGCGCTGGGTCTGGACACCGGAACCGCGCCCCTGATGCGGCTCACCCTGATCCAGCTCCCCGAAGCACGCCTGCACTTGCTGTGGACCTCCCACCACCTGATCCTGGACGGCTGGAGCCTGGCCCAGGTACTCACCGACGTCTTCCAGGAGTACGCGGCGCTGACCACCGGCGCCCCGGCCCGGCCTGAGGTCCGCCGGCCCTTCGGCGAATACGTGCGCTGGCTCGCCGAGCAGGACGTCGAGGCCGCCCGCGGCCACTGGCGGGGCGTCCTGGACGGCTTCGCCGACGCCACGCCGCTGCCCGCCGACCGGTTCGCGCGCGGGGTCCACCGAAACCGTTCGGCGGCCGTGCACGCCGCCGGGCTGTCCGAGCAGGAGTCGCGGCAACTGGCCCGCACCGCCCGGCAGGCCGGGCTGACCCTCGGCACCCTGGTCCAGGGCGCCTGGGCGCTGTTGCTGTCCCGCTACAGCGGCGAACCGGACGTGGTGTTCGGGACCACCGTCTCCGGACGTCCCGACGACCTGCCGGGCGCCGAGTCGATGATCGGCATGTTCATCAACACCCTGCCGACCCGGGTCCGGCTGGACGGCGACCGCACCGCCGCCGCCTGGCTCAGGGACCTGCAACAGGCGCAGGCCGAGGCCCGGCGCTTCGCCGCGGTCTCGCTGGCCGAACTGACCGCCATGGCCGAGGTGCCCTCCGGCAGCGCGCTGTTCGACAGCATGGTGGCCTTCGAGAACTACCCCTTCGACCAGGCCACGGCCGACTCCGGGGTGCGCCTGGCCGAGGTCTCCTCCCGCGACGCCACCAACTTCGCGCTGGTGCTGCGCGCCTATCAGCAAGAGCGGTTCGGCTTCGACCTCGCCTACGATCCGGAGCTGTTCGACGCCGCGACCGTGCGCACCCTCGCCGACCGCCTCTGCCTGCTGTTCACCGAGCTGGCCCGAGATCTGGACCGTCCGCTGCGCGACCTGGCGTGGACGACCGCCGAGGAACGCCGGCGAATACTGGCCGACAGCCAAAGCGCTCGCGGCGTCGACGGCGACGGCGACGCGCAGGGCCGCCCCGACCGCACCTTGGTAGACCTCTTCGAGGCGCAGGCCGCACGCACCCCGCACGCTGAGGCGGTCAGCTACGGCGACGAGCGCATCGACTACGCCACGCTGGACGCGCGCGCCAACCGACTCGCGCACCGCCTGGCCGAACTCGGCGCCCGCGCCGAACGGTTCGTGGCGCTGGCGCTGCCCCGCTCGGTCGATCTGGTGGTCGCCATCCTCGCCGTGCTCAAGACCGGCGCCGCCTATCTGCCCATCGACCCCGCGCTGCCCGCCGAACGCATCGGCCGGCTGCTGCAAGACGCCGAGCCGGTCGCACTGGTGACGCTCAGCGACGACGCTACGGCGAGCGCGGCTGGCGCAGCGACCGGCGTGCCCGTCCTGCCTCTCGGCGACGCCGACGTCCGCGACGACCTCGCGCGCCGTCCATCCACCGGACCGGACCCGGCCCACCGCCCGCTGCCCGACACCCCCGCCTACGCCATCTTCACCTCCGGCTCCACCGGGCGGCCCAAGGGCGTCGTGATCCCGCACGCCAACGTGGTGCGGCTCTTCGAGCAGACCGAGCAGTGGTTCGGCTTCGGCGCCGAGGATGTCTGGACCCTGTTCCACTCCTACACCTTCGACTTCTCGGTCTGGGAGCTGTGGGGACCGCTGCTGCACGGCGGCCGGCTCGTCGTCGTGCCCGACGACACCGCCCGCTCCCCGGAGGACTTCCTGCGACTGCTCGCCGACGAGCAGGTCACCGTCCTGAATCAGACCCCGTCGGCGTTCTACCCGCTGGTGCGTGCGGACGCCGAACACCCGGAGCTCGGCGACCGGCTGGCCCTGCGCACGGTGGTCTTCGGCGGCGAGGCGCTGGACGTGGCGCGGCTCGCCGACTGGTATGACCGCCACCCGGACACCGCGCCGCGCCTGGTGAACATGTACGGCATCACCGAGACGACCGTGCACGTCACCTGGGCCGCTCTGGTGCGCGCCACGGCGCTCGCAGCAGGTCCCGGACCGATCGGCACCGGCATCCCCGACCTGCGCCTGTACGTGCTCGACGCCGACCTGATCCCGCTGCCCGCCGGCGCCGTGGGCGAGTTGTACGTGGCCGGGGAGGGCCTGGCCCGCGGCTACCTGAACCGGCCGGGCCTGACCGCCACCCGCTTCCTCGCCGACCCCTTCGGCCGTCCCGGTACCCGCATGTACCGCACCGGCGACCGGGTCCGCCGGCGCACTGACGGCACCCTGGAATACCTGGGCCGGGCCGACCAGCAGGTGAAGATCCGGGGCTACCGCATCGAGCCCGGCGAGATCGAGGCCGCCCTGCACACCCACCCGGGCGTGGGCGCCGCCGCCGTCGGCGTGTATCAGGACGCCTCCGGCACCCGCCGACTGGTGGCCCACGTCGTCGGCGCGACCAGCTCCTCCGCACCGCCGTCCGCCGCAGAGCTGCGCGCCCACCTGGAGCGGCTGCTGCCCGCGTACATGGTGCCCGCCGCCTACGTCCCGGTGCCGGCCCTGCCGCTCACCGTCAACGGCAAGCTCGACCGGCGCGCGCTGCCGGTACCCGGGCCGGAGGGCTTCGCGGTCGACGGCGAGCGCACGGCGCCGCGCACCCCGGCCGAGCGGCTGGTGGCCGCCGCCTGGGCGGACGTCCTGGACACCGGCGAGATCGGCATCGAAGACGACTTCTTCGCCCTCGGCGGGGACTCCATCCTCGCCATCCGCGTCATCTCCCGGCTGCGCGCGGCGTTCGGCACCGACGTCTCACCGCGGCTGCTGTTCACCCACGCCAGGCTGGCCGATCTGGCTGCCGCCCTGGGCGAGCCGGTCGGCGATCCGGAGGTGTCGGCCGACGCCATCCCCGCCGCGGACCAGGACACTGACCCGAACACCGAGCCGGACACCGAGCCGCCGCTGTCCTACGCGCAGCAGCGGCTGTGGTTCCTCGACCGCTTCGAGCCGGGCAGCACCGAGTACACCACCATGTCCGTGCTGCGCTTGCACGGAGACCTGGACGAGCCCGCCCTGCGCACCGCTCTGGACGGCCTGGTGGAACGGCACGAGGCACTGCGAACCACCTTCAGCGAGCGCGACGGCCACCCGCGGCAGGTCGTGCACCGGCCGCGGCGGGTCGAGCTGGCCGTGGACGATCTCGCCGGGGAATCTCCGGCAGCCTTGGACGCCTTGCTGGAACGCCTGGCCGCCACCCCGTTCGACCTGGCCACCGGGCCGCTGTTCCGGGCCCGGCTGGTGCGCTCGGCGCCCGAGGAGCACGTGCTCATCCTGGCCATGCACCACATCGCCACCGACGGCTGGTCGATGGGCGTCCTCGGCCGGGACCTGGGAGAGCTGTACGCGGCAGCCTGCGAGCGCCGCCGCCCCGACCTGCCCGCGCTGCCCGTGCGCTACACCGACTACGCCGCCTGGCAGCGCGGCCGCACCGACCGCGCCGAAGCCGACCTCGCCTACTGGCGCGGGGCCCTGGACGGCGTTCCCCCGCTGGAACTGCCCACCGACCGGCCGCGCCCGGCCGTCCGCACCCGCGAGGGTGCGCTGGCCGCCTTCACCTTGCCCGCCGCGCTCACCGGACGGCTGCGCGAGCGCGGCAGGGAGGCCGACGCCACCCTGTTCGTGACATTGCTGACGGCCTGTCAGGTTCTGCTGGCCCGCTGGTCCGGCGAACAGGACATCGCCGTGGGCACCGTGACCGCCGGCCGGGAGCGGCCCGAGCTCCACGACGTGGTGGGCATGTTCGTCAACACCCTGGTCCTGCGCGGCACCGTGCGCCCGGACCAGCCGTTCCGCGAGCTGCTGGCCGAGACGCGCGAGACCTTCCTGACCGCGCTCGCCCACCAGGAGGTGCCCTTCGAGCGGGTGGTCGATGCCGTCCAGCCCGAGCGGGACACCAGCCGCACCCCGCTGTTCCAGGTCATGGTGGCCCTGCACAACCTGGGCGCCGAGGTGCCGCACCTGCCCGGCCTGCGGGTGGCGCCGGTGACCCCGCCCATCCACAACGCCACCTTCGACCTCTCCTTCGACTTCGTTGAAGATGAGGGCGGCCTGACCGGCTACCTGGAATACAGCACCGGTCTGTTCGACGAGGCGACCGCCGAGCGCCTGACCGGCTGTCTACGGACCCTGCTGGCGGCCGTGGCGGAGGACCCGGCGCGCGCCGTCGGCGCTCTGCCGCTGACCACCGCCGACGAACGGCGCCAGGCACTCCGGTCGGGGCTGGGCGAGTCACTGCCGGTGGCGGACACCGTCTTCACCGCCCTGTTCGAGGAACAAGCAGCCCGGAGCCCGCACACCACCGCGCTGGTGGCCCGGGACGCCACCTTGGACTACGCCGCCCTGAACGAGCGGGCCAACCGGCTTGCCCGGCACCTCGTTGCGGGAGGCGCCGGGCCGGAGGACGTGGTGGCGATCCGGCTGCCGCGCGTCTCCGACGCCATGGTGGCCCTGTTCGCGGTGCTCAAGGCGGGCGCCACAGTGCTCTGCCTGGATCCGGAACTGCCGGCGGAGCGGGCCGATCTCCTGATGGCCGACGCCCGCCCGAAGCTGCTGCTGACGGTTGACGACCTGCGCGAGGTGCCGTGGGACCGGCTGCCGGGCGGCGACCTCACCGATGCCGACCGGACGCGTCCGCTGCTGCCGCAGCACACCGCGTACATCATCTACACCTCCGGCTCGACGGGGCGGCCCAAGGGCGTCGCGGTGGAGCACCGCCAGCTGGTCAACCTCTGCCGGGACCACGGAGCCGGGCTTTTCGCGCCACACCCGGCCGACGGAAGGCTGCGCATGGCGCTCAGCGCCGCGTTCTCCTTCGACACCAGCTGGGAGGGCCCGCTGCTGCTCGCGCTGGGCCAGGAAGTCCACCTCATCGACGAGGACGTCCGCCTGGACCCGGAGGCGTTCTGCGCCCTGATCGCCGAACGCCGCCTGGACGTCGTCAACGTCACCCCCTCCTATCTGCGCGAACTCCTCGCCGCCGGGCTCCTCGCGCCGGACCGCCACCGTCCACGGCTGTTGATGGTGGGCGGCGAGGCGGTCCCCGGCGATGTCTGGCGGGAGTTGTGCGCCGCGCAGCGCGACCTCGGGGTGGCCGCCTACAACGTCTACGGGCCCACCGAGTGCACCGTGGACGCCTTCTACGGACCGTGTGCGGACCGGCCCGACCGTCCGGTCGTCGGCCGCCCCGGCCGCAACCTGCGGGCCTATGTGCTCGACGACGCGCTGCAGCCGGTACCGCCCGGCCTGCCGGGGGAGTTGTACCTGGCCGGTGCCCAGGTGGCCCGCGGCTATCTGAACCAGCCGGGTCTGACCGCCGCCCGCTTCCCGGCCGATCCGTTCGGCTCGGCGGGGGAGCGGATGTACCGCACCGGCGACCGCGCCCGCTGGGACGCGGGCGGACTGCTGGAAGTGCTCGGCCGGGCCGACGAGCAGGTCAAGATCCGCGGGTTCCGGATCGAGCCCGGCGAGGTGGAGGCCGCCCTGCTCGGCCATCCGGACGTCGCCGAGGCCGTGGTCGTCGTGCGCGAACACGCGGGCCGCCCGATGCTGGTCGGCTACCTGGTGCCCGCCGGAGAGCGGATCGCGCCCGCCGAGGAACTGCGGGTCCGGCTGCGACGGACGCTGCCGGACTACATGGTGCCCGCCGCCTTCGTCGCGCTGGACCGGATCCCGCGCACCTCCGGCGGCAAGACCGACCGGCGCGCGCTGCCCGCCCCGGACACCCAGCCCGACAGCGGCAGCGAGTACGTGGCGCCGCGGACCGGGACCGAGGAACAGCTCGCTGAGATCTGGGCCGAGGTGCTGGGGGTGGCCCGGGTCGGCGCGCACGACAACTTCTTCGCGCTCGGCGGCGACTCCATCCTGAGCATCCAGATCGTCTCCCGGGCCCGGGCCGCCGGGATCGCCCTGACCACCAAGGACGTCTTCCGGTACCAGAGCGTCGCCGAACTCGCCTTGCAGGCCGGCTCCCTGGCCGCGCCCCGGGACGGCGACGACGGCACCCCGCCCGCCGAAGCGCCGCTCACCCCGATCCAGCACTGGTATCTCGACGGCCGCCACCCCGGCGACCCGCTGCGCTTCACGATGACCCAGCGGCTGGAACTGGCCCCCGGCACCGACTCCTCGGCCCTGCGTCAGGCGGCCGAAGCTCTGGTGCGCCGGCACGCGGCGCTGCGCACCCGGATGCACCACACCGAAACCGGCTGGCGTCAGGAGGCGCTCGCCGAGGCGCCGGACGGCCTCTTCACATGGCGCGACGTCGCAGACCTCGATCCCGCGGCCGTGGAGGCGGCGGTACAGATCGCCACCGACCAGGCTCAGATCGACCTTGATCCGGTCGGCGGTCGGATGGTCCGCGTGCTCTTCTTCGATCGCGGCCCGCAGCAGCCGGGTCAACTCGTCATCACCATCCACCACCTGGCCGTGGACGGCGTCTCCTGGCGCATCCTGCTGGCCGATTTCGAGACCGCGTACCGGGCGGTCAGCGCCGGCGGATCCGCCGAACTGCCCGGCGTCGGCACGTCCTACGGTCGCTGGGCTGCCCGGCTGGAGCAGCACACCCGCTCCGGCGGACTGGACACCGACACCGAGTACTGGACGCGCGCCGTCGCAGCCCCCGCCGAACTGCCCGCCGGCCGGCTCGGGGCGAACACTCACGGCACCGCGGCCACCGTCACCGTCGCGCTGGACGCGCAGACGACCGACGCGCTCCTGCGGCAGGTCCCCGAGGTCTACCGCACCCAGGTCAACGACGTCCTTCTCAGTGCGCTGGGACGCACCCTGTCCCGCTGGTGCGGGCGCGAGACCGTGCTGGTCGGCGTGGAAGGGCACGGCCGGGAGGACCTATTCGACGAGCTGGACCTGTCCCGGACGGTGGGCTGGTTCACCGCCGAATTCCCGCTCGCGTTGAGCGTGGCTCCCGATGCCGGGTGGCACGACACTCTCCGCTCGGTCAAGGAGCAGCTGCGCGCGGTGCCGCTTCACGGACTCAGCTACGGGGCGCTGCGGCACCTGGTGCCGGACAGCGCTCTGGCCGGTGCACCGAGCCCGCAGATCGGCTTCAACTACCACGGCCGCTGGGACGCCGAAAGCGCCGACGAGCAGGGGCTGTATCGCGGCTCGCTGCCCCCGGCCGGTCGCGACACCGACCCCGACGAAGCCCGTCCCTCCCTGATCGACATCACGGGAGTGGTCCAGGGCGGCCGCTTGGAGCTGGGCTGGACCTACCCGCCGGCCGTTTACGACGAGGACACCGTCCGCCGCTTGGCCGAGCAGATGTGCGCCGCCCTGCGCGAGATCGTGGCGCACTGCGCCCGCGCCGACGCCGGCGGCCGCACCCCGTCCGACTTCCCGCTGGCCGGGCTGGCTCAGGAGCAGCTGGACGGGCTCGTCGGCGACGGGCGTCAGGCCGCTGACATCCTGCCGCTGACGCCGCTGCAATCCGGGATGCTCTTCCACGGCCTCGTTGACGACGAGGGTGTCTACTTCGACCGGATCGCCGTCCGGATGTCCGGCGTGGCCGACCCGCGCGCGTTCGCAGAGGCCTGGCAGGCGGTCGCGGACCGTACTCCGGCGCTGCGGACCGCCGTGCACTGGCGCGGCCTGCCGCATCCGGTCCAGATGGTCCTCAACCGCGTCGAGGTGCCCGTCACCTACCTGGACTGGCGTCACCTGCCATCCGAGCAGTGGCCCGCGCAGACCGATCTCCTGCTCGCCGCCGACCGTGCCGCCGGCATGGACCTGACGACCGCGCCGCTCACCCGCCTGACCTTGGCCACCCTGCCCGGTGATGAGCTGTTGCTGCTGTGGTCCACCCACCACCTCATTCTCGACGGCTGGAGCACCGGGCAGCTGCTCACAGAGGTCTGCGAGCAGTACGCCGCCCTGACCGGCGGTCCTCAGCAGCGCCCGCCGGTCCGCCGGCCCTTCGCGGACTTCCTGCGCTGGCTGGCCGACCAGGACGAGAACGCCGCCGAAGACCACTGGGCCGATGCCCTGGCCGGGTTCACCGCGCGCACCCCGCTTCCCTACGACCGCTCGCCGGCGCAGGCGCACCGGGCCCGGTCCGCCTCAGCCGTCCACCACGAGCTGGACGAGGCGGTCTCCCAGCGGTTGCGGGAGTCCGCGGCCGCCGCCGGACTGACCGTCAACACTGTGCTGGAAGGTGCCTGGGCGCTGCTGCTGGCGCGCTACAGCGGCAGCGATGACGTGGTCTTCGGGACCACGGTCTCCGGCCGCCCGGCCGAGCTGCCCGGGGTGGAGGCGATGATCGGCATGTTCATCAACACCGTGCCGACCAGGGTTCGGATTCCGGCTGGCGACGTGCGGCGGTGGCTGCGGGACCTCCAGGAGCAGCAAAGCGACGGCCGTCCCTTCGACCATCTGGCGCTGCCCCGGATCCAGGCCCTGAGTGAGCTGCCTCCCGGCGAGACGCTGTTCGACAGCATGGTGGTCTTCGAGAACTATCCCGTCGACGAGTCGGCAGCGGCCCGGACCGGCGTGGGCGTGGTGGACGTGCGGGCCGACGACGCCGCCACGTTCCCCTGGTGTCTGCGCGTCCAACTGGCCGAGCGGCTCGGCTTCGACCTGGCCTACGACCCCGCGCTGTTCGACCGGTCCACCGTGGAACGCGCGGCGGAGCGCCTGACCGTCGTGCTCACCGCCCTGGCCGCCGGTCTGGACGGCACGCTGGACGAGCTGGACCCGCTCACCCCGGATGACAGGGCTCTGCTGGCGTCGTGGCAGACCACGGCCCGGCCGGTCGCCCCGCGCAGCCCGGTGGAGGTCTTCGCCGAGCAGGCGCGTCGCACCCCTGACGCGGTCGCGCTGCGCGACGGCGCTCGCCAGACGTCCTACCGCGAGCTCGCGCAGTGGTCGGACCGCCTGGCCGCCCGACTGCTGGCCGACGGCTCGGCGGCGGAGGACCGAGTGGCGCTGCCGATGGACCGCTGCGCTGAGCTCGTCGTCGCGCAGCTGGCCGTGCTGAAGGCGGGCGGCGTCTACGTGCCCGTGGATGCCCGCGCTCCTGAGGACCGCCGCCGCGCCCTGCTCGCCCTCGCGGGCGCCAGCCGGTCGCTCACCGTCGAACAGGTCGCTGACGCGGACATCGATCCGGATACAGACCTGGATGCGTCGTCCGCGATGCCCTTGCCCCCGGCCGACCCTGACCAGCTCGCCTACGTGATGTTCACTTCGGGCTCCACCGGCGAGCCCAAGGCGGTGGCGGTCCGGCACCGCGACGTGGCCTCCCTGGCCACCGACAGCCGCTTCGCCGACGGCAGCTGCGCCCAGGTGCTGCTGCACTCCCCGGTGGCCTTCGACGCTTCCACCTTCGAAGTCTGGGCGCCGTTGCTCACCGGCGGCTGCGTGGTCGTCGCTCCTGAAGGGCCGGTGGACGCGGCGTTGGTGCGGCGGCTGGCCGGGACCGGTGCCCTGACCGCGCTGTGGCTCACCGCCGGGTTGTTCCGGCTGCTGGCCCAGGACGCGCCGGACTGCTTCGCGGGCCTGCGCCGGCTGTGGACCGGCGGTGACGTGGTGCCCGCGGCCGCTGTCCGCAGGGTCCTGGCCGCCTGCCCGGATCTGAGTGTGGTGAACGGCTACGGTCCCACCGAGACCACCACCTTCGCGACCTCCTTCGCCCTGTCCGATCCGGGGGCGGTGCCCGACCCCGTACCGATCGGCCATCCCCTGGACGACAAGCGCGCGCACGTCCTGGACGCCGCGCTGCGCCCGGTCCCGCCGGGCTGCGTGGGCGAGTTGTTCGTGGCCGGGGAGGGCCTGGCGCGCGGCTACCTGGGCCGGCCCGGCCAGACCGCGGCGCGTTTCCTGGCCGACCCCGCCGGGCCGCCCGGAGCCCGGATGTACCGCACCGGCGACCTGGCCCGGCGGCGGCCGGACGGGACCGTCGAGTTCCTGGGCCGCACCGACGAGCAGGTGAAGATCCGCGGCTTCCGGGTGGAGCCCGGCGAGGTGGCGGCTGTGCTCGCGGGCGCCCCCGGCGTCGCCGACGTCGCCGTGATCGCCCGCCAGGACCGGCCCGGCGTCAAGCGGCTGGTGGCCTACGTCGTCGGCCCGGCGGGGCAGGACCTGCCCGGGCTGCGGGACTTCGCCGCCGACGCCCTGCCGGACTACCTCGTGCCCGCCGCCTTCATCCCGCTCGGCGCGCTCCCGCTGAACCGCAACGGGAAGGTGGACTGTGCGGCGTTGCCGGCTCCGGACGCCGACGGCGACACCGGCCCGCACGCGCGGGTCGCGCCGCGTACCGAGGCCGAGCGCCGCGCGGCGGAGGTCTTCGGGGAGGTACTGGGCATCGCGCCGCCCAGCGTCGAGGACGGCTTCTTCGCCCTCGGCGGGGACTCCATCCTCAGCATCCGGCTCGCCTCCCGGCTGGCCGAGGCGTTCGGCACCGACCTGACACCGCGCGCCGTGTTCACCCATCCCACACCGGCCGGGCTGGCCCGGCTGCTCACCGAAGAACTCGGCCGACCGGACGGGTCGGCCGGCGCCGAGCGCCCGGCCATCGTCCCGGTCCCCCGTCAGGGCTCCGCGCCGATGTCGTATGCCCAGCAGCGCCTGTGGTTCCTGGAGGAGTTCGCGCCCGGCGGCACCGAATACGTCACCGCGCTCGCCCTGCGCCTGCGCGGCGTGCTCGACCTGGATGCCTTGGGCTCGGCCCTGGACGCCCTGGTGGCCCGGCACGAGTCGCTGCGCACCACCTTCGACAGCGCCGACGGGCACGGCGTCCAGCTCGTCCACCCGCCGCACCCGGTGCGGACCCGGGTCCACGACCTGTCCGGACTGCCCGAGGACAAGCAGGACCCGGCGTTGCGCCTGCTGCTCGCCGAAGAACGCGCCCGTCCCTTCGATCTGCGCCGCGGACCGCTGCTGCGCGCCGACCTGATCCGGCTGGCCGAAGGCGATCATGTGCTGGCGTTCCACCTGCACCACATCATCACCGACGGCTGGTCGACCTCGGTCCTGCTGACCGACCTGGCGCACTTCTACCGCGCCGAACTCGGCTCCGCCGAGCCCGCGCTGCCGCGGCTGGCGGTGCAGTACGCCGACTACGCGCACTGGCAGCGCTCGACCAGCGGCTCCGGCTCCGGCTCCGGCACTAGCGCTGGTGCCGGCACCGGCACCGGTACTGACGGCCAGCTCGCCTACTGGAAGGAGCAGCTGGCCGGGACCGAGCCGCTGCACCTGCCCACCGACCGCCCCCGACCCGCCGTGCGCACCGCGAACGGCGCCAGCACCCGCCTGGAGGTTCCGGCCCAGACCGCCCGCCGCCTGGCCGGAGTCGGCCGGAAACAGGGCGCCACCCTGTTCACCACGCTCGTCGCCGCCACCCAGGCGTATCTCGCCCGGCTCAGCGGGGACACCGACATCGCCGTCGGTACCGTGACCTCCGGCCGTGATCGGGCGGAGACACAGCATCTTGTCGGGTTCTTCGTCAACACCCTGGTTCTGCGCTCCCGGGTCGAGGCGCGGCGGTCCTTCACCGACTTCCTCGGCGGTGTGCGGCTGACCGTGCTGGACGCCTTCGCCCACCAGGACGTGCCGTTCGAGCGGGTGGTGGACGAAGTACAGCCGGTCCGTGACACCAGCCGCACCCCGATGTTCCAGGTGATGGTGGTCCTGCAGAACACCCCGGGCGCCGACCTGGAGCTGCCCGGCCTGGCGGTCACCGACGTCGAGACCGAGGTGGACCAGGCAGCGTTCGACCTCACCCTGGAGTTCGCCGAGACGGACTCCGGAGCCCTGCACGGTCTGATCACCTACAACGCGGACCTGTTCGACGCGGCCACCGCCGAGCGGATCGCCGACCAGCTCAGTACCCTGCTGGCCGCCGTCTCGGAAGACCCCGACCAGCCCATCGGCACCCTGCCGCTGGCCGGCGACAGTGAGCTGAAGACCCTCCTGGCCCAAGCCCGCGGCCCGTTCGCCCCGGTCGCCGAGGCGACCCTGCCGGAGCTGTTCGAACGGCAGGCGGCCGGCACGCCGGACGCGCCGGCGCTGCTGGCCGGCGAGCGCGAGCTGACCTACGCCGAGCTGGACCGGGCCGCCAACCGGCTGGCCCACCGGCTCATCGGCCAGGGAGTCGGTCCGGAGCGGATCGTGGCTCTGGCGCTGCCGCGGGCGGCGGAGGCGGTGGTGGCGCAGCTCGCCGTGAGCAAGGCCGGCGGCGCCTTCCTGCCGGTGGATCCCGACTATCCGGTGCGGCGGCGGGAGTTCATGGTGCGCGACTCGGGTGCCTTCCTGGTGCTCGACGACCCGGCCGAGGTGTGGGTTGCGGACGGCCCGCAGAGCGCGCCCACCGACGCCGACCGCACGACCGCACTCACCCTGGCGCACCCCGCCTACGTCATCTACACCTCCGGCTCGACGGGGACGCCCAAGGGCGTGATGGTGACCCACCGCGGACTGGCCGGCTTCGCGGCGGCCGCCGCCGAGCAGTACGCGGCCGGCCCCGGCGACCGGGTGCTGCAGTTCGCCTCCCCCAGTTTCGACGCCTCCGTGCTGGAGCTGTGTGCCTCGCTGCTCAGCGGGGCCGCGCTGGTCGCCGGCGAGGAGGGGCCGCTGGTCGGCGAGCGACTGGCCGAGGTGCTCGCGCAGCGGCGGATCAGCCACACGCTGATCCCGCCGGGGGCGCTGGCCACCGTGGACCCCGCGGCGGCCGGCGCGTTGCCCGCGCTGCGGACGCTGATCGTCGGCGCCGAAGCCTGCCCGGCCGACCTGGTCGACCTCTGGGCGCCGGGCCGCCGGATGATCAACTCCTACGGCCCCACCGAGGCCACCGTGGTCGGCACGTGGACCGGCCCGCTGACGGCGGGCGCGGGAACGCCGCCGATCGGCGGCCCGGCCGGCACCACCGCCGTCTATCTGCTGGACGCCGCGCTGCGGCCGGTCCCGCCTGGGGTGATCGGGGAGCTGTACCTGGCCGGATCCGGTCTGGCCCGCGGCTATCTGGGCCGCCCGGGTCTGACGGCCGCCCGGTTCGTGGCAGACCCCTTCGGCGCCCCGGGCGCTCGCATGTACCGCACCGGCGACCTCGCGCGCCGGCAGGCCGACGGTGACCTGCGCTTCGCCGGACGCGCGGACCACCAGATCAAACTGCGCGGCTTCCGGATCGAGCCGGGGGAGGTCGAAAGCGCGCTGCGGCGCGGGCCGCTGGTGCGCGACGCGGTCG
Organism: Catenulispora pinistramenti; assembly: GCF_018274385.1. Lineage (GTDB taxonomy): Bacteria > Actinomycetota > Actinomycetes > Streptomycetales > Catenulisporaceae > Catenulispora > Catenulispora pinistramenti. Next base: position 27,141 of record NZ_JAAFYZ010000001.1, on the reverse strand, counting down.
TCGTCGTGTCCGACGGCGGGACGCGGGACGGGACGGCTGCCGGGCCCGCTCGGCTCGTCGCCTACGTCGTCTTGGCGCAGGAGTCGGCCGATCCCGAGACCCCGGCGGCCGGGGTGCCGGTCGCCGAACTGCGCGCCCAGCTGGCCGATCTGCTGCCGCCGCACATGATCCCGTCGGTCTTCGTGCCGCTGGACCGGCTGCCGCTCACCCCGAACGGCAAGCTCGACCGGGCGGCGCTGCCCGATCCCGGAACCGTCCAGGCCGTCGCCGGGCCGCGGGTCGCACCGCGCACCGACGTCGAGCGCCGGATCGCCCGGATCTGGGGCGACGTGCTGGGCGTGGAGGAGGTCGGCGCCGACGACAACTTCTTCGTCCTGGGCGGCGACTCCATCCTGAGCATGCAGGTGGTGTCCCGGCTGCGCCGAGACGGCCTGCACCTGGCGACCCGCGATCTGTTCAGCCACCAGACGGTGGCGGAGCTGGCCACCGTCGTGCGCGACGCGCCGCAGCACGGCGGCGACAGCTTCACGACCGGCGAGGTGCCGCTGACCCCGATCCAGGAGTGGTTCCTGACCACCCCGCGCACGGCGCACCACCACTTCAACCAGTCGACGATGCTGGAGCTGGACGGCACCTGCGACCCGCACGCGCTGCGCGCGGCCCTGAACGCCTTGCTGGAGCACCATGACGCGCTGCGCATGCGGTTCACCCGGGACACAGAGGACTGGCACCAGTTCAACCCGCCGCCGGCGCCCGCCGACGACCTCCTCATCTGCCACGACCTGAGCGGGCTCGCCCCGGAACAGGCCGATGAGGCCATGGCGAAATCCGCCGACGACCTGCACGCCGGTTTCGACCTGGCCCGCGGCCCGCTGCTGCGCGCGGCCCTGTTCAGCGGCGACCCCGACCGGCCGGTCTTCCTCCTGCTGGTCGCCCACCACCTGGTTGTCGACGCCGTCTCCTGGCGCGTGCTGCGCGACGACCTGGAGGTCGCGTATCAGCAGGCTGCGCAGGGCGACCCGATCGCGCTCGGGGAGCGCGGCACCTCCTTCCGCGACTGGGCGCTGGGACTGGCTGCGCACGTCGCCGAAGGCGGTCTGGACGAGGAGCTGCCCTATTGGGAGCAGGCGGCGGCCGTCGAGTCCGGCGTGCCGGCCGAGTTCCTGGCGGCTCCGCCCGCCGAGACCGCGGCGGTGACCGTCGAGCTGAGCGAGCAGGACACGACTGCCCTGCTGCGCGCCGCCCCGGCGGCGTACCGAACCCGCGTCAACGACGTGCTGCTGGCCGCCCTCGCCCTGGCGCTGGCCCGCTGGCGCGGGGACGACCTGGTCCGCCTGGACCTGGAAGGGCACGGCCGCGAAGAGGTGGTGAAGGGCGTGGACCTGTCCCGCACGGTCGGCTGGTTCACCACCGTCTACCCGGTCGCCGTGCGCGTGCCCGCTCCGGGCGACCTCGGTCCGGACCGCGACTGGCGGTCTCTGGTGAAATCGGTGCGCCGCCAGCTGCGCATGGTGCCGGGGAACGGACTGGGCTTCGGCGCTCTGCGCACCTTCGGCCCGCCCGAGGTCCGCCGGCGCCTCGGCGCCGCCGGGCACGGCGAGGTGGTCTTCAACTACCTCGGCCAGTGGGACGCCCGGCCGCAGGACCCCGAAAGCGGTCTGGTGCGTACCGAGCACGGTTCGTTCGGCCAGGACCACGACCCCCGCGACGGCGGTTCCCACCTGGTGGAGGTGGTGGGCGCGGTCCGCGACGGCCGCCTGGCCTTCACCTGGCACCACCGTCCCGCCGTCCACGACACGGCGACCGTGCGCCGGGTGGCCGAGGAGTTCGGCCAGGCCCTGCGGCACATCGCCCGGCACGCCCGAGGAGGCCGGTGACGCCTTTCCCCTCCGACTGCCCGACCACCGGTGCCGACCACCGGTGCCGACCACCGGTGCCGACCACCGGTGCCGACGACCAGCGACGACAACCCAGCGAAGACTAAGGAGTCTGACATGGACGAGAACACCCGCTACCAGGTGCTGCGCAACGACGAGGAGCAGTACTCGCTGTGGCCGGCCGACATCGAGGTGCCCGCGGGCTGGCTGCCCGTCGGTAAGGAGGGCACCGAAGCCGAATGCACCGACTACGTCGACGAAGTCTGGACCGACATGCGTCCGCGGAGCCTGCGCGAGCGCATGGCGGACTCCGAGGCCTGATCTGTATTTCCAAGGTCTGATCGGTATTTCCAAGGTCTGATCTGTATATCCAAGGCCTGAACCACCGCGCGATGGGGCGCCGGTCACCACCCGGCGCCCGGTCACCTCTGCACTCCCCACACCCGATTACCGGCGAGCGGTGCCGCCCCGCTCACACCTAACGGAGGTCGCCGTGACCCCTGTTCTGCGCACCGAACGCCTGGAATTCATTCCCTACCGCGACGAAGACGAGGACCACTTCGTCACTCTCCTGCGCGACGAGGAGGTGTGCCATTGGATGGGCCAGGACCGCGCGAGCGAGCCGGAGCTGCGCGCGCTGTTCCGCGCGGTCCGCGATGAGGTGTACCCCAGAGAGCTGTTCGACGTCTGGGGCTTGTGGCTTGACGGCACCTTCGCGGGGCACGCCGAGCTGAAGAAGACCGGCAACGTCGACGGCCAGGAGATGATCGTCGCGCTCAGCCCGCCCTTCTGGGGCAAGGGCGTGGGCACCGAAGTGATTCGCGGGCTGTTACGCCACGCCGCCGACAACCGCGGCTTGAAGGAGGCCTACGGAATGGTGGGCGCGGACAACACCGCGAGCCTGGAGATGTGCCGCCGGCTGGGGTTCCGCCACCTGCGCGACGTCGTCGGCGACGACGGCACGGTGACGAAGATGCTCGTCATCTCCACGACGGATCCCGCATGACAGGATCCGTCACCGAGAATGACACCGACGCGGACGCGCCGCAGGCCGACCGGCAGCCCAGCCTGTGGCGCAACCGCGACTTCAACCTGCTCTGGAGCGGCCAGTGCCTCTCCGACCTGGGCAGCGCCGTCTCCGACCTGGCGCTGCCCCTGCTGGTCTTCGGGCTGACCGGTTCCCCCTCGCGGGCCGGGCTGGTCGGCACGGCCGGTTTGGTCGTCGCCACTGTCTGCCGGCTCCCGGCCGGCGCTCTGGCCGACCGCTTCGACCGGCGCCGACTGATGATCCTGTGCGACGCCGTCCGGCTGGTCGGATACGCGGCGCTGGCCTGGGCGGTCGTGGCGGGCAGGGCCAGCCTGGCGGTGATCATGACGGTGGTGGCCGTGAGCGCTGCCGCGACCGCCGTCTTCACCACAACGGAATTCGCCGCGGTCCGCAGCCTGGTGCGCCCGAACCAGATCGTCTCCGCCGTCGCCCGCAACGAGGCCAGGTCGTACGGGACCACGCTGGCCGGCCGACCATTGGGCGGGCTGCTGTTCGGGCTGGGCACAGCGCTGCCCTTCCTCGGCGACGCCGTGAGCTACGTGCTCTCACTGTCGGCCATCCTGTGCATCCGCAGGCCACTGCAACAGCCCCGCCCAGAACTGCCGGCGACCCCCGCCAAGACGGGGCGGCGCGGACAGGGGCTGCGGTTCGTGCTCAGCAACCCCTTCCTCCGATCCCTGATCGTCGTCGCCATCCCCCTCAACACGGCCTTCACCGGGATGATCTTCGCGATGACCATCTCCCTGCGCCGATCGGGACTGTCCCCGGTCCTGATCGGCGTGGCCACCATGATCATCGGAGCCGGCGGCCTCCTCGGCGCCTTCAGCGCCCCGGCCCTCCAGCGCCGCCTGCCCCTGCCGACCCTGATCAGAGCCATCTGCTGGTCCACCGCCGCCCTGATGGCGATCAGCGTGCTCCTCGCCACCGGCATCGCCGCCGCCGCACCCCTGGCCCTCGCGATCTTCCTCGGCCCCACCGCCAACGCGGCCCTGTTCGGCTACCAGGCAGCGGTCACCCCGGACCACCTCCAAGGCCGGGTGGTCAGCGTGATCCTCCTCGCCGCCACCTCAGCGGCCGCCCTCGCCCCCGCCCTGGCCGGATTCCTCCTCGCGAACATCGCCGGCCGCCCGGCGCTGCTGACCTTCCCCCTGCTGGTCGCCGTCTCCGCCGCGGTGGCCACGTTCAGCGGCGGGATCAAGTCCATGGCGCGCCTGCCGTCAGACTCGGACGCCGGATAACTCATCCTCATGGGGATGGTTCTTATGGGGATCGTCAGAAGCGATCCAGCCGGCAGCCCGACAGAACCGACTCAACGCTCCCGTCGACCACCTCCCGCGCGACCAGGCGCCCCACAGCCGCGGCGAGCGTGACCGCCGAGTGCATCACCGCCAGGTAGAGGCCGGGGACCGCGGCGACCGGGCCGACGATCGGCTCCCCGTCGACCGGCATCGGACGCGCCCCGATTCGGGTACTGAGTAGCTCGACGCTCTCGGTACCGCGGAAAGTGGACCGGACAGCGGCAAGGATCCGTTCCGGCGAGTCCGCGGCGGCGATCAGCCGGTCCGCCGCGACCTGCCGAAGATCGAAGTCCTCGGTGCTGACCACGGTGCGCACCAGACCGGCCGGGGCGCGGAGCCGGAACAGCGGGCACGGCGACGGTTCGACCGGGACACGCACCCCGAGCGGCGCACCCAGCGCGGCCGTGGCGACTCCGGCCGCCAGCACCACCGTCGCACCGGAAAGGAATCCCGCCGTCGTCTCGACCCCGGCAACCCGTCCCGCTGCATCCCGGCGCACCACGGTGACCGACGTATCCTGATGTACCCGAGCCCCGCGGGCACGAGCCCCGGCGACCAGCCGCTCGGTCACACCCACCGAGTCGACACCGCCCTCACCCGGCGCCCAGACAGCCCACTCCGGAGGCTGCCGAACAGCGGGCTCAAGCCTCGCCACGGTGGCCGCGTCCACGATCGTCTGCCCGGGCCCGGCCTCCGGCACACTCTCCTGCCTGTTCCAGCTCAGCGATCCGGACCAGCTCACCGGAAGCCCCGGCAACTCGCCCTCGAGCCGGCGGTACTCCTCCGTCGCGCTGACTCGCAGCCCGGCGGCCGGCCCCTCACGCACGCCGGACGCCCCGATCCACGCGAACGAATCCGCCGTCACGCCGGAGCCGGGCCGCCCCGCGTCGACCAACGTCACCGCGGCACCCGCCCGAGCGGCGTGATACGCCACCGACGCACCGACGATGCCGGCGCCGACGACGACCAAGTCCTTACTCGCCAGTGGGTTGTTCACGTCTCGGGACCCTAGCCTCCGCGGCTTCCGTCCGTAATCGAGTTTCGAGACGACGAGCCAATTCGGCGAAGTAGCGTTCGTTCTTCCAAAGATCGCGATTGCCGATGACGTAGAGCCTGCGCTTCGCGCGGGAAGCGGCGACGTTGAGCAGGTTCGGCTTGGCGGCGGCCCATCCGCGTTGGCCCGGTTTGCGCGGATCGCTGCCCAGGACCAGGAGCACGATGTCGGCTTCCTTGCCCTGCATGGTGTGGATGGTACCGACGGCTTCGCCACCGGGCAGGTTGAGCTTCAGCCCCTTCAACCCGTCAACGACATCGCGGAACGGGCTGATCACCTTGATCTGGGCGGGATCGACTCCTTGGGCGAGCAGGCGATCGACGATTCGGCGTGCGTGCTCGCCTTCGGCGGGGATCCAAGTTCCGGTCGCGTCTGGTGCTTCGACGTGCTCCCACCGGCTGCTCGGCAGGGCTGTGTAAGGGTCGTGCGCGGGTTGGACCGGCGGCTTGCCGTTGACCATGAGGGTTCCGCCGTAGGCGATGGTGTTGCTGATGGTGAACATCGGATCGTCGCAGCGGCGGTGGACCCGCAGCGGTGCACCGACCCAGGTCCGGTCCGTGGTTCCATCCGGGCCCGGCACGTCCAGCCATGTGCCGTGCGGCGCCAGCCGATCGGCGACGGCCTGCACGGAGGTCCAGCCGGGTAGCCACTGTTCGTCGACTGCGAAGTGCTCTCGCAGTGCCTGCTGCACGGTGTGGGGGAGGGTGACGACGGGTTCGAGCTGCAACGGGTCGCCGACGATAACCGCACGTCGCGCGCGCAAGAGCGCACCGCAGGCATTCTGTGGCGCCGCCTGGCCGGCCTCGTCGATGAACACCCACCCGAGGTCCTCAGGCCCGAGGTGGGAGAACAGGCGGCCGGCGGAGGCGAAGGTGGTGGATACGACCGGGACGGCCAAGAACAATGACTGCCATGCCGCCTTGGCGGCCTCATGGTCGACGTTCTCAGGGACCGTGCCGTTAATGACGTCGAAGGCCGCGTACAGGTTCTGTCGCATGACCCGGCCGTTCGCCAGTATGAAGGCTTTGTGCAGTCGCAGTGCTTCCAGGAACAACCGGGTGCGTGCCTCCGTGATCTGCTGGTCACTCCAGGGGGCGAGCATTTCGCGCTGTGCGTCGTCAGCCAGCACCTCGGATGTCGGCACATATCCCGGCCAGGCGGACAGGGCCTGCTTCTGTTTGTCTTGGACCCGATCAAGCTGCCTGGTGGCGGCTGTGAGCTGGTCTGTGGTCTCAGTGAGTTGGCGATGCAGGCGGTTGGAGCGGCCGACAGCGTCGTCCACCGCGTGCCGGACGACGGCACACGCGGCGTCAGCGGTGTCCACGGCGGCAGCCAGCGTCCGGTCGCGCTCACTCCACTCGCGTCCCGCACGCCCCCAAGTGGACAGGACTACCCAGAACTTCGGTTGCCACGTGGCATGTTCCGCGCGGGCCTGCCGGGCAGTCTCCCCAGCGGATGTCGCGTCGGAGAGCGCGGACTCGGCTTCCTCGCGCTCGGTGTCAGCACGGTGTGTTCGGCGGCGCAGGTCGTTTGCGGACTCGGTGAGTGCCTTGATGGTCAAGGCGAGGTCTGCCATCTCGCGTCCGGCATCGGCAGCGGCCTGACGCAGTGTGGCCAGGGCGTCCACGGCTGCCTTCGCGGCCCTGAACCGTGCCACGGCCGCCGGCCAGTCGACGGGTTCGCCGCCTCTATTATGCGCTGTAAGGATGTCGGCCAGTCCGGCTCCGCTGCGCTCGGGGTCCCGTTCCTCACGCGCCGCTGACCTTTCCTCCTCAGCGGTGACGCCCCACCAGATCCGTTGGACGAAGGCCTTGCGATATTTCATCGCGCCCAGGGCTCCAGCGAGCGCGGCCCACGCTCGCCCGTCCGGTTTGCTTTGTTCCAGGCCCAGGGCGATCGAGGCGGCGTCGGCGAAAAAGTCGACGTCGCGCGCCGCATCCCACCAAGAGTCGTCGATGCCCGTAGGGCCGGGGAACTCGTGGGTGATGTTCTTGGCCGCGCCATTGTTGGCGCACGCCACGACCATCTCGAAGCCGGTCAGTTCTGGTTTGAGCGGCCGAACGGTCTTACGCCAGTTCTCCGTGCTCCACGAGAGCCCGCCGACGAATCCGGCCTCGGGCCGGGACAGCTCCGCCAATCGTTCGGCACGGTGGACCACCAGGCCGGCGATCACGTCGCGCAGCATTGTGGTCTTGCCGGTGCCTGGCGGGCCGTTCACGGCGAACACCGGGACTTGGCTGTCCGCCGTTTCCGGACCCAGGATGCGGTTCACGGCGAACTGCTGGCTCAGTACCAGCGGGTGCGCTGTCTTCGACACCCAGCGTCCAGCGGGGGTCCGCGTCGGCTCGGTGGCGGCCAGCACGGCATCGGGTCGTTCTCGCACGTCGATGCGGGAGACGGTGTCGATCGCGTCGCCCGGACACAGGTATGCGGTCAGCGGAGCGCTGGCGCTGCCGGCATCCAGTGCCTCTGCGGCACGGGCAAGGTCGTTCAGGATGAAGCTGTTCAAAAAGTCGTTGCCCGAGCCCTCCGCTGCCTTGGTCGGCACTTGGCGGCTGACGACCCAGACCGATGCCGGGTCCAGGGCCTGCTCCACACCGAGCTGGCGGGCCAGCGTCGTACGCAGAGTCAACAGATCGGCGGCGGTCAGCGGCCGACCGCGGTCGCCGGGGACCGGTGAGTCCGAATCGTGGTCGCCTGCCTCACCGGATGTGCCGTCCGTAGCACCTGGTTCTGGAGTTGTCTCCTCGTCCGGCGAGATCAGCTTCTTCGCCCCCGCCTGACCGATCGTTGGGACCGTTGGGCCGGCGAGGGACCGCACCGCCTCGCCGAACTCGGCTTGCGCGAGCCTCCAGTCGGTGTCATCCAGCCACTTCGGGTCCTGCGGTCCCAGTTTGAGTGTCCTGCCCACTGCCCATGCGCAGGTCGAAAGTACTGCGGAGTCTTTGACGACCCTGCCTGTAGCGGTCACAGTCAGCGCGAACAGGGCTGTGCGTCCAGACAACCGCTCGTCGCGGTACCGCGGATCGTCGCCGAACACGTCCACCACCGCGTCGCGCATTCGCTCCAGCGCGAAGACGCCACCGAACACGGTGTGCTGCCAGGTACAGCCCTTCCGCAGCTTGAACTCCTCGTCCCTGTGGACCGGGTGCTGCGGGTGCCACGGCGGCACTCTGTTGTGCTGTAGGACGAATACCCCGTCATCGGAGGGTTTGACCCGGATCGACGGAGGGCTGAAGAACTCCACCGCCCGCCAGAACCTGACGACCTGCCCTTGATCGCTGCCCCGTGCCACCTGAACCCCCACCGACCAACGATCCGCTCTCCGCTGTTGATCAACAGCGTACCCAACCAGGACGAAGCGGTTTCCTTAACGTGGATTTCCCGCCACTGCCGCCCCAGTCGCCGTTGAATCTGGTGGACGCGCAGTCGCGTTGAGTGCACGGGTGATCACGCAGTTGGGCAAGTTGTGTGTGAGCGCCGAGCGTGCGTCTAGGCCAGGACCGGCACGGAGCGAAGCGCATACTTCGCCGCCTTCCTGATCGGCGATCACCGACCAGGACCTGGCGTCTCAAGTAACGGCGGTGCACATCGAACTGGATCCACCGAACGGCATCACGGGCTTCCGCTTCGGCATGCCCGTCGACCAGCTCAAGGCAGCGGCGGCGGCGCTCGGCGAGATCAGGGTCGGCAACGAGGGCCCGCCGACGAAGTGGCGCTTCATGCGGATCTATACGCAGCTCCCGCAGTTCGACATCATGTTCTGCTCGGAGGACGGCAAGACCCTGACCTCGCTGGACATCGCCCGCCCGTACGTGGACGACGCGGACGTGCCGGTCACGTGGCGCGGCATCGACGTGTTCCGGACTCCGGCCCGCGAGTTGATGGAGCAGATCGAAGCCGCGGGCTATCCGGTCGACCACCGGGAGAAGTCCCACCCACTGGTGCCGGGACTCTCCCTCGGCCTCAACTGGAATCCCCGCGACGACATCCCGTTCGACGGCGACATCGACGAAGACAGCGACGCGATGCCGTTGTATCTCCGCGGCATCCTGGTCGCGCCGGCTGAGTACTACGACGAGGTCCTCGCCGAGATCGCGGCCATGGGCCGGTGACCTGACCAGCCGCCGGTCACCGGCTGCCCGGCCGCCTACCCGGCTGACCGAGCCGAGGCCGGCGGCGAAGTCCCGGCCGACGGAGGCGCCCCACGCGCTGCTCGGGTACCGGATACGAAAGGCGAAGCCGGGGCGGAGAAGACTCCGCCCCGGCCCCGGACTCCAAAGAGCCCGCTTCAGCCCCGTATCAGGAGCCTGTCAGTGCCACTGCTGCGAGCTACCCCCGTTCCGCGTGTTGAAGTACGGCGTGCCGCCGGTGTTGCTGTCGAGCACCTGCCCGGACACCTTGTGCGTCAGGATCCAGCCGGTCCCGGTCCACATGGCGAACCAGTGTTGGTAGTCGTTGCCGCTGCCGCAGGGACTGGCGTACACCGAGGTGCCGTTGCCGTCCAGGCACTGGCCGGACGCCGAGTCCTGGAGTTCCCAGGATCCGTCGCTGTTCGGGATGATGATCCAGTTCTGGTATCCGCCGCCGTTGCACGCGCCGGTGTAGACCGACCCGTTGCTGCTGTCCAGGCAGTTGTCGACGGCCAGGTTGGCGAACGTCTCGACGTTGCCGTTCGTGCCGAACGCGGCCCCGGTGGGGGAGTCCAGTACGGCGTTGCCGTCGGTCTGCTCGACCAGCGCGTACGCGTTCGTGCCGGCGGTCGCGGAGGACCACAGGCCGACCCCGATCAGCATGCCGGTGCTGTTCATGAGCGGCATCCCGGGCCGGATGACCAGGTTGCCGTTGTTCTGCAGGTCCAGCGTGGCGCCGGGGTTGCCGGCGGTGTTGGAGGCCCAGATCGGCCGGCCGTCCTTCTTGTACAGCACCAGGTTCCCGTCCTTCTGCCACGTGAGCGTGGTGACCGGGCCGGCCCAGGAGATCGGCCCGGCCGAGGCCGGGTAGATGGTGTTGTCCATGAAGGTGCCTACCGCACCGGTGCCGTGGACGGCCGTCTGGCCGCCGACGGACACCCGGAGATAGCAGGAGGGCGCGGTGGCCGAGATGGTGCCGGCGGCGTCATGGGAACGGGCCGAGAACGCGTATTCGTGCCCGTTGACCAGTGTCGGCGCCGTCAGGCTGACGGCGGCGCCAGGGGCGGTGGCGCCCCCGGCGCCGCCGAAGTACAGCGGCGGCGCGAGGGTCGGATCCGTGACGTCCCGCATCTCGAAGTCGGCGTGCAGGCCCGGGTCGGCCAGCGTGGCGCCGAGCGCCGGGGTGGCGCTGGTGCTGGTCGCCGGATTCGCCGGGTCGGTGCCGCAGGCCGCGGCGGTGCCGTCGGAGCTGGTCAGCGCGGTCGGCGCGGCCAGCGCGTATACCGGCGCGGCCGGCGGCGTGAAGCCGGAGTTCCGGTAGAGCCACGACGCCAGATCGCCGTCGAAGGCCTGTTGGTACACCTGCACGTCGGCGATGCCGCCTCCGGTGTAGTTGTTCGCCGTGGCGTTGGACCAGCCGCGTCCGATGTCCAGCGGGCCGGTCGAGGCGACCGGTGTGGTGTCGCTTCCGGTGCCGACGAGCTGTCCGTTCACGTACAGCGCCATCGCCCCGGTGGTGGCGTCCCAGGTCCCGATCAGGTGCGTCCAGGTTTCCACCTGCGGCAGCCCGGCCGGGCTGTTCGCGCGCTGGACCACGGCGTTCGCGGTATCGGAGGCGGCTCGGGCGAAGGTCCAGTTGTCGCCCTGGCTGCCGTTGTTCTCGAACTCCAGATGGAAGCCCCCCGCCTGGTTGCCCTGTTGGGTGACAAAGGTCTGATAGCCGCTCGAACCGCTGAGGTCGACCCACGCCGACACCGTGAACGACTTGGTGGTGTCGATGGCCGCCGCGGCCGTGGCGGCGTGGCCGGTGGAGCCGTCGAGCATCATGTAGCCGCCGGCGTTGAAGGCGGCGCCGCCGTTCAAGGCCGCCGGATGCGCCGCGGACGTCCCGGTGTCGGCCGCCGTGGTGCCCGTCTGGTCGCTCAGCTTCCACACGCTGCTCGGACCGGTGGTGAGGCTCACCTGCTTCTCCAGCGTGCTGGACTCGCCCGCCGAGTCCGTCGCGGTGGCGGTGATGGTGTAGGTGCCCGGGGCCGTGTAGACGTGACTGGCAGTGGCCTGCGATCCGGTGGCCGGCGTGCTGCCGTCGCCGAAGTCGAAGGTGTAGCCGGAGATGGCGTCGGCGCCGCCGAGCGAGGCCGAGGCGTCAGTGGTCGTACTTACTCCCACCAGCGCGCTGGCCGGGAAGTTCACCGAGAGGTAGGGGTCGGTGTCAGCGGTCCAATTCAGGTTCAGGCTGTCGATGCCGGCCTCGTAGCCGCTGGCGGCCGGGTTCTTGCCGGGCACGGTGAACGTGAACTTGTGGGTGCCGGCGCTGAGCCTCGCTGTCCCGAAGCGGAACGCACCGGTCGTCACGCTCGGGTTGTAGCCGTCGAACGTGTTCGGTAGCGGTGCCTGGCCGTCGATGGACAGTTGGACGGTGCCGTAGTTCTGGGCTTTGGTCATCGCCGGGGCGACGACATACGTACCGGCGATCGGCACGTAGTAGTCGATGGTGAAGGTGGAACCGGCCGACGTGGCCGTAAACCACAGCTGCGCGTTGTCGGACCAGGTGACGCCGCAGCAGTTGTCCTGCACGACCGGCGCGATGGTGGCGCCGGGCTCGATCGGCAGGTTCTCCGCCTCGCCCTTGAGATCGCCGCCCGCGGTGCCGGGGAAGACCCACAGCTGGGCGTTGTTCCCGTTCGTGCACTTCCAGATCCAGAACTGCGTGCCGCTGTTGGTGGTGGAGTCCGGGTCATCGAGACAGAGCCCTGACTGCGGGTTGTACAGCGCTCCCTTTCCGCTCGGATCCAGTCGGATCTGCCACTTCTGGTTGCCGCCGTTGCCGGCGCTGGTGTCGCAGTCCCAGAGCTGGACCGGCGTGCCCTGGAAGGTGCCGTTGTCGGTGGTCGAGTCGGCCTTGATGTCCAGGCACTTGTTGTAGTCGCCGTTGGCGTCCGTCGAGCCCGTCCAGCGCACTGTGCCGTCGCTGGCGAAGGTCCACGCCTGGTTGACCGTGCCGTCGCAGTCGGACGTCGCGATCGGGTTGCCGTCGGCAGCGGAGCCGCCGGTGTCGTCCAGGCAGATCAGCGCGCCGGTCCGCGGGGTCAGGGTCAGCGGACCCGTCCCCGGGTTCAGCGGCGCGGTGTCGATAGTGGACAGGCCGTAGCTGCCGGCCCAGCCCGCCGAGGACACGGTCTGCATGCTGGTGCTCGGAATCGGGGCGCCGCCGGTGTTCGACGGCGACTGGATCAGGTTCAACTGCCCGTTGGGGGTCAGCGCCCACAGGTCGGGCAGTCCGTTGCCGCCCTGCTCGACGTTGCCGTTGGAGAACAGCGACGGGTAGGTGTCGGCGTTGAACTGTCCGGCTCCGCCGAGCTGCACGCGGGTGGCGAAGTCACCGAGGGCGGTGGGATCCTCGACCCCGCCGACCAGCCGGTTGGGGAACATGTAGAGCGTGCCGGAGGTGTTGTCGCGGACCCACAGGTCGGGCAGCCCGCTGGCGGCCTTGCCGTCGGCGCCGGCCGGGTGCCCGGCGGCGTTGCCCGGGGCCACGAGCGTGGTCTTGGCCCAGTTCCAGCCGGCCGGGCAGCGCGCCTGGCCCGGGATCACGATGCTGCACGAGGCGATCAGCCGCGGGGCGCGCACCTGCCCGATGCCCGCCGCGTCGAACAACCACAGGTTCGCCCCGCCGTCCCCGTCGTCCTCGACGGTGATCAGGCTGGTCTTCGCGGTCGTCGAGCCCGGCACGCCGCCGGCCTCGGGTCCGAGCGCGACGATCTGCTGGACCTTCGACCAGTCCCCGGCGTAGCTCGGCCCGCAGGCGGTGCAGACGGGTCGGTTGACCACCGAGTACTGGGTCTTCGTGAACGCGTCGACCGGGCTGTGCGTCGGGTTCGAGGTCGACATCAGGGTGTTCATGTAGTAGTACAGCTGCCCGTTTTTCCAGGCGAACAGATCGTCGTAGGGCTGTACCCGGTCCGCGCCGCGGTGCGTGATGAGCGAGCCGGCCCACGACACCCCGTCCGGGGCGTCCGTGGTCTTGGACGACTCCAGCCAGTTGCCGGCCCAGCCCTGCGTCACCGACTTGGAGGGGTCCATGTCGGTGGGGAACGTGACCAGGTGCGACGGGCTGCCCGCGGTCGAGGGGTCCATTGGCGCGATCGCCATGATGTCGGGGATCGAGTCGCCGACGACACTGCCCCACACGGTCGGCACGAACGTGGCGGGCACGAAGAAGTCGTACTCGCTGTTCCACGACATGTTGCCGGCCATGTCGAACGCCTTGACGAACAAGGAGTTCATGCCGGCGTGCGTGACGGCGCTGTTGATGCTCAGGTACATGTCGTTGGTGGAGGTGCCCTGCTCGCCGCACTCGATCGGCGCCGTGCAGTTGTTGGGACCGGCCAACGAGGAGTCGCCGTTGACCACGTAGTCGAAGTACCAGATCTTCGGCGCGTTGGCGTGGGTGAGGGTCGACGCGATGTGGAAGGCGTTGGTCACCGCGGTCCCGGCGGGGGCCGTGGCCTGCTGGCCGATGGCGCTCGGCGGGAAGTACGCCGCGCCGGAGGAATCGGTGCCGGAGGTGATGGTCGGTTGGGATGGCGGCGAGAAGGCCGCGGTGTAGGAGGGATTGAAGCTCGCGGTCGCCACCAGCCCGGACCACGTGTCCTCGGCCTGCGCGGCGATGGCGTAACTGGTGCCGTCGGTGAACCAGGAAGCTGGTATCGCCGCGGTGACGTTCACCGCGATACCCGGCTGCGCGTTGGACCCGACGTTCTGGGTGACGGTGCCCGGCCAGCCCGGGGAACTGAAGGTCACCTGGAGCGTGCGGCCGGTGTCGGCGTCGGCGACCGTGGTGTGGACCAGGTAGCTCGGGCTGGCCCCCGGGAGCTTGGGGAGGTAGCCGTTCGTGCTGTCCATCTGGGTCGCGCCGATGGTCGGCGGCATGTTGTAGTTGACGTTGATCGTCGGGTCGTAGGCGCCGTTGTTCTGGACGTAGAAGGCCTCGAAATTGCCTGAGGCCTCGTTCGTCGTGCGAAGGCCGAACGTGATGTCCGGATTGCGCGCCCCCACCCCGATCCGCACCTGGGAGGTGACGTTGAACTCGACGTGCTGGTTGTTACCGCCGAGGCAGGCACCCGTTCCGATCCGTGTGCCCTGCCAGAAGCCGTCGACGGTGGCGGTGTTGTACCACGTCGGGTACGGATATCCGGTTTGGCCGTCCACCGGATCGGCCGTCCAGAGGTCGGTGCCGACGCAGTTCGGACCCGGGTCCTGCTCGTAGATGTCGACGCTGGCGCTGTTGATGTTGTCGCCATCGCTCCCGTAGTGGGCGATCTCGAATTCCAACATCGAGCGCACCGGGCCGGCGCAGGCGCCTCCCGGGTAGTAGCCCGCCCGGATGACGTTCTGATTGGTGCCGCCGCCGGGGTAGGTGATGCTCTGGGAGGAGTTGATGCCGATGAACGCCGTTTGCCGCCAGGCCGGACAGGACCAGAGCTCGGCCCAGTACCCCGGTTCGTAGCCTTCGGCCGGGTCGATGAAGACCGGGTACTTGGTGGCAGCGCCGGTCAGCAACTGCTGGTCCGGGGTGAGCTCGACACCGCCGGGCACGGCCTTGGTGGGCAGTGCGGTGTAGTGAGCCGGAAGCGGCGCGGCCGGTGCCGCCGCCGCGGCCGTGCCGGCGGCCGTGGCCGGAGCCGAGTCCCAGGCCGCCGCCGGCGGACCGCTGAACACTCGGTTCCCGGCGGCGTCGGTGACCTTCACACCGTCCGCGGTGTCGGCGCTCACCGTGAGCCCGGGCCCTGACATACCAAGCCGGATGGTCTTCAGCGCCGGGTTCGCCGCCGCCTCGGCGTCGTGGACGACGAGCACTTCGGAGTACGTGGACGCACCGGCGGTCAGGACGAGGTCCACGCCGGGGAACACGTTCGGATAGGTTGCCGCCGTCCCACTGAGCGTGGGCTTGGGCAGATCGGTCGGCCAGGTGACCGTCAGGACGTGGCCCGATCGGTCGTCGAGCCGGATCATCGGCGCGGTGCCGCCGCCGGAGAACGTGATGCCGAGGGTCGTCGCCCGGGTCTGGACCGAGCCGTCGGCGGCGAGCGTCAGGGTCGCGTCGATCGGCGTCCAGGCCCCGTTGAGTCTGACCCGCTCCGGGTTCAGCGAGGTGGCGGCGCTGAAGGAGCCGTCCGGGTTGGCGCTGACCAGTGTGGTCTCGGTGGTGTCCGCGTCCACCGGCACCGCCTTGCCGGTGCTCTTCGCCTTGGCCCGCGCCGCGGCCTCGGACTGGAACTTGTCTTGCTCGGCCTGCTGCTCCGGGCTGGGCTTCGGCGGCGTCCACGCCGGTGCCGCGGGCAGCGCCGGCGTCGTCGGTCGGCCGGGATTCGCCGCCTTGCCGCCGGTCGCCGGCTTCGTCTGGGACGTGGTCGGCGTGGGCGACGGTGTGGGTTTCGGCGGGGACGGCGGCTTCGGGGTCGCCGTCGCCGTTGCCAGCGCCGTGTGCCCACCGGTGCCGGTGCCGGCGGCTGCGTCGGCGGTGGCGGTCGGTGCTGCCAGAGTCGACAGCGCCAGCAGCGCCACCGCTCCCGGTCTGAGCCAGGACGCGCGCGTTCCGGCCCTTGTTCGCTTCAAACCCCTCATGGGGTTCCTCTCGGTCGTGGGCTGGGGCAGAGCGCTCAGATGTTATGTAAGAGTCCTCACTCCAAGCGAGAGGCCGGACCGCTTTCCGTACACTTCCGGACAGGCCAGGGCCTTGTCCGCGATTGCCCGGCCGAAGTACGGTCCCCGCGAATACCACGGTCTAAGGGTTCTGAAATGCCACGGTGACGAGGCCGGATCGTCCGCGGACGGTCGGTGGGGTGGGGGCGGTGTTCTCGATGGTGAGGTACTCGACGTCGTCGGCTCAGGGGCGGCGGTTCCGGCGGCGCGGACGATGGCATCGGCCCGTGGCGTTGATCGCCACGCTGCTCATGGCGGCCGCGTGGAGTGGGCCGGCGCAGCAGGCGGCGGCTCGTACGCCCGCGACGAAGGTGTGGCATCCGCGGCCGGTGCCGCCGGAGCATTCGGTTCCCGGCAAGAAGGCCAAGGGCACCGCCGCTCCCACTCCCGCTCCGGTGCCGTTCCACCTGATGGCGCAAACAGTCTGGCCGAAGGCCGCGTCGGCCGACGTCGATCTGGGCGCGGCGGCGGCGAACCCGACCGCTGCGGCCACGGTGGCCACCCCGGCCGGCCGCCGGCCGGCGGTGCCGGTGCCGGGTACGCCGGTGAGCATCACGGTGCCGGCCGCCGACGGCTTTGTCAGTGCTCTGTCAGGCGGCGCGCCGCGCGGGGGCTCGACGCCTTGGGCGCCGCCGCTGTCGAAAGTGCGCGTGACGGTCGCCGATCACGCGATGAGCGTCAAGGCCGGGGTGAGCGGGGTGCTGGTGGGGGTGAGTCGGGCCGACACCGCGACCACGGCGGCCTCGGTGGGTGTCGCGGTCGATTACTCAGGCTTCGCCAACGCTTATGGCGGCGACTACGCCGGCCGCCTGACCCTGGTCCAGCTTCCGGCGTGTGCTCTGACGACGCCGCAGGTGGCGGCGTGTCAGAAGGGGACGGCGCTGGCGGCCGCCAACGACCGCGCCGCCAACCGGATCACCGCGAACGTCACCGTGCCCGGGGCCGGCGGATCGACAGCGGCCGCGGGCACGGACACCCCGGCTGGCAGGACCGCCGCCGCCTCGCAGGTGGTCCTGGCGGTGACCGCGGCGTCGAACGGCCCCACCGGTACCTTCTCGGTCTCGACCCTGAAGTCCTCGGACACCTGGTCGGTCAGCAACGCCGGCTCCTTCGACACCAGCGAGCAGATCACGATGCCGCCGACACTGGGCGGCACGGCCCCGAGCGTCAGCCTGGGGTACGACTCGTCGTCGGTGGACGGCCGGACCACCGCTGAGAACGGTCAGGCTTCGGGGATCGGCGATGGCTGGGATTACGACCCCGGCTTCATCGAGCGGTCCTACCAGCCGTGTTCGAAGGCTGATCCGACCCATTGGGGCGGCGTCGGCGACGCCTGCATGCCGTCCGTGCCGAACGCCACGATCTCGCTGCCCGGCCATACCGGCGAACTGGTACGCGATGACGCCACCGGTGCGTGGCGGATCTCCGGGGACGACGGCTCGCACGTCGAGCTGTTGAACGGCGCGGCCAACGGAGCCAGCAATCCGAAGGCGTCGGGGGAGTACTGGCGGGTCACGACCACCGACGGAACCCGGTACTACTTCGGCGCGAACCGGATCCCCGCCGTCGGTGAGGGCGGCACCGGGGCGGACGCTGCGACGTACTCGGCGTGGACCGAGCCGGTCTTCGGGACCGGTGAGGCGACGTGCAACGACCCGACGTCGGCCGCCGCGATCAACTGCATGGCGGTGTGGCGGTGGAATCTGGACTTCGTGATCGACCCGCACAACAACGTGACCCGCTACGACTACCAGCGGGAAGGCAACTGGTACAAGAACGCTGTCACGGGCGCGCACGATTTCTATACCCGCGGCGGGTTCCTGACCGATATCGACTACGGGTTCCAGGTCTCGGACATGTCGGCTGATGCGATTCCGGCGGCGCAGGTGGTTTTCGGGGTCAAGCCGCGCTGCCTGCCGGGCGACCTGAACGTCAACGTCTCCTACCGGGCGATGTGCCAGGCGCTGTCGGTGACGCCGGATCCGGACCACCCCGGCTTCTCGCTGTCCGGATTCGACTCCTCCAATTCCCCGGCGTTCGAGGACACCCCGTCCGACCAGTCGTGCACCGGTACCGACAGCCCGAACGCCTGTCTGATCTACAGCCCCACGTTCTGGTCCTCGACCCGGCTGGACACGATTTCTACTGG
Organism: Catenulispora pinistramenti; assembly: GCF_018274385.1. Lineage (GTDB taxonomy): Bacteria > Actinomycetota > Actinomycetes > Streptomycetales > Catenulisporaceae > Catenulispora > Catenulispora pinistramenti. Next base: position 8,877 of record NZ_JAAFYZ010000001.1, on the reverse strand, counting down.
CGTCGCCTACACCCCCGGCAGCAATCCGCCGATACCGGCCGGGACCGGCGTCCACGCGGGCTTCTTGCCGGTGGACGAGTACACGCTGCATCAGTCGTATCCGACGGATACCTCCGCGCGGACGCTCTGGCTGGATTCGGTCAGCCACACCGGTTTCACCGGCGGAGTCGCCACCTCCGTGCCGGATGTGCAGTATCAGGGCACGCCGATGGCCAACCGGGCTCCGGCGGCCGGGGCCGGCGCGGTGCAGTATCTGCGGCGCCGGTTGACCGTCATCACCGACGAGTTGCACGGCACGACGAACGTCACCTACGACTACGACCCGCAGAACCAGGGTTTTCGGCAGGATCCCTGCTCCACGACCGCTCCGGCAGTGGACAAGAACTCGACGCTGTGTTTCCCGGTCTATTGGGTACCGCCCACCGGCGGCACCAGCCAGCAGCCGGTGCTGGACTGGTTCAGCAAGTACGTGGTGCTGCGCGTCATGAAGTCCGACGGCACCGGTCTGGCCGGGCAGAACGGATCCGCATCCGCCCAGGAGACGGATTATCAATACCCGGATGCTCCGGCCTGGCACTCCGACGACAGCGAGCTCGCCGATCCGGACTATCGGACGTTCGACCAGTTCCGAGGTTTCGTGCACATCGCCACCATCGGCGGCGGCCAGATCGATCCGACCAGCAAGACGGTCGACAGTGTCCTGAACTCCAAGTCTGTCGCGACCTATTTCCGGGGCATGGATCAGGACCCGGACCTGGCCTGCCAGAAGCTGCACGGCTCCCATCCGACCGCCACGTGCAGCCCGGCGGACGAGCCCTCGGTGAGTATCGACGGGATCGTCGACGACAACGCTTTGGCCGGAAGCCAGGTTGAGAACCTGGTCTATGAAAGTGCCGCTCCGCTGGCTCAGGTCTACACCGACACCATCACCGCGCAGATCGCAGACGGCCCCAACGGCGGCGCGACCGCACAACACCTGCGCTCGGGCGGTCTGCCCCGGCAACGCGCCCGGTTCGTGCACACCGCCTCGCAGGTGACCTTGCAGAAGGTCGCGGCCGGGACGCGGCGCTCGGAGATCGACTACACCTACGACGACCGGCTTCCGGACTTCACCGGCAACGGGGTCGCCCAGGGCAACGGCCGTCTGGTCGCCACCTACGACCTCGGCGACGGCACCGTCCCGAAGATCTGCACGACGACGCTGTACGCCGGCTACCCCGGTATGGCCGCGACGGCGGAATGGACTGCCTACCCGTGGAAGGTCCTGACGTCGGTCCAGCCGACGGCGAACTGCACCGGGAGCGATCCGCCCGCGGCGCCGTTGCCGGACCAGATCGACCAGGGGTTCGAGCAGACCACCTACGACGGCGACCCGGCCGGTCAGCTCGGCAGCCCCACCAGCGTCGGCAACGTCACGATGGTCCAGGACGCCTCCGACGCCTCCGGCGCGACCGTCATCAAGTCGCAGACCCCCGCTTCGGACTTCGACCGCTACGGCCGTGCGCTTTCGACCGCCGACGCGCTGGGGCACAAGACCAGCACGGTGTTCACGCCGTCCGGCGGCGTCCTGCCGACCGGCGCCGCGGTCACCAACCCGGCGGGCTGGGTCTCCCGCACCGCCCTGGATCAGACGCGTGGCCTGACACTGACCTCCACCGATGTCAACGGGCAGGTCACCACGGCCGCTTATGACGGTCTGGGCCGCACGACGGCGGTGTGGAACCCGGGCCGTGCCACCACGGCCGGCCCCTCGCAGCGGTTCACCTACACGATCGCGCCCGTGGTCGGGGGCATCGCCGCGGCGAGCTCAATAGAGACCGAAACGCTGTTGGACGATAACACCTACGGGGTCTCGTATCAGATCATCGACGGCCTGGGCCGAGTGGAGCAGACGCAGGCCACGCCGACGGACATGTCCAACGGCCTGGTCGCCACCGACTCCGTGTACGACTTCGCCGGGCGGATGCGGGAGTCGACGGCCGCGCACTACGACGCGACCAACAATCCGTCGGGCTCCTGGCTGTCCTATGCCTACACGTCGCTGGACTCCGTCACCACCAACGTCTTCGACGCGTTGGGCCGGACGGTGAACACCGAACTGTCCAAGGGCGGCCTCAACCTGTGGGCCACCGACACGACCTACTACGGCGCCGACCGCATCGACGTCCTACCGCCCGCGGGCGGTACGGCCACCAGCACGTTCACCGACGTCCGGGGCCGCACGACCGCCGTGTGGCAGTACCACGAGAACCCGCCGGCCGCGCCGGGAACCGCCTCCGACGCCGATATCAGCACCCATACCTACACGCCGATCGCCGGCGGCGCGACCGCCACGGTCACCGACGCTTCGGGCAACCAGTGGACCACCACGACCGACCTGCTCGGCCAGACCGTGTCGCAGTCCGATCCGAACAACGGCGTCACCCTCAGCCACTACGACTCGGCGGGGCGGCTGACCGGCACCCATGACGGTCGTGGTCAGGACCTGTCGTTCACGTACGACTCGCTGGACCGCAAGACCGACACCTACTCCGGTACCGACCCGACCAACAACGCCGACCTGCTCTCCGAGACCGTGTACGACCAGTCGCACTTCCAGAACGCGGCGGGCGCTGTCGGCGCCGTCGTCCTGGGCCAGGCCACGACCTCGACCCGCTACATCGGCGGCCGGAGCGGCACCGCCTACACCGAGAGCACGCCGTACTACAACTTCCGGTATCAGCCGCTCAGCAGCCAGGTGACGATTCCGAACTCCGGACCCGACGCGGGCCTGGCCGGGACTTACACCACCAACAGCTACTACACCTCGGTGGCGGGGTTCCTGGCTCAGGAAGACCTGCCGGCCGTGCCCAACGCCGCCGGGATGGCCGATGAGATGGTGTACTACTCCTACCGGCCCAACGGCCTGCTCCTGACGGCGGCCGGCAACTCCAACTATCTGGTGGAGACCCAGTACACGGCGTTCGGGGAAGTCAAGTCCCGTACTTTGGGCGACTACCCGTACCAGGTGTCGCAACAGACCACCTACGACGCGACCACCCGCCGTGCCACCGGGGTGGACATCGACTCCTCGGCCGGCGTGAACCCCACGACCAACCTGGTCAACGAGTTTGGCGTCGACTGGTCCACCGTCACCTACGACCCCGCCGGCCAGATCACCTCGGACAGCAGCCAGCAGGGCCTGGGCGCTCCCCCCGTGGTCGACACCCAGTGCTACAGCTACGACTTCGCCGGCCGTCTGAAGGAGGCCTGGACCGACGAAGGCGGCTCGACGCCCGATGCCAGCATGCTGATCGACGGCGGCAAGCTCGGTGCCGGTCCGATTCCCGGCGGCGCCGGACGGTGCGTCAATACCAAGCCGTCGATAGGGAACATCACCTCGCCGATCGGCGCCAACACGCCCAACGGCCCGAGCCCGGCGCCGTACTGGCAGACGTTCACCGGCAACACGCCCGGCAGCGCCACCGACCCGATGGGCAACCGGGTCACCGTCACCGACCACTCCATGACCGGCGGCGCCGACACGGTCCACACCTACGAACCGAGCGCCCAGCCCGGCACCGGCAACACCGGCACCGCCGCCGCCGGCAGCGGCACCGGCCCGGCGCTGATCGGTCAGGTCAGCACCACCGGCGGGGCGAGCGCCACCGACACCTACGGCTACGACGGTGCCGGCAACACCACCAGCCGCACCGTCGCCTCCGGATCCACCCCCGTCAACGAAACGCTGAGCTGGGATCCGGAAGGCCACCTGTCCACCGTCACCGACAACACCACCAAGCAACAAGTCGCGGCCTATGTCTACGACGCCGCCGGCAACGAGCTCATCCGCCGCGACCCCACGACCACCACCTTGTACCTCGGCGCCACCGAGATCCACCTGACCACGTCGGGAACCGCCGCGGGAACCACGACCGCCGAGCGCTACTTCGCGTTCCCCAACGCACCCGTCATCATCGTCGGCTCCGACGGATCCATCACCGACGAAGCCACCACCGCCCAAGGCACCGGGACGGTCACCGTCCAGGAGACGCCGGGCACGCAGAATCAGGGCCAGATCATCGCCCGCCGCTACAGCAAGCCCTTCGGCGAAACCCGCGGGGCACCGGTGACGCAGAGTACCTCGCCGGCCTGGCCCGACGACCACACCTTCCTCGGCAAGAGCACCGACACCGGCACCAGCCTGGTCGACGTGGGTGCCCGCAAATACGACCCGAGCACCGGGCGGTTCATTTCGGGCGATCCCGTATTCCAGCCGAACAGCCCGCAGACCATAGGCGGGTACGCCTACGCGGGCAACGATCCCGTCAACGGCAGTGACCCCACCGGACTCGATCCCCACACCTGCGCACCGGGCTACCATCACGACAGCAGCAGCGGATCGATGGAGTGTGTCCCGGATTCCAGCGGCGGCACGACGACCACCCCGGGTGGAGATCCCACCCCGCACGCGCAATGCCCGTCGGGCCTTCGATGGAACGGCCACAGCTGCGTCCCCACTGGTGGTGGAACCTCCAGTGACACGGACGCGGGTGCCGGAGCCTCGGGCGGTGGCGGTGGCGGTGGCGAATGCGGGAGAACGGGAGACCAGACCACTTACACGATCGCCGGAAACACGGTGACAAAGTGCGACCATTCTACCGGGGACACCAGCGTCGGTACCGAACAGGATGTGGAATCGACCATGAGAGATGGCTGTGTTCCCAGCGACGAGGGGCTGATATCAAGCAGTTGCACCGGAGAAGTGACGCCACTCGGTTCGGCGGACACGAAGTGGTGTGACATGTCGGGGATCTGCACCGAGCGCACCGTCGTCTGTGACGACAACGGATGCACTGTGAACATCGCCAGCGTGAGAATGGTACCGGTCGGCGACTCGAATCCGGAATTCAACGTACAAAGCTCGCACATGTCCGCGCAGCAGGTATTCAAGATACTCCGGCCGAGCGAGCCCTCGGGGCCGGTGGTCGCCTGCATCGAAGGCGCGACGGTCGGCTTCGGCACGGCCGGCGGCTACAAATGGATCGCGTCCAAATACCAGGAGCTCAAACCGTTCGAGGCCGGAGCCGAGGGGGTGGAGATCTTCAGCAAGGACACCTTTATCGTCCCTGCCATGGAATGTGTGACACTCGCGATAATTCACCACTAGCAGGCCGTCGCGATCGCCGGCCGGGTACTCCCATTCCCGGCCGGCGTCGCGGTGCGAACCGCTTCCCCATCGGCGACTGGAAGGTGGCACATGGCCAGACGTTGGTTGAACAGCTTCGTCCAGTACCTCATCCCGACGCTTGTGGTTCTCCTGCTTTTCCGCGAACCCGCTGCGAACCGCTGGGCGTTGCGCGAACTGGGAATCGACGTCCTGATCGCGGTGGGCGTCGCGTTCGGCACGACTGTGTTGGTGGAGGCGATATCGGCTGGTGTCGGCCGCGTGCGCGGCCGCTGAAGGGGGCTCCGGAGAGCCGGCAGTCCCCGTGACGGTCGCGTCATCGAGCGTCGATCGCCCGTCAACACGCGCTTCCTAGATTCGTCATCGCTGGTCACGACGATGGGGAGGCATTGGTGGAGGGCGTCCGGGTAGGGGTGGTCGCGGCCGACGGGATCACTCGGTCGGGCGCCGAAGCGTTGCTGTGGGCGCAGCCCGGCATCAGCGTGGTGCCGCCCGGCGGCGATGGCGCGGCTTCGGTGGCGGTTCTGTTGTTGGTCGCCGACGTGTTCGACGAGTCCGTGGTGTCCTTGGCCCGGGGCGCGTTGTCGGGGGTGCCGAAGGGGCGGGCCGGGATCGTCGCGGTCGTGGGGCGGATGGCCCCCGGGGCGCTGCCTTCGCTGGTGGATCTCGGGGTCGGGGCACTGCTCTGGCGGCGCCAGGCGACCGGCGAGTCGGTCGCCAGGGCGGTGCGGGCGGTCGATCGCGGGGCCGGTGCGCTGATGCCGCCGGAAGTGGTGCGCGATCTGCTCGACTACATCAATACCCTGCGCAATGGTGGGCCGCCGGGGCGCGGCGCGGCGGTGGATCGGCCGGTGTGCCAGCCCGCTCTCTCGGCGCGGGAGGCGGACGTGCTGCGGCTGCTCGCTGACGGCTTAGACACCGCGCAGGCCGCGACCGCGCTGGCCTATTCGGACCGGACGATCAAGAACATCCTGCACGAGCTGACGATCCGGATGCGGCTGCGCAACCGGACGCACGCGGTGGCCTACGCGCTGCGCGAAGGGCTGATCTGAGATGCCGGGATCACAGAGCGCTGCCACAGATCCCGCCAGCGTGCCCGACGGGATACCGGTGGCGATCCACACCGCCGACCCGATCACCCGGGCCGGCGTCATCGAACTGCTGCGGGCCGTCCCGTGCGCCGCTCTGGTCGACCGGGTCGCGCCCGGTGTGGTGGTGCTGATCGCGGTCGGTGACGCCGACGAGGGTGTGCTCGTCGGCGTCGACGGCCTGGTCCCCGGGGCGGTTCCGGTGGTGCTCGCGACCGGCCGCGTCCGGCCGGGGCTGCGCACCGCTGCCGCCCGGCGCGGGGTGGCGGTGGCCGGCGGGGCCGGCGCGGACTTCGACGACCTCGCCCGTGAGCTCCGCGAGATCATCGAACGCGGACCGGTCCCGCCGGCCGCCGGGAGCGGACGCTTGGCCCCGCGCGAGGCCGCGGTTCTGCGGCTTCTCGCGGAGGGGCTGAGCACGGCCGAGGTCGCCGTCCGGCTCGCCTACTCCGAACGCACCGTGAAGAACATCGTTTACGACCTCACCGTCCGTCTCGACGTCCGCAACCGGACGCACGCCGTCGCCCTCGCGATCCGCGAAGGCCTCATCTGAGGCTCGCAGCGGCGGGAAGTTCGGGCAACCGCCCGGCTCCAACCGTGCCCATAAGGCTCCTGACACATCGGGTGCCGCACCTCCAGGATGGTCGTCCGACCGAAGCAGTGAAAGGACCGATTGATGTCGACACCGGCCGTCAACCCGGGCGTCTCCGCCGTCAACAGCGCGGCGATGGCCCACGCCGTGACGGAGGTCGCGAACGCCGCGGCGTCCGCGGAGTCCATCCGCGGCACTCTCCAGAACCAGATGAACGAGCTCGCCCCGTCATGGCGCAGTGATGCCGCGAACGTGTTCATGACCGCGATGGGTCAGTGGGACACCGAGTTCGCCACCGTCCTGTCCGCTCTGCGCGAGATCGAGGAGACGCTCGCGGCGACGTTGAAGCGCTACAACGTCAACGTCTCCGTCACCACCGACACCGTCGGCGGGTTCGCCGCGCAGCTCAACGGCTGAGCCGCGCTGAGCGGCACCGACCGGTACTGACCGGCACTGACCGGCACCGACCACCGACCCCCCCACCCACCGAAAGATACGGAGAACCCTGACATGAGCGGCGACGGCTCGGTCTACGTCAACTTCCACGGCATGGAGCAGGCCGCGACGGACATGGAGCAGGCGCTGGCGAAGCTGCGCGCCTCCATCGAGTCCCTGAACACCAACGTCGGCGGCTCGCTGGCGGACTGGGAGGGCAACGCGCGCACCGCCTATCAGGTGGCGCAGGCCAAGTGGGACACCGCGGTGAACCGGATGCACGACATCCTCGGCAACGCCATCACCACACTGCAGAACATCACGAACGACCACAAGCTCACCGAGCACGCCAACACCATGCACTGGGAGAACCTGACCGCGTAGATGGCTGACACGCCGCCCGCCGTGCCGGGCTACAACGAGCTCACGGTGCCACCGGAGCAGACGTTCAAGGATGTCGCGGACTACCTCGACGACCTGAACGGCGTGCTGGACAAGATGGTCGCCGATTTGAAGGACGCGAAGTACGAGCCGAAGGTCGGCGACTTCAGCGAGGCCACGGACCTGGTCAAGGCCTACGGGAGCGAACGCGACACGTTCGTGAAGAACATCCAGGCCGTCCACGGCCAGTTCGACGCGCTGCGCAAGGCGACGCTGAAGATCGGCCAGAACTACAAGACCCTCGCCGAGGCCGACTCGGCCAAGGCCGACGACATCACGAAGGGGCTCACCGACAACAGCGCCCTGATTCCGAAGGACGCCGGCAAGACGCCGGTTTGGTGAGATGAGAGAAGGATTCCCGGGGCATGGCTGACAATCCCGCGTACGCGAAGTACAGCTACCAGGACGTGCGCGACCGGCTGCAGAGCATCGACCTCGGCTCCGTGGCCACCGCGCAGAACCTGTGGGACGCGGTGTTCCAGGGGTTCACCAACCTCGCCACCGATCTGCGCAAGCAGCGCGACCAGCTCAAGGCCGTGTGGACTGGGCCCGGGGCCGACACGTACGGGCAGCAGTTGGAGAACCTCGCGACCGAGCTGGACAACGTCGCCAAGCAGGCGAAGGACCCGACCTACCGCAGCTTCTGGCAGTCCTTCGCCACGGTGAAGGACGTGGTCCAGACGGCGCTGACCGCCTACAACGGGAAGTTCAAGGAGGTCCCGAGCAAGCTTCCGGCACACCTGTCGAAGATCGAGGCGAGCAACTACCAGGACGGCGGCGGCGGACCGGACGAGTACAAGTTCGGCGGCGACGACGCCGCGGTGCGCGCGATCTTCAACAAGCTGGCGCGGGACTACCGGGATATCAAGGACGGGCTGCCGAACCCGCCGGCTCCCGCTCAGGGTCCGGCCGGGCCACAGGACGCGAAGCCGTCCGGCTCGGTCAGGGCCGACAGCGAGGGTCATTTCGGCGCGAGCCCCGGACAGTTGCCGATCACCCCGGCCGACGCGTTCGGCAAGCTGCCGGACGGGGCCGATCCGCTCGGTGCCGGGATCGACCCGCGCAGCCTGCCGATCAGCCCGGTCGGGCCGATGGGCGGGGTGGACGTGCCGGGCGGTCCCGGGGTGGACGAGGTGGTCGGCGAGGGTCCCGAC